>DLMG01000098.1 GCA_002479245.1 Verrucomicrobia subdivision 3 bacterium UBA7542 | reverse complement strand
TGGGCCATTTCGATTCATACCGTGACGGCGTTTCTCTACGTGGGTCTGGGTGGCCGGCCGTTTTGGAACCAGGCCATTATCGGCCCGCGCTTTCTCGCGTCGGCCTTCACCGCCGGTCCGGCGTTGATCATCCTGGCGATCCAGGTGGTCCGCCGCGTCACAGCCACCGTTCCCGCCGGCGGAATCACCCGGCGTCCGGGGCAGGCCAGTGCGGCAAAGGCGGCATCAAGCCGCGCGGCGACTTTGGACGATCTGGAGCTGTTGACCCGTCACCTGCCACAATTCGCCTCGGTTTCAAAGGAAACCCGCCGCAACCTATTGCCTGGTTTGGTGGTGTTGGAAGTGGAGGCGGGCGATGTCCTGTTGCGCCAGGGCGAAACGGACAAAGACGCCTATTTCGTTTTGAAAGGGCGCATCGTGGTCGAGCGGGAAGAAAGCGGCCGCCGCCGCGTGACGCGCAGCTCCGGACCGGGCGAACAGTTTGGCGAGGTTTCCGCCCTTGCCGGAACCTCGCGCATGGCCACGGCCGTCGCGGAGGAGGCCACCCAGGTGCTGCGCGTGCCTGCGGATGCCTTGCGCGAGCTGATGAAGACGCCCCAAATGAACAAAATCATCCGGGCGCGGATGGCCGAGCGGCTGATGTTTACGGATCACGCGCTGATGACGCTGCGCGGTATTGTGCAGGTTGCCATGACCATCAACGTGTTTCTGTTGGTGTGCGAAATCTTCACGGAATTTTACGCAGGCGGCCTGCATATCGCGTCATCCAAATACCTCTATCTTGGCTTGCACGGCCATCACGCCTTGGTTCCCTGGATCTGGACGGCCATCGTGTTCAACCTGATCGCGATGGTGCTGCTCATCCTGCCGGTGAGCCGCAGCCTGAAGTGGCTCAACGTCACCTGTGTGCTGTGCATCGTCGGCATCTGGATCGAAAAAGGAATGGGATTGGTCATCCCCGGCTTTATTCCCACACCCTTGGGTGAAATGGTGGAGTACACACCGTCGCTCAACGAAACCCTGGTCTGCTTCGGCATCTGGGCCTTCGGCCTTTTGTGCTACACGGTCTTCCTCCGCATGTCCGTGCCGATTCTCCAGGGCAAACTTTCCAAAGCGAACGAGGAACAACCCGAACCCGCCACCGTTGCCGCCTCTTTGAGCGCCGCGGTCAAACCTTGAGAACCGTCACCTTATGGCAATCCAACTCACCGCCGCCGACGCCCGCCAGTCGCTCAACGACCATGTGGCTGCCCGCGGCCGCGAGATCCACGGGAAATACGGCCCGCACATCGGCTGGCCGGAGTTGCGGCAAATCCTCGAAGACCGCTCCTGCGTGCGGTATCCCTGCGAAATTGTCTTTGATGCCGGCCCGCTGGAACCGGGCGAGTTCGCGCATCCCGTCGCCAAGGGGGAACGTCCGGAAGATGGTTTTACGATGCATGTCCATCCGTTTTTCCTGACGCAATTGGAGTGCGTGCCCGGCCTGGTTCTTTATCAACTGGTATTGGTGAATTACGGCGAATTCGCCTCGGCGGATGACGCCGAAACGTTCGGAGCCGCCGTCCTGGGGATTTCCAGGGACGAATATTACCAAATCCTTTGTGAAATGGCCGACCAGCTTTGCGGTCAGGCCCGGTGGCCATTAGATCAAAAAAAGTGTTCGGCGACACTTTTCAACGACGTTAACCATGTTTAACCCTTGCGAAAAATGGCTTCGCCCTCTACCGTTGCCGTTGCGAAATTTGAATTGTGGATGGGGGCTGGTGTTTATCCGGTCGGTCATTCGGCGGGCTGCCGATCAAACCGCAATTTGATGAAAAACCACACGAAATTGATTAACAACCGCAACTGGAAACGCATATGAAAAAACTGCTCGCAATCGGACTGACGGTGTTCGTGGCTTCTGCCGTGTCGGCCCTCGCCGGCGACGCCAAGGCCAACTACGAAAGCAACTGCGCCAAATGCCACGGCACAGATGGCAAGGGCCAGACCAAGATGGGCCAGAAACTCGGCATCAAGGACTACACGGACCCGAAGGTCCAGGCCGAGTTGAAGGATGACGTCGCGTTCAAGTCCATCAAGGAAGGTTTAAAAGACGCCGATGGCAAGACCCTCATGAAACCGGCCGAAAGCCTGTCGGACGACGACATCAAGGCGCTCGTCGCCTACATGCGGACGTTCAAGAAATAAGCGACCCTGGCAGTCCTTGCGGATCGCCGGGTTTGGCACTTTGGATTTTGTACTGTAGCGGCGGTCTATGACCGCCGATGTCCATGTGGTGTCGGCTGTCTCAGCCCGAGGGTACGGTGAAGATCGCCGATGTTGTGCTGAGGACAGCGCCCACTACAGCAAACTGACCATTGCCGGGGTTCCGGCGATGG
The DNA here is from genome assembly GCA_002479245.1 of Verrucomicrobia subdivision 3 bacterium UBA7542. Taxonomy (GTDB): domain Bacteria; phylum Verrucomicrobiota; class Verrucomicrobiia; order Limisphaerales; family UBA11358; genus UBA11358. The sequence goes on along the minus strand of DLMG01000098.1, from coordinate 13,185 downwards.
CCGCCTGACCGATATGAACACCGAGATCACGGGGAAACCGCCTTACCGGCCGTCCCTGTTGCGAAACTGGATGAGTTTGACCGGGCTGGTCGTGGTGATCGGCAGCCTGTTCTCTTTTTTCCTGCTGTTCATGCTGGATGCGGTGTCGCACTTCTCCAATCCGTACCTCGGCATCCTCACCTATATCATCGCGCCGGGTTTTCTGATCTTCGGACTTCTGCTGACCTTGGTTGGGGTGCTGCGCGAGCGGCGCAAACGGGGCGGGGCCGTCGGGCTTTTGCCGGTGGTGCAGGTTGACCTTTCCCGTCCCCGCGACCGCCGGAGGATGGCGGCCTTCCTCGCCGGTGCCGTGTTCTTCCTCTTCCTCTCGGCGGTGGGCAGCTACAACACCTACAATTTCTCCGAGTCGGTCCAGTTCTGCGGCGAAACCTGCCACACGGTCATGAAACCCGAACTGGTGACCTTCGAACACGGGCCCCATGCGCGGGTCGCCTGCGCCAATTGTCACATCGGGTCGGGCGCCACCTGGTTCGTCCGCTCCAAGCTTTCCGGCACCTACCAGCTCTATGCCACCGCCTTTGACAAATATCCCCGGCCCATTCCGACGCCGATCCGGAACCTGCGTCCTGCCCAGGAAACCTGCGAGGAATGCCACTGGCCGAAAAAATTCTTCGGGAACCTGGACCGGACGTTCAACTATTTCCAGGGCGATGCGAGCAACTCGCCGTACTCCATCCGGCTGTCCATCAAGGTGGGCGGCAGTGATCCGACCCACGGGCCGGTGGGCGGCATTCACGCGCACATGACCGTGGGCAACCGCGTGGAATATATTGCGACGGATCCCGGCCGGCAGAAAATTCCCTGGGTGCGCGTGACCGATTCGCAGGGCGTGGTCACCGTCTATCGCGAACCCAGGTTCACCAACGACATCAGCCAGTATGAGATTCGCAAAATGGACTGCATGGACTGTCACAACCGCCCCGCCCATCGGTACATGTCGCCGGACAGCGCGGTCAATATAGCCCTGTCGCTTCAGGAAATTGACCCGGCCATGCCCTGGATTAAAACCAACGCGATTTTCGCCCTTACCCGAAAATATCAGACCGGGACGGAGGCCCGGGAAGGCATCGCCACCTTCCTCGCCGGACGTTATCCCAACGACCCGCGCGTCCGTCAGGCCATTCCGGTGGTCCAGCAAATTTACCGGGACAACTTTTTTCCGGAAATGAAGGCCGATTGGAGCGTTTATCCGGACAACATCGGCCACATGATCTGGCCCGGCTGCTTCCGCTGTCACGATGGCAAACACAAGTCCGAAGACGGCCGGACCGTCAAGGCCAACGACTGCAATGCCTGCCACACCATCCTGGCGCAGGGCAGCGGCGTGGAACTGCTGCAGCTCGCGCCCAGCGGCCAGCCATTCAAGCACCCTGGCGGGGACTATGACCTGACCTGTTATGACTGCCATAATGGAGGCTTGTAACCATCGCCCGTTGGTTTGCCCTGAGCATGGCGCAGGCGTCCCGCCGGCCGGCATTTCGGGTGGGGCGAGCGTACTCGCGAGCCGGTTTCATTTTTCTCCCTCTCCGCCAACGAAGTTGGGGGAGAGGGGCGGGGTGAGGTGGCGCGTTCAATTCAGATCCCCTCGATCCGGCCTTTCCGTAAGCCGGCTCGCGGGGACACTCGCCCCACCAATATTACACTGCTGCCGGTTTGTTGTTTTATTGGTCTGTCTTTGTCTGGGTCTGCTCTCCGTGAACGCCGCGGAGAAATTCAAAAACAGCGACTGCCTCGACTGCCATTTGGATCCATCAACGACCCGCAAGGTGGACGGGAAAATCGTTCCATTGCTTTTTCCGACCAACTCCTTTCAGAAATCCGTCCATTCCATGCTCGATTGCACGGACTGTCACACGGGCATCAAGGATCTGGTGCATGAGAGCAAACTGCCGCCGCCTGACTGCTCCGGCTGCCATGAAAAGGAGGCGAAAGACTACGCCACAAGCATCCACGGCCTGAGCCACAAGCTCGGGGCTTCAGGCGCCGCCAATTGCTGGGATTGTCACGGCTCGCATGGCATTATGCCGGTGAAAGATCCGACGTCGCCGGTTTACAAGCTGAACCTCCCGCAAACCTGCGCCCGGTGTCACAGCAATCCGGGGCTGACGAAGGAATACCAGATGAAGTTTCCGGCGGCCGCGTCGCAATACATGGAAAGCATCCACGGCCGCGCGCTCCTGAAGATGGGTTTGATTGTCGCGCCGTCCTGCAACGACTGCCACGGTGTGCATGACATCAAGCGGGGGGTAGATCGCGACTCGCCCATCAACCACGCCAACGTCGCCAAAACTTGCGGCAAGTGCCACGTTGGCATCGAGGAAACCTACCTTAAGAGCGTCCACGGCCAACTGCTGGCCAAGGGCGACCAGCGCGGCCCGGTTTGCACGGATTGCCACACGGCGCACCAGATTGAGAAGCCGGAGGGGAACAACTTCAAGGCCATCAGCGATCAGCGCTGCGGCAAATGTCACGAGGACCGGCTGGCGCATTACCGGGACACCTACCACGGCAAGGCCATGGCGCTCGGCAAGGCGAACGCCGCCCCGGCCGTGGCCGCCTGCTACGACTGCCACGGGCATCACGACGTGCTGCCGCCGTCCAATCCGGCGTCGCACCTGTCGAAAACCAACATCCTCGCCACCTGCCAGCAATGTCATCCGGGTGCCACCATCGGTTTCACTGAATTCAAGCCGCACGCCAATCCGCTGGACGCGAAACATTATCCGCTGCTCCACGCCGTTTTTCTGGCCATGACCGGCCTGCTGCTGGGCACGTTCGCCTTCTTCGGACTGCACACCCTCTTGTGGTTGGTGCGCGCCGTCTGGTTGTATTTGCACGACTCGAAGAAATTCCGCGAGGCCAAGGTCAAGACCCAGGTGGACGACGAATGGTTCACGCGGTTCGTGCCGTTCGAACGGTTCCTGCATTTCCTCGTCGTTACCAGCTTCCTCCTGCTGGTCATCACCGGCATGCCGCTCAAGTTTTATTACACCGACTGGGCCAAGGTGCTCTTTGCCATCATCGGCGGCGCGGACACGGCGCGCACACTGCACCGGTTCGGCGCGCTGGTCACCTTCCTTTACTTCGGCCTGCATGTCGCGTCACTCATCGGCAAGGCGTGGAAGGGCAGGGGAACCCTCCGCAATCCGGTGGACGGCAAATTCTATTTCAAGCGGCTGTGGCGCGTGTTGTTCGGGCCGGACTCGATGATGCCCACGTGGCAGGACTGGAAGGATTTCGTGGCGCACAACAAATGGTTCTTCGGCAAAGGCCCGAAACCACAGTTTGACCGCTGGACCTACTGGGAGAAATTCGATTACTTCGCCGTGTTCTGGGGCGTGGCCATCATCGGGGCTTCGGGGCTGGTCATGTGGTTCCCGGAAATTTTCACCCGCTTCCTGCCGGGCTGGATCATCAACGTGGCGCTGATCATCCATTCGGATGAGGCGCTGCTGGCGGCGGGCTTCATCTTCTCGATCCATTTCTTCAACACGCATTTCCGGATCGAGAAATTCCCGATGGACACCGTCATATTCTCCGGCCGCGTTTCGAAGGGCGAGCTGCTCCACGAGCGCAAACGCTGGTACGACCGCCTGGTGGCGGAGGGCAAGCTGGACCAGCATCGCGTGCGGGACGAATGGCTGCGCTGGCGGAACATTGCGCGCGCGTTCGGCTATTTCTTTTTTGGCCTGGGCGTCTTCCTGCTGCTGCTAATCATCTACGCCATGCTCTCGCGCCTGGTGCACTGAGCGCGAAGCGTGAAGATGGAGGATGGAGAATTGAGAATGGCGTGTGGCGCGAGACACGAATTATAACCGCAAAGAACGCAAGGAACACAAAGACAAAACCGGGATGCGAACCGCGAAAAACGCGGAACACGCGAAATTTTCCAGCCGCAACTTGTCGCGCCGAAGCCTCGGCGAAGGCGGAAAATCGAGACACGGATTAGGGTCCAAAATTTCGATCTGTCGGCAGGCCCCGTAAAAGACTTTGTCTCACGTGGTAAACCGCGTAAAAGGCGTTGCCTCACGCGGCAAGTTGATTTTCCAGTTCGAGAATGAGCCGTCTCCGTTACACTTCGCCGCGCCAAGGAATGAGGACGACAAAACTTTGTCCCACGTGGGACAAAGTTTTGTGAAAGGGTCGACCCTGAGATTCTGGCCGCGTAAAGTGCGTGCGCCACGCGGCAAGTCGAGACGGCGTCGGTTGCCGGGCCAAAAAATTGTGGACAAGTGAAAAGGCGGCACCTAGCGTCGGTCTTATGACCCAACCCGCCCAAACCCACATTTGGCTGAATCACTTTTAAACACTCAACATCGCAGGATTTCGACATTATGGAAAAAACAACGTTTCCCTTGTCTCAAGTCTATCGGTTGCTCGAACCCGGACCGGTCGTGATGGTCACAACGGCCCGCAAAGGGCGGACAAACATCATGACCATGTCGTGGCATACGATGATGGAGTTTGCGCCGCCAATCGTGGGTTGCGTGATCAGCAACCGGAACTACTCGTTTGAAATCTTGAAAGCGACCAGGGAATGCGTGATCAACATTCCGACGGTGGAGTTGGCGGAAAAGGTGGTGGACTGCGGGAACGCTTCGGGACAACGGATGGACAAGTTCAAGGCCTTTGGTCTCACGCCCGTGGCCGCTGCGTGCGTCAAGGCGCCACTCATCGCCGAGTGCCATGCCAATCTGGAATGCAAGGTCATTGATGGGAAGCTGGTCGCCCAATACAACTTCTTTGTCCTTAAGGTCGTCAAAGCGTGGATTGACCCATCGAGGAAACATCCGCGGACGATTCATCACCAGGGGGAAGGTGTATTCATGGTTGCTGGCCGGACGATCAAGCTGCCTTCCCCAATCACTTCCCGCCTCACAAAGTGAAGCACCTGCAAGCCGAGACTAACTGGAAAGGTTGAAGGCTAAACGCTAAAAGCTAAAACGATAAGGCGCGGCGAGAAGGTGAATGGTCGATCTTTCCGGGGATTGACAAAATTCATGCGCGCCAACATTGTTCGGGCATGAAAAGGACATTGTGCTTCGTTTCTTTGGCGGCTTTGCTCACCGGCGGCTGTGCGTGGTATAAAATCCAACCCATCTCCGCGGATTCGCTCAACGGCTGGGGCAGAACCAATTGCCTGCCGGAGGGATACATTTTCTACCAGCCGGAGTTGTATTTCTCGGCAACAATCGTGACGGAGTCAACCGGCTCGACTAGTAAACAAAATGTCACCGTGACACCCATCTGGCTGCCGAATTATCAAAAGCCTTACCGGGTGACGACACACAATTTTCTGGCCAAGGCGGATTTCACCTTCAACTTTGAGAATGGCTGGAAGCTGACTTCAATCGCAGACAAGGGAGACAGTTCTACCGTGGCCAACACCTTGGCCGGCCAGTTGACCACCGCGCTGAAAGCGGCGGAAGGACTGAAGGCGACCAACCCACAGCAACCTGCCAAAATGCGGGTCATCCTTTACCGTCCAAAATTTAACAAAAATGGATACTTCAACGGCTTTGAGCCGGTGGAAGTGCCCATACCCGAATAAATCATCCGGTCTGCCCGGCGCTTAAAAAATTGTTTCTGAACGCGTCTTGAAAGAGTTTATTATTGGCTAAATTCCGACAACCCCTCCCGCCAACTGAATTCGCTTCGACTCAAACCAAACTGCAAATTCGCCGCAATTGAAGAAATGGCTCGCCCAGAGCGCGGGACTGGGCCAAATCCACTTCAAATTCCGCCACCCAGTCGTTGGCTTCCTCCGGATCAACCAGCATCTGCTGGACGCGCCAGCTTTTCTTGTCTTCTAAAGGAACGATGTATGTATGCCGCGCATTCCGCGCGTTCGGGTCGAGGCAGATGCGCTCGTGTTCGAGTTCGTAGGCTTCTGTCGCCGCGCGCAAACGGTCGGCGGTCCACGGCTGGCCATCGGCATCCTTCGGAGAGGCGAGTTCTGCGAGTCCCTGACTTTGGGTGACGGAATCTGTTTCAGGGGCTCGTGGAACTCGCCCCTCCGAAAGCGATCCTAGCGCCGCCTCGTAATCGGCAATCACCAGCCCGCGCAGGAAAATAAAAATGCGATTCCGAATCGCTGCCGTGAAAGCCTTGGTGTCGCGCGTGATGTCCTGGGCGGCTTCTTCCGCACCGGGCGGACGAACCTCTTTTGTTTCGGCGCGCTGGAAATTCGGGTTGCGCATTTTCTCCCATTCATCGAGCAGGCTCGAATCCACCTGCCGGATCATCGAGGCCAGATATAGTTCCATCTCGCGAATCTGGTCGTTCTTGGCGGCGTCGGGAACGTTTTGCGCGAGGACCTTGTAAACCCGGTTCAGGTGCCGGAGCAGAACCCCTTCGGCACGCTGTAGCTCGTAATCCCGGATGTAATCGGAAAACGAGCGGAACGATTCGAACATCTCCCGCGCGATGGATTTCGGACGGATATTTTCCTGGCCCACCCACGGATGCCGGTCGGCAAAGGCATTGAACGTTGAATAGATGAATTCCTGGTTCGGCTTCGGGTACTCGAGTTTTTCCAGTTCCTCCATCCGCTGGTCATAATCGAGTCCTTCCATTTTCATCTCCGACATCTTCTGGTCTTTCACCCGGTCGAGCTGTTTGCGCAGAATGATGTCGGGATCTTCGAGGATGGATTCCACCAGGGTCAGCAGGATGAGCGCGTAATCCGGTTGCTGCGGATCCACCAGCGGGATCGTGTCGAGCAAATAGAGGGACAGCGCTTGGTCCATCGAGAAATCCTCCTGCAACTCGATGTTCACGCGAAGTTTACGCTCGCCCTCACCGCTAGATTTGTTTTTGTCCCCACGCTCCTCACCCGACGCTGTCGCACCACCCTCTCCCGCTCCCGCGGGCGAGGGACAATGGCCCTCTCCCCCGGGGAGAGGGAGAATCTGTTCTCGCGCTGAGGCAAGTTCCGACGTCTCGGACAATCCGGCAGCGTCACTTTGCTGTTCCCTCTCCTGGGGGAGAGGGTCAGGGTGAAGGCGGACCACACTCTGACTTTCTTTCCGTACTCCGCCTTCCGAAACCGGAGACGGGTTTGCATTGGAAGCTGCTGCGGCTGGGGACAGCCGCGCTCCGGGGGCAATAAACTCGACAATCTTCCGGTCCAGCAGCGAGCGGAACAGTTGCCAAGCGCGTTTGATGTGCGCCTGTTTCTGCCGCGGCGTTTCGTGGCAGCGCGCAATGAGCTGTTGCATCGCCCGGCAGCCGTCGCCGTTGCGACTCAGCACATTCAGCAACATTCCGTGCGTCACCTGGAAACGCGAGGTCAGTCGCTCCGGCGGCGCGGATATCAAGCGCAAGAAGGTGTTCTTGTCCCAGTTCACAAAATTCTTTTCCGGCGGCTGGCGCTTCACGGTTTTCTTCCCGTCGCGCGCGGATTTTTCCGCGAGCTTCAGGTTTTCGATCATGTGCTCCGGCGCCTGCGCCACCACCCAGCCGCGGTCATCAAAACCCTTGCGCCCGGCCCGGCCGGCAATCTGGTGAAAGTCGCGCGCGCTCAGGATGCCGGTCTTTTGTCCGTCGAACTTGCACAACCGCGTGAACAGCACGGTGCGAATCGGCACGTTGATGCCCACCCCGAGCGTGTCCGTGCCGCAGATGATTTTCAGCAAACCCTTCTGCGCGAGCTGCTCGATCAGCACACGATACTTCGGCAGCAACCCGGCGTGATGCAAACCGATGCCGTGCCGCAGCCATTTTTTGATGTCGGGACCGTACGGGCTGCTGAACTTGAATCCTTCGAGCGCGCCAGCCAGCGCGGCTTTCTCCTCGCGGGTGCAGACGTTGATGCTCGTGAAATCCTGCGCGCTCTGCGCGGCTTCCAGTTGCGTGAAATGGACCACATACACCGGCGCCTTGCCCCCGGCGGCGAGGCTTTCCAGCGTCTTGGCCAGCGGCAACTCCGAATACGCATGCTCCAGCGGGACCGGCCGGTCGGTGGACGAAACAGCCACCGTCGGGCGCCCGTTGAGCCGCGTGAGTTCCTCCTCGAAAAACGTGGTGTCGCCCAGCGTCGCGGACATCAGCAGGAACCGCGTCTGTGGCAGCGTCAACAGCGGCACCTGCCACGCCACGCCGCGCTCGCGGTCGGCGTAATAATGAAACTCGTCCATGACGACCTCCTGCACGTTGGCCTGCGCACCTTCGCGCAACGCGATGTTGGCAAGGATTTCGGCAGTGCAGCAAAGGATGGGCGCGTCACGATTGACCGAAGCATCGCCGGTGCTAAGACCGACGTTGTCAGGGCCGAACTCACGGCAGAGGGCCATGAACTTTTCGTTCACCAGCGCCTTGATCGGGCAGGTGTAAATGGAGCGTCGTCCTTGGGCGATGGCCTGGAAATGCAGCGCCGTGGCCACAAGCGATTTGCCCGACCCGGTGGGCGTGTTCAGGATGACGTTCTTCTCCTCGAACAACTCCAAGATGGCTGATTCCTGGGCGGGATAAAGTTGCAGCCGCCGTCCCTCCACATAATCCAGAAAGCGCCCCAGCAAGACATCATTGCCGGGCTTCTCATCCCGCGGAATCAGATCATATAACGTGGCCGGCACAGGCCACCCACTTTACGCAGGCGGAGCAGCATTGAAAAGGCAGATGCGTAAATTCAGCCAACCGAAATGACGTGCCAGAAGGCTCTTTCCATTCATTTGTGGGTTTGCTACAAAAGCTTCATGTGTAACCTGGCTTCAGCCATCGGGAAAATTGTCCAAGGCGATGCGCGGTCGTTCATGCGCGAACTACCCGCTGAATCGTTCGACCTCATCATTTGCGACGGGCCTTACGCTGTAACGGCACATGAGTGGGACAACGTGGCGGACATCCAGCATTTCAATCTAGAACTGTTAAATTCCTTTTCCCGTCTGCTCAAACCCGGCGGCGCGGTCTATTTATTCGGCAAGCCGGATTGCGTTGATTTCATTGATTACCGGCCATTCCTGACATTGCAGTCCAGAATCGTGTGGTATCAGCCGAGCCGACTGGCGCAGGGGCGCGTTTCCTACACGAACAATTACGACGTGATCTGTTACTTCACCAAGGGTAAGGCGAAGACATTCAATCTCGACGACATCCGCGTGGCGCAACTGGTGGAACTGGAGCATCGCCTGCGCTGCGAGAAAGTTCCATCTGTGCGCAACGGCAAGTTCGGCAAGACTGCGTTCAACCCCGACGGCAAAAATCCCGGCGACGTGTGGGGTGATATAAAACAGCTTACTTACAAATCAAAAGAATTGGTCAGCCGCGAACTACTGAACACGATCCAGAAACCGGAAAAACTCATGGAACGGCTCATCAAGGCCAGTTCGAATCCGGGCGATTTGGTGTTTGATCCGTTCTGTGGTTCGGGCACGGTGCCGGTAGTTTGCCAGCGACTCAAACGACGTTTCTTGGCGTGTGAAATCAACGCGGATTACCGCCACATTGCCGAAGAGCGGCTGGTAAGCACACGCAACACAGATGAAGCTCCGATCGAACTACTGGAGTTTCCAGAAGTTCGCAACGGCCGGAAGGAAACAACGGTTCAGGTCGGTTTGCTGTAAACGACTTTGCCGCACTGTTGTGCCCACTTGATGGGAAAACTTAGATGTGAGATGTCATTGCTGCTCACATCCAACTTGCGGTCGGCTTCGGCGAGCATCACCGGCATTGGAATCTCGTAGATGACGAGCACGTCCAGCGGACTCTGCCTGTCAAAGACCACACAATAAATGGCTGCGTTCCTCTTGATGCGCTCCAAAGACTTGGTTCTTTTGTCAGGAGGATATTTAAACACCCGATCCAGTTGGAATGTCCCTACTTGGAAGCACGAAAGATATTCAAACTGCCTTGATGGATTGGCCGGGTCGTAAGCATCAGCATCGTGCTTCGTTCGATGAACTTCATGGCCGAGGATGTCGGCAACTACCAGTTCCTTGACCAGTCCCGGCTGGAGCAGATTTTTGAACCCATGTTGAGCCGCAATTTCCTGCGCCTTACGGACATAGTTGATAATTTGGCTGATGTAGTTCATGAATTGGCGCAAAAGCTATCCGTTTTGCCGTTTGTTGTCGAGGAAGCCAGTTAGTAAGCCCCCGCGCACTCATAAACGTTCCGCCGCGGTCTTGATCGCCTCCAACTCTTCCCAGCGCACGTAGAGCTTGGCAAGATTTTCCTTCGCGGCGGCGAGATCGGCGGTGAACTAGCGGCTTCGCGTCGGGGCGTGCAATGAAAGGCCACGCAACTCCCGGCACCGGGAAAATCTGCGATGAAAAAGCCTTGCCCGCGAACCGGTGATGTTTACTGTTTGGCCGCATGTGTAGTCGTATCCACGTTGTTTTTTCGGCGATATTGGGACTTGGTCTGGCGGCTGCGTCCGCCGGCTTCGCACAATTGCCAGCCATTCCCACCGCGCGCGAGCCGGTCACCAATATCTATCATGGGGTGGCGGTCGTGGATGATTATCAATGGCTGGAGGACGGCACCAACCCCGCCGTGCGCGACTGGACCCGCCGGCAGAACGAGCGCACCCGCGCCTGGTTCGACAAGCTGGAGTTTCATGATGGATTGGAGCAGGAGCTTTCGGAGTTGATCGCGGATGAATCGGCCAGCTACGGCCTGGCTGATTGCCGGGGTGGAATCATCTTTGCCACGCGCTTCAAACCGCCGGCGCAGCAGCCGGTGCTCGTCCGGCTGAAATCGGTTTATCCGCCCGCGTTGCGCAAGGTCGTGTTCGATCCCAACGTCTGGAACACCAACGGCACGACCGCGATGGACTGGTCGGCGCCGTCCACGGACGGACGGCTCATGGCCATCTGCCTCTCCGAGAACGGCAGTGAAAATGGCGTGCTGCATTTCTTCGAGACGGAGACGGGCCGCGCGCTGCCGGACATCATTCCCGGCGTTCAGTATCCGACCGGCGGCGGCAGCGCCGCGTGGAACGCCGACGGAACGGGTATTTTTTACACACGTTATCCGCACGAGGGCGAGCGACCGGAAGGCGATCTGTACTTTTACCAGCAAATCTGGTTTCATAAACTCGGCACGCCGGTCAGCGCCGACACGTATGAGCTGGGCCGCGATTTTCCGCGCATCGCGGAGATTGAACTCACCGCGAGCGAGGACGGCCAATGGCTCCTGGCCACGGTCGCCAACGGGGACGGTGGCGACTTCGCCCATTACCTGCGCGACGCCTCTGGGTCGTGGCATCAACTCACGCGGTTCGAGGACGGGATCAAGGTGATCAAGTTCGGCAAAGATGCGGCGTTGTATCTGCTCTCCAAAAAGAATGCGCCGCGCGGAAAAATCCTGCGCCTGCCGTTGGCGGATCCCGATCTGACGAAAGCCACCATGGTCGTGCCGGAAGGGCGGGGTGTGATGGGCGATTATGCGTCGTCCGCCAGCGGACTTTATGTCGCGGTGATGGAAGGGGGCCCGTCGCGCCTTTGGTTTTATCCAAAAGACCGCGGTTCAGCCGTCGAGGTGCCGGTCCTGCCGGTTTCATCGGTGAACGGGCTTCATTGCTGGCACGGCGACGAGTTGCTGTTTGAAAACACCAGTTTTCTCGTTCCATCCGGATGGAATGAATGGGAGCCGGGACTAGCCAAGCCGCGCCCGACGGCGTTACAGAGTACTTCGCCGGCGAATTTTGATGACATCGAGGTGGTCCGTGAATTCACCACTTCCAAGGACGGGACGAAGATTCCGATCAGCATCCTGCGGAAGAAAGGAATCAACCTGGACGGAAAAAATCCGACGCTGCTCACGGGTTATGGCGGTTACGGCATCAGTCTCAAGCCTGCGTTCAGTTCCATACGGCGCATCTGGTTCGATGCGGGCGGTGTTTATGCGGTGGCCAATCTGCGTGGCGGCGGCGAGTTCGGCGAGGAATGGCATCTCGCCGGCAACCTCACGCACAAGCAAAATGTTTTCGACGATTTCATCGCCTGCGCCGAACATCTCATCCAGCGCAAATACACCAGCCCGGACAAACTGGCGGTGATGGGCAGCAGCAACGGCGGCCTGCTGATGGGCGCATTCCTGACGCAACGACCCGATCTCGCCCGTGCCGTCGTTTCCCGTGTCGGCATCTACGACATGCTCCGCGTGGAACTGGACCCGAACGGCGCGTTCAACACCACGGAATTTGGTTCGGTCAAGGATGCGGATCAATTCAAGGCGCTCTTCGCTTACTCGCCGTATCATCATGTGAAGGACGGGACGGCCTATCCCGCCGTGCTGTTTCCGTGCGGCGAAAATGACGGGCGGGTGAACCCGGCGCATTCGCGCAAGATGACGGCCCGGCTGCAGGCGGCGACGAGTTCCGGCCTGCCGGTTTTATTGCGCACCACAGCCACCGCTGGCCACGGCATGGGCTCCTCACTGAAAGACCGCGTGGCGGAACAGGCCGACATCTACGCCTTTCTCCTTCAGGAACTCGGTGTGGACACCTCGCCGTGGACGTTCAAATGATAAATTCGTGAAAGTGAAAGGGTCCTAGAATTGTGAACGCGTAAAGTTTCGCCACGCGGCAGGCCGGCAAATTGGGAGATGATAGGAGATGGAATGTCGAATTCGTCAAAAAAGTCGGGAATGAAGGTTACAAAACTTTGTCCCACGTGGGACAAAGTTTTGTAAATGACTTGTAAACGAGTCAGGGGTTTTTGATTGGCTAGTTTGGTCGAGACGGCGTCGGTTGCCGGGGCAAAAAATTGTGGACAATGAAATCGGCGACGCCTAGCGTCAGGCACATGCCAAATGGGCCCAAACCTCCGTTTGGCTACATTACTGTTAGACACTTAACATCGCAGGACTTCGACACGGCCTGGATTGGATGGTTTGGGAAATGCTGGTTGGACTGCTAACAAATAACACTAAACGCTATGTTGAACGCATCTTTTGGAGTATTGCTCGTCGGCGATCAGCCCGAGTGCTTGCGGCTGCTGCGCCAGCAACAGTTTGAGGTGGTTTGTGCCGACCGGCTGGCGAACGGACTGGCCCAATTGAAAACCTCCCCTGTCGGCCTGATGCTCGTGGCGTTGTCGTTGCCGGACACTCAGGGCACGGAGGCGTTCGTCAAGATCCACGAGGCGGCGCCGCATTTGCCGATCATTGTGCTGGCGACCC
>DLMG01000189.1:21002-25523 GCA_002479245.1 Verrucomicrobia subdivision 3 bacterium UBA7542 | reverse complement strand
GTCACCTACGTGCCGTTCATCAAGGCGGCGGGCGAATTGAAAACGAAACCCACGCAGCAGTCGGTCGCCAAGCTGCGGGAAATCGGCATCACGCCCCATCTCATCGTTTGCCGCTGTGAAAAGCCGCTGGAAAAGGAGCTGCGCCAGAAAATTTCGTTGTTCTGCAACGTGCCCGTGGAGGCGGTGATTGAAGAGCAGGACGTGGAACACTCGATTTACGAAGTGCCGCTCATGCTCCAGCGCGAGCGCGCCGACGACCTGATCTGCGGGCTGTTGCGCCTCGACGTGCCGCCCGCCAACATGACGCACTGGCAAGAAATCATCCGCAAAATCATCGCGCCGCAGCACCGCGTCCGCATCGGCGTCGTCGGCAAATACATCGGCCTGCAGGACGCCTACAAGTCCGTGTATGAGGCGATCAGCCACGGCGGCATTGGCAACGATTGCGGCGTGGAAATCGTGCGCGTGGATTCCGGGGAAATTGAAAAGGAAGGCGCGGCCAAAATCCTCAAAGGGCTGGGCGGCATCCTCGTGCCCGGCGGTTTCGGCGAGCGCGGCATCGAAGGCAAAATCAAGGCCGTGCAATACGCGCGTGAAAACAAAATCCCCTATCTCGGCCTCTGTCTTGGGATGCAAATCGCCACCATCGAATTTGCGCGGAACGTTTTGAAATTGGAAAAGGCGCACTCGACCGAGTTTGAACCGAACACACCGCACCCGGTCATCGCCATGCTTGACGAGCAGCGCAAAATCACAAAAAAAGGCGGCACAATGCGGCTGGGCGCGCAGCCGTGCCAGTTGGCGCTCGGCACAAAGGCGGCGGAACTCTACGGCTCATTCGTGGTCAACGAACGCCACCGGCACCGCTACGAATTCAACAACGCCTACCGCGAAAAGTTTGAAAAGGCCGGTTTTGTGTTCAGCGGCCTGTCGCCGGACGGCAAGCTGGTCGAAGTCATTGAACTCAAGGACCATCCATTTTTCATCGCGAGCCAGTTCCATCCGGAATTTTTGAGCAAGCCACACCAACCGCATCCGCTGTTCAAGGGTTTCATCGCCGCTGCGTATGCGAACATTCACAAGAAGGCGTTGTGATCGCCCCTTGGCAGCACCGGAGGTGCGGTATGTTTGTAGTTGCGATCCAAACCAAATTTCCAAGCTCCAGCGGAGCGGTATATTCCGCTCCTGACGGAGCTTGTGCGACATTGGATTTGAAACTACAAATATGTCGCGCCCACGGCGCTGGGAAACCATGACAATCACCTGCGACATCATTTTTACAGTTGAAAGATGACCTATTCTGAAGCAGTTCAATTTCTCTACAACCTGCGCTTGTTTGGCGCGAAGTTCGGGCTGGAAAACACGTTCAAACTCGCCGCACGGGCGGGCAATCCGCAAAACCAACTTCGCTTCATCCACGTCGCCGGCACGAACGGCAAAGGCTCAACCTGTGCCATGCTGGAAAGCATTTACCGCGCGGCCGGGTTGCGCGTGGGATTGTTCACGTCGCCACACCTGGTTTCGTTCCGCGAACGGATTCAGGTTAATCGGGAACTCATATCTAAAAATGAAGTCATCCGGCTGGTCGAAGCCTTGCAGCCAATGCTCAAAGAATTTCATAACGATCATCATCCGACTTTTTTCGAAGTCGTCACCGTCATGGCGCTGAAATTTTTCGCGGAACAGAAGTGCGACCTGGTGATCTGGGAGACCGGATTGGGCGGGCGGCTGGACGCCACAAATATTGTCACGCCGCTGGCCAGCGTCATTACGAACATCGCCTTCGACCATCAGCAATGGCTTGGCGACACACTCGCCAAAATCGCCGCTGAAAAAGCCGGCATCATCAAGCCGAGTGTGCCGGTCATCACGGCGGCGGATGAACCGGAGGCGCTGACCATGATTGAAAAGACGGCGCGGGAGAAAAACGCGCCGCTGATTAAAGTAGCGCAGGCGTCCCGCCTGCACGCAGCAGCCGGGACGGCTGCGCTACCCTTGCCTGGCGACCATCAAAGGTTGAACGCCGCGCTGGCATTGGCTGTGGTCGAGACCTTGCAAAGCAAAATTCCGGCGAACGACTCGGCGATTCGCACCGGTTTGGAAACGGTGAACTGGCCGGGGCGGTTGCAATTGGTCCAGACGCAATCCGGCCAAAACATTCTGCTCGATGGCGCGCACAATGTAGCGGGCGCGAAGGCGTTGCTGTCGGCATTGGGGGAAAATTACCCCACCGCAAGGCGGACGCTGATTCTCGGCGTGCTGCAAGACAAGGACTGGCCGCAGATTTGCCGGGTCCTTGCTCCTTTGGCCGCGCGGATTTTTACCGTGCCCGTTGCCAGCGAGCGCACCGCCGGCGCGCGAGAACTCGCGGCGGCATGCCGCGTGGCGAACCCGGCGGTAAAAATTGCCGCCTGCGATTCGTTGCGCATGGCATTGGACCAGGCGGCCAACGACCGCTTTGTTGTCGTCACCGGCTCGCTTTATTTGGTCGGCGAGGCGCTGGAACTGCTTGGTCTCTCGCCGGCCGCCGGGGACGAGCGCGCATTGAACGAGTGGAGCGCGCGTCCCCAGCCGCTTTGCACAACCGGATAGGCGTGCGGAACAAAGATGCCGCCCGCCGCGGCATCCATTGTTTGACCGATGCCAACCGTATTGTTGACATGAATTAGAGTTGCGAATTTCTTAAAATTGGCAGATTTATGCATCGGCGCTCGAAAATCCGCGCTCCTTATACTTGCAGGGTTTTGCAGGGCCGGTTTGACGCAACCGCCCGCGAACGATAAATTCAAACTTCCGTTTTCTGAATGCGGCTTCATGAATTTTTTGATGAAAATCTGGCATTCTTCCCTCGGGAAGAAGTACATCATGGGCATCAGCGGCTTCGTGCTGGTGTCCTTCATCGTCGCGCACATGCTGGGGAATTTACAGGTTTTCCTCGGCCCCTCATGGATCAACACTTACGGTCAGTTACTGCATGACAACCACGAAATCCTCTGGCCCGCGCGCATCGTCCTGCTCACGATGATCGGGTTGCACATCTGGTCGGCGGTCAAATTACGGGCCGAGAACCGGGCCGCCCGGCCGGTGGGTTATGCCGGCGACCCGGCGCCCCTTGCCTCAAGCTATGCCTCGCGCACGGCCATGATGAGCGGCCTCATCATCGCGGCCTTTGTGATTTTCCATCTGCTCCATTACACGCTCAGGGTGCGCGCGGTCAACCTGACGAACATGGATTTCAGCACACTACGCGATTCCGCGGGCCGTCCGGACATCTATCTGATGTTGCTGCTCGGTTTCAGCAAATGGCCGGTCGCGGTCTTCTACATCATTGCCGTGGGGCTGCTCTGCCTGCATCTGAGCCACGGCATGCGCGCGATGTTCCAGTCGGTCGGCTGGAAATGGACATTCGGCGGTGTTTCTCATCTCCCTGACCGGATCGCCCGGTGGTTTGCTGTGGTGATTTTCATCCTCTACACGTCGGTGCCGACCGCTGTGATGTGCGGTTTTGGCAAGGCGTACCGTGAAGCCGCCGTCCAGCAACTCTCGGCGGGCGCGGTCGCCGAAAAGGAGGTTGCCCGGTAACATGAATCTCGACGCCAAAATTCCTCCCGGCCCGCTGGCGCAAAAGTGGGACCGCTACAAGTCCGACATGAAGCTGGTCAACCCCGCCAACAAGCGGAAGTTTGATGTGATCGTGGTGGGCACGGGGCTGTCGGGCGCCGCCGCCGCCGCCACGCTGGCCGAACTCGGCTACCAAGTGAAGGCGTTTTGTTTCCAGGACACCCCACGCCGGGCGCATTCCATCGCCGCTCAGGGCGGCATCAACGCGGCCAAGAATTATCAGAATGACGGCGACTCCGTTTTTCGCCTGTTTTACGACACCATCAAGGGCGGCGACTTTCGCGCGCGCGAGGCGAACGTCTTCCGGCTCGCTCAGGTGAGCGCCGGCATCATTGACCAGTGCGTGGCGCAGGGCGTGCCGTTCGCCCGCGAGTACGGCGGCACGCTGACCAATCGCTCGTTCGGCGGTGCGCAGGTGTCGCGCACGTTTTATGCGCGCGGCCAGACCGGCCAGCAGCTTTTGCTCGGCGCCTACCAGGCGATGTGCCGGCAGATCAGCCTGGGCAACATCCGCATGTTCCCCCGCACCGAAATGCTCGAACTCGTGGTCGTGGACGGCACGGCCCGGGGCATCGTGATCCGAAACCTGGTCACCGGCGAAATTTCCCTGCATTCGGCCGATGCCGTGGTACTGGCCACTGGCGGTTACGCCAACGTCTTTTTCCTCTCCACCAACGCCATTGGCTGCAATGTCACCGCAACGTACCGCGCCTACAAACAGGGCGCGTTTTTCGCCAATCCATGCTACACACAGGTTCATCCCACGTGCATCCCCGTCAGTGGCGACCATCAGGCCAAGCTCACGCTAATGTCCGAGTCGCTGCGCAACGATGGCCGGGTCTGGGTGCCGAAGCGCCAAGAAGATTGCGACAAGGGGCCGGTAGCGATTCCCGAATCGGA
>DLMG01000189.1:13875-20939 GCA_002479245.1 Verrucomicrobia subdivision 3 bacterium UBA7542 | reverse complement strand
TATCTGGAGCGGAAGTATCCGAGCTACGGCAACCTCGCGCCGCGCGACATCGCTTCGCGCGCGACGAAGGAGGTTTGCGATGCCGGGTGCGGGGTCGGCCCCGGCGGGCGGGGCGTTTATCTTGATCTTTCGAATGCCATCCAGCGGCTGGGGGAAGACGCCATCCGCGACCGTTACGGCAATCTGTTTGACATGTACGAACGGATCACCGGTGAAAACGCCTACCGGCAGCCGATGCGCATTTACCCGGCCGTGCATTACACGATGGGCGGCACCTGGGTGGATTACGGTTTAATGAGCACATTGCCGGGCTTGTTCATCATCGGCGAGGCGAATTTCTCCGACCACGGCGCCAACCGGCTGGGCGCGAGCGGGCTGATGCAGGGTTTGGCCGACGGCTACTTCATTTTGCCTTACACGATCGGGCATTATTTTGCCTCGACGAAGCCGGAAAAAATCCCGGTGGGCCATGCCGAATTCAAAAAGGCGGAGGAAGGCGTGCGCCAGTTCACGCGGCGGCTTCTGTCCATCAACGGCAAACGCAGCGCGACGAGCTTCCACAAGGAACTCGGCCGGCTGATGTGGGAAAACTGCGGCATGGCACGCACCCGTCAGAGCTTGGAAACCAACCTCAAGCGTATCCCGGAACTGCGCGAAGAATTTTGGAAAAACGTCAAGGTGACGGGTTCGGGCGAAGAATTGAATCAGAACCTCGAGCACGCCGGCCGTGTGGCGGACTTCCTTGAATTTGCCGAATTATTGTGTCTGGACGCGCTGCACCGCGAGGAATCCTGCGGCGGCCATTTCCGCGTGGAGCATCAAACCGAGGACGGCGAGGCCAAACGCGACGATGCGAACTTTGCCTATGTAGCCGCGTGGGAATTCAAAGGCCCGGACAAGAAACCGGAGTTGCACAAGGAACCGCTGGTCTATGAGGAGGTTCACCTGGCAACGCGCAGTTACAAATGAACCTCACCCTTAAAATCTGGCGGCAGAAGAACGCGGCGTCACCCGGCTGCCTTGAGACGCACGAGGCCCGCGACGTCAGCCCGGACATGTCGTTTCTTGAAATGCTCGACATGGTCAACGAACGCCTCGTGGCCGGGGGGCAGGAACCGTTTGTGTTCGACAGCGATTGCCGCGAAGGCATTTGCGGCACGTGCTCGCTGGTCATCAACGGCGTTCCCCATGGCAGCCGCAAAGGCACCACCGTATGCCAGCTTCACATGCGCCATTTCCAGGACGGCCAGACCATCACCGTTGAACCCTGGCGGGCGCGGGCGTTCCCGATTGTGAAAGACCTGATCGTGGATCGCGCCGCGTTCGATCGCATCATGCTGGCCGGCGGTTTCATTTCGGTGAACACCGGCAATGCGCCCGAAGCCAACGCGTTGCCGGTGTCGAAGGAAATCGCCGACCTGGCGATGGATGCGGCCGCGTGCATTGGCTGCGGCGCGTGTGTGGCCGTCTGCAAAAATGCCAGCGCCATGCTGTTCGTCGCGGCAAAGGTTTCCCACCTCAATTACCTCCCGCAGGGCCAGGCCGAAAAGGATCGCCGGGTCAAAAACATGGTGCTGCAAATGGACCAGGAAGGATTCGGCAACTGCACCGTCACCGGATCGTGCGAAGCCGTTTGCCCGAAGGAAATCAGCCTCGACTTCATCGCCAAAATGAACCGCGACTACGCCGTGGCCGTGGTCAAGGGTGAACTCAAAAAGAGCGCTGCCGGTGGAACGGGCTAGACGGCAAAGCCTTCCCGCTCGGCTTCCATCGTTGCCACAAGGTCCTTTTCAGCCAGCACCCAATTTTCCAGTGTCAACGGATGATCCGGCAGTTTGTCGCGATACAGGCGATACGCATGTTCGCGCACCATGCTCTTGGTGACACCCGGAGTGAACGGTGTGGGCTGTTCCATGATTTTTTCTGTTTGGCTTTTTGTTTTCATAGGCAACTCCTCACCTCTGGTTCAACATAAGCCTCCCCGCCGGTTCTGCAAGCGGGCGCGCGCGAAGGTCAATAAACCGGATGGTTTCGGGCGATGCCCTGAATCATCTCCTCGGCATGGGCGCGAAGTTTCGCATCCACGTTGGGCAGCAGCAGCGGTTGCAGGGTGATGCGCGCGGCTTCGAGGTTGTGGTTTCTCAGTTGCAACTGGGCCAGCGAAAACAGGCAGGCCGGGTTTTCGGGTTCCAGCAGGTGGGCGCGTTGCAGGTGTTGTTCCGCCAACGCGAGATTATCGCCCTGGACCATCTCGAAAAAGCCCAACAATTCATGCGCCGGCCCGAAGTCCGGCATCAGCGCGAGCGATTTTTGGAGTTCGCCGCGGATTTCCGCCGCCGCGTCGCTTTTGAGCGGGGCATGCCGGTCCTGGGAATCCGCCGTGAGCTGGTACTGTTCCCGGGCATAAATATAAAAAACCAGAAAACTGGTTGAACCATGCTGGAGTGCCGCCTGCAAATCGCGCAAGGCTTCATCGTGCTGTTTCCGCTCGGCGGCGAGCAGACCCAATCCCTCATAGGGCAGGGGACTGGCGGGCGCGAGTTTTTGCGCCTGCGTAAAATACAATTCAGCGGTATCGGGACGGTTGATCCGGAGCAGTTCGTCGCCCAGGCGAAAATAATTTTCCACGGGGGTGATGGGCCGCGTGGTCAGGGTTATGGGTGAGGAGATATCCGCCGCCAGCATCAGTTCAATGGGGGTAAACCGGCCCTGCCGGAGGTAGCGGCGGAGTTCAGCTTCCACCGCCGGCAAGGAGGTTTGCAACGCGTTGGTAAGGGCCTGTTCGGGAAGCTGGCCTTCGAGGAGGAGCGGGGTGAACTGTTTAAAACGGGCCTGGTAAGCAGGATTGTCGCCCGCCATCAAGAAGTGCGTGAGCAGCCATGATTCGGCGTAGAAAATGCCCTGGCGGCTGCGCTCATTGTATTGGGGCGAGTCGTGAGTGACGGCAAACAACTCGGCCAGCGGCAGCAGGGGTTGTTGCGCCAGCAGGCGCAAATGATGGCCAATCGGGTCGCCGATGCGGACGTTGTAGCCGGTCGTTTCGAAGGTGGAATAGACCTCGGCCATTCCTTCCTTGAGCCAGAGCGGCCAGATGCGGTCGTTACGCCGGAACAGCAGGTGGGTGTATTCGTGAAAGATGACCTCCATGCCCGTGAAAGGCGAGTTGGTGCCGGGCAGGGCAAGCACGATCAGGTTTTCGTCGCTGCCGCGCTGGAAGAAGGCCGCCAGATTGGCGGGCTGGCCCTGATAAAGCGGCAGGAACGGCTTCATTGTTTCGTGGTCGGGGAAAGCCATCACCACAATCGGCGGGGAGGCCACCGCCTGCGCCCCGGCCATGAGGGTGTAAGCCTGGCAAAACTGCTCCAGACGCGCGGAAAGTTTGTAAACGTCCCGGGGCGCGCCGCAACTGTAGATGTTGAAATGCGCGGTGCGCGTCTCGAACCACGGCCTTTGCACCAGCGGAAGGTCATTCGTTTGGGTGGGGCCGGCGCAAAGCCCCAGTTCCAAAAACACGGTCAAAAGCAGGCAACGAATCATAAGCAGATTCAGTTTAAGGGATGACCGGAGAAATGTCACCCGGCGACAAACGGAACTTGGCTGGCTTGCCGGGTCGTAGCTCGCAGCAGTGTTGGATGTCATCTGTCATGCCCGCCTTCGCGCCATGCTTGGAATAGTTGGCTTGCCGAGCCGTAGCCCATTGGCACGGTGTTGCGCCGGCCCGCCTACGCGTTTCACGCTCCGGCGCGGCAGCCTTCGACCTCGCTACGCTTCGGGCGAAGGCTGGTGCGCGGTACAGGACTTGAACCTGTGACCCCATGTACGTCAAACATGTGCTCTACCAACTGAGCTAACCGCGCATCCACAAAAAGAAAGCGTGGCAATCCCGGCGAACGATGGCAAGTGCGAATTGGCGGCGACACCGTCATTTAAGTGCAGAATTCTCAAACATTTCTGCAAAAGATGATATGGCGATTGGGGGGGTGAATCTGTTACATTGGCGCCGTTAAAACGGCTTTTTTATGAGTAAATATCTGACGCTGGGAAAGTTCTCGTTTGGCATGGGCGACCGTTTTTCGCACCAGGGCAAGGCGCAACTTCGCGCGTGCGTCCTGGCCACCGAGCTTGGCGCGGATGTTGTTCCCGTCTGGAACAAGTCGAATCGCGAACACCAGCTCATCGGCACCGAACCGTCCAGTTTGCGCGCCGAGGCGGATGCGGCGGTAAAGGCGCTCGGCTGGAAGAAACCGTATCACGTGGACGCCGACCACATCCAGCTCGAAACCGTGGATCGTTTCATCGCGCCCTCGGATTTCTTCACGATTGACGTGGCCGACTCGATTGGCAAACCCGCCGATCCCAAAAGCGTGAAGGCCTTTGCCAGCCGCCACCCCGAACTGATCGGCAAAATTGTCATCCCGCACATTGACCGTCCATTTGAAACGATGCCCGCCGAGGTGGAACGCGTCGCCAACAAATTTTTGCTGGCCGTACAGGACGCGGGAAAAATTTACCGGCACATTGCCCAAGCCAAGGGCGAGGCCAGTTTCATCACGGAAGTTTCGATGGATGAAACCGACAACCCGCAAACGCCGCCGGAACTGCTCATCATTCTCGCGGCGCTCGCCGATGAAAAAATTCCGATTCAGACCATCGCGCTGAAATTCACCGGCCGTTTCAACAAAGGCGTGGATTACGTGGGCGATGTGAAGCAGTTCGAGCAGGAATTCAACGAAGACCTCGCCGTCATTGCCTTCGCCATCAGGCAATACGGCCTGCCCGTCACGCTCAAGCTCAGCGTCCATTCCGGCAGTGACAAGTTTTCCATTTACGCGCCGATCCGCCGCGCATTGAAAAAATTCAACGCTGGCCTGCACCTTAAGACGGCCGGCACGACCTGGCTTGAAGAAGTCATCGGCCTCGCCGAAGCGGGTGGTGATGGCCTCGCGCTGGCAAAGGAAATTTATTCCGATGCGCTTGATCACATGGACGAACTTTGCGCGCCGTACGCAACGGTCATTGACATTGACCGCAAGCAACTGCCGACAAAGGAGACCGTCAGCGGCTGGACTTCCGGACAATTTGTTTCCGCGCTCCGGCACGATCCGAAAAACAAGGGTTTCAATTCAAGCTTCCGGCAATTGATCCACGTTGGTTTCAAAATCGCCGCGAAGAAAGGCGACCGGTACCTCAACGCGCTCAAGAAACATGAAGCGGTCATCGCCAAAAACGTCACTGAAAATCTGTTCGAGCGGCACATGAAACCGCTGCTGCTCGACGAAACAAAACCGGCAAAAAAACCATCGCGGCGCGACACTGTTCCCGCTTAAACCGTTAATCGATCTCCTCGAATATGCCCTTCATCCACGAAGATTTTTTGTTGAGCACCAAAACGGCTCGCAAACTTTACCACCAATACGCCGAAACCGAGCCGATTTTTGACTATCATTGTCATATTTCGCCGCGCGACGTTGCTGCCAACCGTCAGTTCAAAAACCTTTTTGAGATCTGGCTTGAAGGCGACCATTACAAATGGCGCGCCATGCGGACCAACGGCGTCGCGGAATGTTTTTGCACGGGTCAGGCCGGTCCGTTTGACAAGTTCAAGGCCTGGGCGGCCACCGTGCCGCACGCGCTCCGCAATCCACTCTATCACTGGACGCATTTGGAACTGAAGCGTTACTTCGGCATCACTGATCTGCTCGATGAAAAGACCGCCGACAAAATCTGGAAAAAGGCCAACGAAAAGCTGGCCACGCCGGAATTAACCGCGCAGGGCATCCTAAAAAAATTCAAGGTCAAGGTCGTCTGCACCACGGACGATCCCGTGGACAACCTGGAACATCACCGCGCGTTTGCGTCCCAGGGCCATCCGACAAAAATGCTGCCCGCGTTCCGCCCCGACTGGGCGCTGACCGTGAATCAACCCGCCGGTTTCAATAAGTGGGTGGAACAACTCGCCGCCGCCAGCAACATAGACATCAACGGCTTTTCCGCGTTCCTCACCGCGCTGCGAAAGCGTCATGACTTTTTCCACGCGCAAGGCTGCCGGCTGTCCGATCACGGCCTGAATTACTGCTTCTCGGATTTTTGCTCCGACAAGGCCGCCGCCGCCATTTTTGACAAGGCGCGGCGCGGCGAATTCGTTTCACCGCCGGAGCACGGACAATTTGCCTCGTTCATGATGCTGTTCTTTGGCCAGCTCGACGCGAAAAAAAGCTGGACGAAGCAGCTTCACATCGGCGCGCTGCGCAGCGCCAACACCCGCCGGCTCAAACAACTCGGCCCGGACACCGGCTTCGATTCCATCGGTGACTGGCCGCAATGCTCCGCCCTCGCGGCTTACCTCGACCGGCTCGATCAGGAGAATTCGTTGCCGAAAACCATCATTTACAACGTGAATCCGGCGGACAATTACGCCTGCGCCGCGATGATCGGGAATTTCCAGGACGGCACAATCCCGGGCAAAATCCAATTCGGTTCCGGCTGGTGGTTTTTGGACCAAAAGGAAGCCATGGAGTGGCAGATGAATGCGCTGTCGAATCTCGGCCTGCTCTCGCGCTTTATCGGCATGATCACGGATTCGCGCTCGTTCATGTCGTATCCGCGCCACGAATACTTCCGGCGCACGCTGTGTAATTTGATCGGTCGCGACATGGAAAGCGGCCTGATTCCCAACGAAGAAAAACTGGTCGGGCCGATGATTCGCAACATCTGCTACGCCAACGCCAAACAGTACATGGCTTTTCCGACGGGTGAAACCGCTGGCGGGAGCAGACGATCACCGGTACGGGCGAAGTAATCCGCGAGCAAGGCACAACGCTGTCGCGGAATTGTGCCATCAGGACGTCGCTCTTTTAACTTTGAGAAGGCAAATTACAGTTGCCAGGAGGGAATAATTTCGGCTGCAGCCGCCAATCTGAACGCGCCGGATCGGCATGGGCACTGTTATAAACGGGCAAGTTATTTCGGGCTTCTTTTCCGGTAGTCGCCGCGGCTGAAATACTTTTCCAGCCAGATATAAAGGCAGATGAAAAGGTAACGGCTGCCCATCTCGCGCATCATCA
>DLMG01000189.1:0-13756 GCA_002479245.1 Verrucomicrobia subdivision 3 bacterium UBA7542 | reverse complement strand
ATGGCCTTGAGCGGCAGTTCAACGGTGAGATTGAAGTGTGGCGAGATCAACGGCCGGCACCCGTCAATCACTTCACGCCGGTAGGCTTTGAAAGCGTTCGTCGTGTCGTTTAGACGGATGGCAAAGAGGGTTTTGAGAAAGAAGTTGGCAATACGATTGATGAACAGCTTGATTTTGGGATAGTCAACCGTGCCGCCGCCCTTGATAAAGCGGCTGCCGAATACACAGTCCCAGCCCTTGTTCAGTTCTTCCCAGTAACGCACCACGTCCCGGCAATCATCAGATTCATCCGCCATCATGATGACCACGGCATCACCCTGCATGTGGTCGAGACCACGGACGACCGCGCGACCGAAGCCGTGCAGGTCTTCGTTTTTCACCGGAACCAGCTCGGGAAGTTTGGCTTTGATCTGGGCAAGCAGTTCCCAGGTCCGGTCGGTGCTGCCATCATCAACGACAATGATCTCGTGCGGCACGTTATGCAGCCGCAGTTCCAAATGAAGGTGCTCCACGGAGGAACAGATGCAGCCTTCCTCATCACGCGCGGGAATGACCACCGACAGTAATGAGAGCGGGCGGGGTTGAGGAGTCAGATCACTCATGTGCTGTTGGGCAAATCTGGTTTTAGCTGCAACATTGTGCTGAGACCGGCGGCGGATTCATTTGTCCTTTCAAGCCTAAATTAAATCTCCGCCAGGTCAAACAGTTAGAACAGTTAGAACTTGTTCCACGCTGTTATGGGTCAAACCATTCGGCGGGCATTGTCCGTCCTAACGCAGACATGAAATTGTTATTTAACCGTTGTCAAAGATTCAAAGACCTCGGTTCCGTTCTTTTCGGGCGGGGCGAAGTCGGCGCCGCAATGTTCGCAGTGTTCGCGGTCCACCACACGGAGTTTTTTGCAGTTGGGACAGGACTCCCGTGCCGGCCATTCCTGCACACTCAAGAAGGTGAGGAGGCCGGGGATGCCGAAGACCAGATAAAACGCCGCCCAGCCCAGGTGCGCCGGAAGCGAAAGACTGTAACGCAAGCCCAGCCACCAGCCGATGGGGAGGCAGACCAGCGCCGCCACCAGGCTGTACCGCACCAGTACCCACGGGATGTCCTCCAGTCGGGGTTGCTCGTTAATCAAGGGAATCATCACCATGAGCGCCGGAGAGATCGACAAACTGATCAGTTTTTGCTCGCGCGCAAATTCGCGGCCGTTGTGGAACAATTCCGGCAGGTCGGTGCTTTTCAACACACCTTGCTCCCGGTCGAGCCAGACCACCTGCTTGGGAAGTTTCCCGCCGGCCTTTCCCTGCGCATACCAGGAGGGACTCAGCCAAAGCGCGAACTGGTTGCTTGAATCCAGGAAGGCAACCTGTATCCAGTTGTAATCGGGATAACCGGGTTTGTAAGCGGCCCGCCACAACACCTTGCCGTCCGGGGTCAGCAGCCGGATATAACCCCGCGTGACCACGATCGTGTAATCCCAATCATTGCTGTTCAACGACACTTCCGCGATTCCACCGATGGTTTCATTAGCCGCGTTCGTGGTGGCTGAAAGCGTGGTGGCCCCGCTGGATTCATTCGTGAGGGTGAAAATTGCCTTGGTTGCGCGATGCTCCAGATCCAGAGCATAAACCGTTTGGGCGGTGTTGATGACCCGCCGGGAAGCCGCCGCGAAGCCATTCCGGTCGTCGCCAAAACGGAAACGGCTCCCGTCGCCGGACACAGTCTGCGCGAAACCGTCCGGACCCAGGCTGCCAATGAACCGCCGGGTCGCAATATCATAGCCCACCAGCCGTCCGTATCGGCCCCAATAGTACCAAAGCGTGTCCGGGGTCGCCCGCCAGAAGGTGAACCGGTTGCAGTCTCGATTGAACCAGCGCCCGCGGGGAGCGCGGTCGCTGAAGTCAGGTTTGATTTTTACCAGCGTGCATACCCGCCGGTTAAAATCCGCCGTTCCAATCATGCGCCCGGTCTTCGAATCAACCAGCGGCTTGCCTTGCAGGTCCACAATGTTCGATTGATCGCCGTCTCCCTGGGTGACTTTATAGATGGCGCCGTCTTTGGTCATTTGATACTGCGTCTGCGAATAGGTGCTTCGCAGCAGCAATTCGACCAACAGGATGGCGGTCAGCGCGAGGACGAAGCCCCATCCCGGCATCAGCGCGCCAGTCAGTGCCAGTCTGCCCGGTGCCGGCTGGCCCCGGTAATAACCGTGGCTGTGAAAACCGCCCCAAACGGCGGTGGCCAGAATAATTCCGCCAATCAGGATGAAAAACAGTGCCTGCCATAAGTGCCATTCACTCTGGAACATCAGGGAAACAAAGAGCGCCACGCCCACGCCCAGGGCGCGGCTGGCGTACCAGCGCGCCTGTCGCAAGCCCGTGAGCATCCCGGCGAAATAGTACAGGGTGCCGGAAAGGACTATAATGGCGGTCGGCCGGAGCATGGCCCATTGAAAAGGCGCCGCTACGTGCCCCGGCACCAGCGCCCACGCGATGAAACCAATCAGCGGCAGACCCGTCGCCAGGACATAAAGCATCAACCCCGCGATGACTTTGCCGAAAAAAATCTCCGTGTGGGTGGTGGGGCGATGAATCAGAAATGCCCAGAGGTCGCGGTGCCTTTCGTTGTGAATCTGGAACCAGCCGAGAACGGCGCCAAAGATGGCACAGAAAAAACCGATCAGAATATCCGATGAGACCAATGGTTGCCAGGGTAGGTACGTCTGCTGTGAGTCGCTGATTCCACCCAGGTTTTTCAGAATGGTCGAGTACTTTAGCGCACTCAACGCCAGTATCAGCGTTAGGATGCCAAGGCCGAGCACGGCCAGTTTCAGATTTTCCCGCAATTCCTTGAGAATCAGCGTTTTCATGGTTGGGCCTCCGTTTCCGACAGGATGAATGATTTCTCGCCCCGCTCGCCCAGGTAGCTGATGAACGCATCCTCCAGGCTGAGGGGCACCATTTCCATCTGTGCCGGCGCCAGCGCGCGCAGCGCCTTTTCAGTTGTCGCGCCGTAGTGCACACAAGTGAGCCGGAGTTCGCCCTCGGCGCGAAAGGCCTGAAGCAGGCCGGGTATGTCCGGCAGCGGCGGCGGCGGGCCGGGAAAACGCAGCCGCACCTGTTGCACGCTGTTCCGAAACGTCTCCAGCGAACAACACATACGCAGGACGCTCCGGTCGAGAATGGCAATGTAATCAGCCACGCGCTCGACGTCGGCCAGTTGGTGCGAGGAGAAAAAAATCGTCCGATCCGACCGGCGGGTGAGATAAACCATGGATTCCATCAGCGACCGGTGCGCCACCGGGTCCAATCCCATTGCCGGGTCGTCCAGGACCAGCAACTCGGGTTCCGGTGCCAGCGTCAGGCCCAGGCAAAGGCCGGCCCGCTCGCCCCGCGACAGGTCCTTCACCCGCGCGGTTGGTTTGAGGTTGAAATGCCCGATGACCCCGCGGAAGATTTTTTCATTCCAACGCGGATAAAACTGCGATTGAAACCCGCCGCATTCCTTGACTCTCATCCAGTCGTAAAGCTGATGTTCTTCGGTCAGATAGCCGATGCGCGCCCGGGCTTCCGGCGGCAGGGAGCGGATGTCATGACCCAGGATGCTGCCCTCGCCGCGGGTCGGCTGCAGCAACCCCAGCAACATCCGGATGGTGGTGGTTTTGCCGGAGCCGTTCCGGCCCAGAAACGCAAACACACACCCGCGCGGCACCTCCAGGTTCAGGTCATAAACGGCCGGCTTGGCGCCAAAATACCGCGTCAAACCTTGGGTTCGAATAACCGGTTGCTCATTCATCGCTTCAGTTGCCTCCTTTCACATGTTTCCACTGGCCAAGCTTTTTCTCGAACGCCTCTCGCAATTCCTGATGAGTGAAATCCATCGTCATCGCCTCACCGATGGCCGCATCAATCAGCGGCTCCAGCCGCCGCCAGCCTTCCTCGCGCGTGAACACCTTTCGTTTGCGGGTGATAAAAACCCCGCGGCCGGCCCGGGATTCGATCAACCCGTCCCGCATCAAATCGGCGTAGGCGCGGGCAACGGTATTCGGGTTCACAACCAAATCCTCGGCCAGGGTGCGAACGGTGGGGAGTTGATCCCCCACCGCCAATTTGCCGGTGACAAAGGCCAGCCACACCTGATCCGTGATCTGTTTGTAGATCGGCATGTTCAAACCGGTGCTGATGGTGATGTTAAAACTCACGGTTGTTTATTACTGTACTATTACAACTAGTACACTAACACAAATCTGTCAACATTATTTTTTAACGCATTTAATTTCGATTTGATGCAGCGGTTCACCAAGAGAGGCAAAACTATAATCCCGCCGTGTCCTGGCCGGCGCGCATCGCCACGAGCTGCTGCCGGAAATCAAATTTCCCGCTTTGAAGTCGCCGCGCCGAATTGTTACGCTGCAGCCATGTCACGCAAGTCGCCGTCGGATTCGAGCCGCGGATTCAACGATGTCATCGGGGTCGCGTTGCTGCTGTTGGTGGCGCTGCCGCTGCTGGTCGCTCAGCTTTCCTTCGACCGCTATGATCTCTCGTTCATCCACATACCGGCGAACAAGCCGGTGCATAATTGGATCGGGCCGTTCGGCGCACAGGTCGCGTATGCGTCGTTTTTTGTTTTCGGAATCGGCGCGTATGCTTTCCCGCTTTTGGTCGCGGTGTTCGGGCTGGGCTATCTGTTTAATTTTTGGCCTCACCTGCGCGAACGGCGGCTGTGGTCCGGCATCTGGGGCTTGGTGCTCATGCTCTCGCTGACCGGCCTGCTGAACATGATGGACGGGCTGTTCAAACCGTTGCGCGAAAACGTGGACGTCCAAAGTGCGGGCGGCTGGGTCGGACAAACCCTGTTCCAGTTCAGGCTGTTTGGTTTTGACTGGGGGTTCTGGGTGCTCGGTTCGGTGGGTGCGACAATTGTGTATCTGGCGTTTTGCTTCATCAGCCTGTTGTTCCTGACCGATTTTCAACTCGGCGAATGGATTCGCCGTTTCCTTCAACAAGAACCCGCCGCCGCCGAACCCAAATCCGCCGATGAAACCGCACTCGAACGCCGCGCGCGTGACCTCGAGAAGCAGGCCAGAAAATTGCAGGAGGAAGTCCAGCGTTCCGGTCTGGGCGCGGATATGCAGCCGGTGCCGGAGCCGACTGTTCGCGATTTGAGCGTGCCGCAGGCCAAACCGGCGTCCGCTCGCGCGCGCAAAACCACTTTGCCCGAACCGTCCAAAGAGACCGAAGCCGCCAAAGAGGCAGAGCCGGCCCCGCCGCGCGAAGCTGCCGCCGCCACCACCGAAGAAGTTCTCGGCAGAAAATCCGAAGCCGTGGAAAAACCGGGCGAAGCCAAAACCGAAACGCCGGTCGCGGAAAAAGCTGAAGCGGGAAAACCCGATGGCGAACCAGCCGAACCGGTGGTTCACATTGCCGACGGTTCCGTGCCGCCGCCCGCCGCCAAACCAAAGGCCGCGCCGAAAAAACGGAAGCCGCTCACCGTTGCTGCGACACCCATCATTGGCAATTATCAGTTGCCGCCGCTGGATTTTCTCCAGCACCCGGACATGACCGTGAAGCCCACGGAGTCCAAGGAGGAATTGATGGCCAATGCGCGGCTTATGCAACAGACGCTCGCGCAGTTCGAGATTGAAGTTTCGCTCGGTGACATCACCAAAGGCCCGACCATCACACGTTACGAATTGCATCCCGCGCCGGGCGTGAAGCTGGAAAAAATCACCGCGCTGTCGAACAACATCGCCGCGGTGCTCAAGGCCGAGCGCATCCACATCCTCGCGCCGGTGCCGGGCAAAAGCTCCGTCGGCATCGAGGTGCCCAACCCGGTCAAGACGACGGTCATCGTGCGCGATTTGTTCGAGTCCGAAGAATGGCGCAACTCCAAGGCGAAAATTCCCATTGCGCTGGGCAAGGACGTTTACGGCCATCCGATTGTGGCCGATTTGTCCGAAATGCCGCACATACTCATCGCCGGCAGCACCGGTTCCGGCAAATCCGTTTGCATCAACGCCATCATCACGTCGCTGCTCTACAAATTTTCTCCCGATCAGCTCCGGTTTGTGATGATTGATCCCAAGGTTGTCGAGCTGCAGCAATACAACGCGCTGCCGCACCTCGTCGTGCCCGTCGTGACCGACCCGAAGAAGGTCATCCTCGCGTTGCGCTGGGTCGTGAACGAAATGGAAAAGCGCTACCAGATTTTCGCGCGCGTCGGCGTGCGCAACATCGCCTCGTTCAATTCCCGCCAGAAAAACAAACCGTTGCCGGAGACCGAACCTGAATTGCCGCTCACCGCCAAAAGGGAAAAAGTCGAGCCGGGCGCGGAGGGATTCGCCGTCGAGGTGGACGAGGAAATCGTCGTGCCGCGCGAGGAGGACATCGTCATTCCCGAAAGGTTGAGCTACATCGTCGTCATCATTGACGAGCTGGCGGACCTGATGCTCGTGGCGCCCGCCGACGTGGAAATGGCCATCGCGCGCATCACGCAAATGGCGCGCGCCGCCGGCATCCATTGCATCGTCGCCACCCAGCGGCCGAGCGTGGACGTCATCACCGGCGTCATCAAGGCCAACATCACCGCGCGCATCGCATTTCAGTGCGCGTCGCGGGTGGACTCGCGCACGATTCTCGACGCGATGGGCGCGGACAAATTGCTCGGCAAAGGCGACATGCTTTATTTGCCGCCCGGCTCGGCGAAATTGATTCGCGCGCAAGGCGCATTGATCACCGACCAGGAAATCAACAGCATCGTCGGGTTCATCGCCAAGCAGGGCAAACCGAACTACGACCTGGAAATTCACCGGCAACTCTCCCAGCCCGCCGCCAGTTTCGGAAACGAAACCGGCATAGACGAGGACGAGGAATTGATTCAGCAGTGCATTGAAGTCATCCGCAGCGAGCAAAAGGCGAGCGTCTCGTTGATGCAACGGCGATTGCGCCTCGGCTACACCCGCGCCGCGCGCATCATGGACGAATTGGAAAGCCGGGGCATCGTCGGTCCCAGCAAGGGCGCCGAGCCGCGCGACATCCTGATTGATCTCGATGGTGGCGGCGCGGATGGCGGCGGGCAGGAAGCCGTTTGATTGGAGCGCCGGCCTCCGGCACGGCGCAATGTGAAGAAAACATCGAACATCCAATGAATTGCCGCTCGCACGCAAAAAAATGGATGTTGGATGTTCGATGTTGGGCGTTGGATGTTTTGTATTTTTATTTCATCGGATACTTCCAGACCCAGTCGCCATTTCCCATGTCAATGCGGCCGTCCTATATTGGCGCGCCCCACCCGCCGGGCCATTTTACATGAAACAATTTCTGGTGACGGTGCCCCGCAACCTCATTGGCTGCTTCAAGGGCCGGAGGCTCATCTGGCATATCATTGCCATCGTTCTCACTTTCATTCTCGTCATGTCCGGCTTCGACTGGCGCTATTTCCTCGCCACCCGCACTCCGGCGCTTCGTTCGTGGGTGTGGCCCGCCGTTGGGATTGGCGGGCTGCTGCCGCTCGCCTTGCCACTGTTCCTGCTTATCGTCGGCTTCATTATCGGAAATGCCCGGACCATTCTGGCCGGTTGGGCTGTCGGTCAGGCTGCGCTCCTCGGCTCGCTGGTTTCTTCCGCATACAAAGCGGTTACGGGTCGCGTCCATCCTGCGCACAGCGTCGGCGCGGACATAAGTCATGTCTTCCACTTCGGCTGGCTGCGCGGTGGAGTCTTCTGGGGCTGGCCGTCGTCGCATGCCACCATCGCCTTCGCCATGGCCGTGACGGTGTTCACGCTCTGTCCGAAACAACGGTGGCTGGGTTTGGTGGCGATTCTCTACGCCTGCTATGTCGGCATCGGCGTCTCCATGACCATCCATTGGTTCTCGGATTTCGTGGCCGGAGCGATTATTGGCTCGGTCATCGGAGCCGTGGTCGGGAGAAGTTTTGATTCACAGGAGAAAAACATCTAGATGCGTCGCACCCCTGTTTGTTGTTGCGGACGGCCGTTAATATGCACGCTAGCGGACCCGTCCAATTCAGGGCCGTGGGCAAGCCGTTATTGGGTCAAAATCGTCCAAACAGGCCGGTGGCAGAATGTTTTACTTTTTTCTGGAAAGCCAAATTAACATAAAGAGAAACATTCCCAGAATGAGACACGCAATCAGTATTATAAAATACATAGACGGCATCATTTTTCTGGCCCTGCCCCCAGAATGCTCGCTACACGTCTTGCTTCGTCCTCGCTCTTGTATTCCAATGCCAAACCAATCTCCTGGTAGGTTCCACTAATGAAGCCACTTTCAACTACGTGTCCTGCTGCATCTCGAACCTGCGCCTGATTCCCAAGATTCTCGACTGCGACCTTTCTGGCTTCTTCCTCGGTCTTGCCGCCGAACTCAAGCAAAACATAGACGTTCGGTTTTTTAACCACAACCCGCACTGATTTTGAGTCAACATTCTGCGTTGACAAAATGAGTGGAACTCGCCCTTTGCCAATAATTTGTAGCTCCACCTTCGATTTCGACACCAACTTATCTCCGAGTTTCACGGTGACAGTGCAATAGGCAACGCCACTCTCGTCTGGATATGGCCAAGATACATCGACACTAACATTTTCTTGCTTTTGGTAATCAGGGTTTGACGGCTGCAAACCTTGGTACAACGAAGCTGGGCAGCCCAGTCCAGACAAAAGTCTTGGTTGGGCAATCAATTTTTCAACAAACTTCCCATCCTGCTCAACTAGACGAGAAACACGGACATCCACCTTGTATTGTCCCTTATCCATCAGCGGCGCAATGGTCGCCACAGTTGAATAGTAAACATCTGCTGCGATTGCTGCCAGTGTGAGCGTGGACACGAATAAAAATGTGATTATTTTTTTCATGGTCTGTGAATAAACACCGTGCGTGGTGTAAAGTTTCGCCTAACATCGAATTGACTGCCACCGGGTACGAATCATTCGATGTTCGATGTTGGTTGTTGGATGTTTTGCATTTCTACTTCAACGGATACTGCCAGACCCAGTCGCCTTGCTTTGGGTCGGATAATGTTCCCGGCACGCCGCCATCATCCGTTTCATTCCACCCGACGGAATAAAGCAGGAATATTCCACCTTCGATCCGGCGATAGTGCAATGGCTGGCCACCGATGATGTCGTGCGGCAATTTTTCAATGAACTGCGGCGCGAGCACGTCGAGCGTTTCGGGATATTCGCCATGTGCAAGACGGTAGCGTTCAAGCGCGCAGACGATTTGGGCTTCGTTGGCCATCGTTTGATTGCGCGCAGTCGTTTGCCATACTTTTGTGACATTGGGAATAAAAAGTCTGGGGAAAAAATTATAGAGCCGATGATTATCGAGTGCCTTTTCTGTCCCGCGCATTGAGGCGTCAATTTCTCCAGGAGAAAGGACGCCGCTTGTGAGGTCAACACCGGTTTGCATCTTCTGGTCAAATTCGGCTATACCAATCATACTTTGATAAATCCAGCCGCGCGGAGCAAAAGTCACAAAGAGAAATTCCGGGTCTGTGAGCAGTGGTTTTACTGAAATTCCATATCTTTTGGTTTCAACCAATCTTTGATTTTCAAGTTCCGTCTGTGAAATGTTGGCCAGCATGAAGCATGCGGATGCACGCTGTTCGTTGAACGCTTTCGCCACGAATGGAGATAAATCAATTCCCTTGAGTTGTTCCTGAAGTGCGGCCAGTTGTGGCTCCTGCCAGACATGTAATCTGAAACCGTCAGCGATTGTTGAAACGTAAAGTCCGGTAATCGCCACATTGATCATCGCTTCGACCAAGGTCATCGGTTTGCCCGACGGCGGCTTTTCCAGAATCCGGCATATATCGTGCGCCAATGTCAATTCCCGCAATGCTTTGTCCGGCTGGCCGAGCAGGAAATCGCATTGCGCCCGCTGCGCGAGCGTTTGTGCCAAGGCACGCATCGTGACGAAATTGGGAATCGGAATCAGATACGGCTGCGAATAGTCGCCGGGGATAATCGCGTAAGACCGCTTTAATGCCGCGCGGATTTCGTCAAAGGCGGGCTCAAATTGGTCGCTCCATTTCAAATAATCCGCCGCCGCCGTGACGCACACGCCGGTGAGCAAAACATGGAAAGTTTTGTCGCTGGTTGCTTCAATCCGCAAATGGCCGAGGTTTGTGACCAAATCCTCCGGGATGAGATTTTCGAGATCGGCCACCGAAGGTATCGTGTCCGACTGCAAAACGATATGCGCCGGCGCCAGGTTGCTCAATTGTCGTTCGGAAAATTGAAAACCGGCCGCACCGAGTATGCCCCGGCCAACAGTGGTGCGGATCAAATCCTGGACCTGTTCGCGAGCGTTGGCGGCATTGAGCTTTACGTCGAGGGCATGACTCTCGCCCGGAGCGGACGCGGCGCTGGTGGACAGCCCAATCGTCAGTTCGGTTACGACCAGCGGCCGGGTTTTGGCGGTGTCGAGCACCGGGAAGGAATTCGATCCAAATGGAGGCAAGCGAAGCCACGGCAACTCCGTCGCCAGTTTGCTCTCGATGTCATTTCTGGCTTTGACAAACCGCAGCGCGATGTTGGTGCTGGCCGTGAAAAAATTCTGGTCGTCCGGCACGGGTGCCGGGATGAACTTGTCCCAATCCAGCACCGCGCCTTTGGCTTCCAGTTCGCGTTTGCAGTTTTCCCAGGCCCGTTTGCCGCGCCAGTTCTCCTCGGTGTAAAAAATGGCAATCAGCGTGGCGAAAACCGCCAGCGCCATCAAACTCCGGCGCAGAAGCCGCCAGCCCCGGTTGCTTTTAGGTGTTTCGTTCATAAATAGTTTTCCTCGTGGCAGCCGACGTGAGTCGGCTCATTTTTTCCAAGATTGAGCGGACTCACGTCCGCTGCTACGTCATCCACGCTTCAATCCGCCCTTCGCTTCTGGGTTGCGGCAAAAATGGTTTCGGCGGTGCGGCGGCTTGCGGTTCGTTCGGACCAATCAGCTCGGCCAGCAATTTTTCCTGCTGCCGGAATGTCAGAATCATTTCCGGCGACGGCGGCGGAGTTTTTCTGGCCGTCAGTTCAGATGGGTCGCGCTGCGAGAAATTGAAAATGAAAATCAAAATCCAGACCGCCGCCAAGCCCGTCCAAATCCGGCGGCAGGGCCAGATCAGTTCCAGAAACGAAAGCCGGATGGCATTTGCCAGTGCAGCCGCGAATGTCAATTCGCGGACAGGTTGTTTCCGCCGATTGACATCGGCGGCTACTTTCATGACCTCACGCCGGATGGCGTCGAGTTTCGGCGCGGCGGAACGATGTTGTTCCAGCAAAATTTCACGCGGCGTTTTCATGCCTTTGTTTTGGTAGGGCGCGTCACTCCGTGCGCGCCGTTATTGGCGTGTGGATGGGCGGCGGGCAGGGGACTGCCCGCCCTACCTTTGCGTCTCGGCGCCTCTGCGTTAGAGTTTTTATTGTTCATTGTTCTTCCAACAATTTCCGCAACGTTTTTTTGGCGTAGTGCAACCTGGACTTCACCGTGCCGAGTTGCGTCTCCGTAATGCTCGCAATTTCTTCGAGCGAAAAGTCTTCGACAAAATGCAACAGCAACACCGAGCGTTGCGGCAACGGCAACTGATTCAGTAGTTGCATAAACTCGGCCTCCTGTTCCCGCTGGATGAGCAAGTCGTCCGGGCGGTTTTCAGATTCATCCGGTGTCTCGGCGATTTCGTCGGGCAGAATTTCTTCGCGATTTTGTTTTCGCCAGCGTTGCAGGCATTTCTGGTGGGCGATGCCGAAGAGCCAGCTTCCGAATTTCGCATCGTCGCGCAGGCTGCCGATGTGTCGGACGGCGGCGATGAACGTCTCCTGCACAAGGTCGAGGCTCGTCTGTTCGTCATGCACCAGTTCAAAAACATAGACATATAAGGGCAGTTGGTAGCGTCGAAAGAGAGCGTCCCAAGCCTCCGGTTCTCCGGCTTTGGCCTGTGGCACGGGCAGTTGTTCGCGTTCAGCCACCACCAGCATTTACACAGAGAAGAATGCCAGACGCGAGAAAAGGTTCAATTGGATTGAAAAATTCGAAAACCGAAGCTCGAAAACCGAAAGTAATCCGAAGTCCGAAATGAATCCGTCAACAGTGGTGGCTTGGAATCAGGTTTCGGGCTTTGGATTTCGGGATTCTTTCGGTTTTCGGATTTCAAGCTTCGGATTTTATCGTAGATGACATTCGCGACAGGGCCTTGACTGCTTTGTTCCTTGGTTGTTCTGTTTCTTGATCCAAGGCCCAAATTGGCCTCTTTCGTGCTATTTGGATTGCTAAATTGCTTAAAACCTTTGAATAATATGGCCATGTCAACGGTCGCCGAACAACTCCGTGTTGCACGCGAAGCCCGGAAACTCACGATCCCGCAGGTTGCGGAAGTCACAAAAATCCGCACCGACCTCATCCGCGCGCTGGAGGAGGGGAATTTCGATTTGTTTTCCGCGACGATTTACATTCGCGGCTCGGTGAAAAATTACGCCACGCTGCTCAAACTCGACGTGCCGCAAATCATGGCCGCGCTCAACGCCGAAC
This sequence comes from Verrucomicrobia subdivision 3 bacterium UBA7542, assembly GCA_002479245.1. Lineage (GTDB taxonomy): Bacteria > Verrucomicrobiota > Verrucomicrobiia > Limisphaerales > UBA11358 > UBA11358. Next base: position 1,229 of record DLMG01000189.1, on the reverse strand, counting down.
TGGGTCGGACGGAAAAATTCAGCGAGCCGCCGCCGTTGACTGAAGCGTCGAACACGCCGCTCGACCGGCTGATGTTTCTGCTCTCGAAACTGAATTGGAAATTCGGAATGGTCGGAGCCGCCGTTTTGGGAATTGCTTTGGTTGTTTTCTTCGCCAGTTTTGCCTGGCGGCACCATAAACACACTGATTCGCTGGCGGATTTGCAACCGGCGGTTTATCAATCGGCGAATTCAGGCCAGATGCTGCCTCTGGCGTCACATCGCTAGCCCGGTAGGAGTCGAGGTAACGAAACCCGCTTCAGGTCTCTCAACTTTCAACCCCGTAAAGGGGCGTGGCCTCCCACGGGGCTTTACGCCCTCAACTCTCAACCTCCGTCATCAGGCATCGCTCAAATAAACCGCCCGGTTGCGCCACAGGTAAATCAAACCCGACACCGCCGTCAGCGCGACCGTCACCCATAGCGCGATCTGCGCGAACCGCGCCACCCAGGGCTGAAAAAGGTTTTGCAGCCACGGGCTCCACTCATTGGCTGCATCGGTGACGAGCAGCGCAATGATGGTGACAATCTGGAAAACGGTCTTGAGTTTGCCAAGGTTGTCCGCGGCGATGACGATGTTTTTTGACGCCGCCAGCAATCGCATGCCGGTGATGGCCAGTTCGCGCGCGACAATGATGATGACCATCCACGCCGCCACCTTTACCGGCGCGCCGGGATTCAGGTGCGTGCTTTCAACAAACGCAATGAACGCCGAACAGACCAGCACCTTGTCCGCCAGCGGGTCCATCAGGATGCCGAAGTTGGTGACGAGGCCGTGCCGCCGCGAGATGCTCCCGTCCAGATAATCGGTAAAACTCGCCACGCAGAAAAAAATCAGGGCCAGCGTGTCATTAAACGGGATCGGTGAGAACAGCGCCCACAGAAAAAGCACCGTCAGCGCGAAACGCGACACCGTCAGCTTGTTCGGCAGATTCATCAGATTGCCGGATTGTTGGATTGCTGGATTATTGGATGGTTGAGGTTTCCATTCATCCATTTGTCCATCAATCCAGTTATCCTCCTTTTCACGCGCCGAACTTGTCGAACATCCTTGCATTCGCCTGCATCAGGCGGATGAGATATTTTGCCTCGAACACGCCGAGCGAGCCGCTGTTCGCGCCGGTTTCCGTGAAGCGTTCCAGCTTGTCCGAGCCGCTCACCGCCGAGGTCAGCAGCACCGGTTGCGGATGCC
>DLMG01000073.1:315-15927 GCA_002479245.1 Verrucomicrobia subdivision 3 bacterium UBA7542 | reverse complement strand
GAACCACGAAATCACAAAGATACCGGAATTGCCGGACAGTTTTGTTCCAGATGAAATGTCCAGTCCACAACCGGCTACGAGAGAAGACATTTTTGAACGGACTGTTAGTTAAAGCCGGTCCTTGCGGTTCAATGCCGCCAAGGGTATCGGCGCCGCCGCACCGGGTAGAGAAGGTCCGGGATGGCCTCTGATTCGCCGTCGTTCCAGGTTCGATCCGAGGCAGCGGTTGGAAGCGCGAATGGATTTCCAGTCATTGCCTTCATCCGGCCCTCCCGGGTTGCCAGCCGGTAGATGCCGAAGCCAACCAGACCCGCAACGACGAGAATTGAAAAACACAACGCAATGAAGCCAAGTTCGGCGAGTGCCCTGCGAACGGCAGGGAAAAAAAGACTGATGAGCACAACCAAGCCTGCCAGTCGGGCGGTCCACCCAATCACATCGGCTTCCTGTTTTCGGTGTGCCATTTGATGCCAAATGTGCACATCTCATGCCATCCTGGCATGTTGGTATCATTTGCGGTTAAACGACTTATGTCAGACGTGATGGGGCATGGGGAAAAGCCGTGGCTTGGCGTTATCACATTGTCGCATTTGCCCCATATCTTCCCCTGAATCGGTGAATCGTTGAAAAATCAACACGCCCGCACAGCATTCCGGGATATCGAGGCTGTGGAGACAAAATGATGGGTGGTGGTCTTTGGGCAGCCCGCGAGCGTGTGGAAACTTGTTTACTTCGCCGCCCGCCGAAATATATTGGCGCACTGTTGCCGACGTGGCGGAACTGGCAGACGCGCCAGACTCAAAATCTGGTACTCGTGAGAGTGTGTGGGTTCGACCCCCTCCGTCGGCACCATTTTTTATCCCGGTTGCATCTTAACTGATCCGGGAGAATTTTTCGGACCAATTCCCGCCGGTTTGAAGAAATCACCCCCATCTGAGGCGTGGAATTTCCGCAAACCGGTCTTCCGGCTCAACGCGATTTTCTGGCGGTGGCAATCGCCACGACCAGCCACAGGGCGAGGAACCCGGCGAGCGACCAGCCGACCCGGCCCGGCCAGTTGCCCGTACCCGCCTTCACCACCGAAAGCTGGATGGTCATCGGCTTGTGGACTCCGGTCTGGAGCACCTGGGTGAAGGCGTAACGCAAACCGCGCGTGGGCAGGTTCACATGCAGCGGCTGCACCTTCGCCATCGCCACTTCCTGCGCACGCTGCAGCTTGACCCATTGCTGTTCGGCCGCGGCGTTGTCGTAAGGCGCCGCCGCCGGTTGTTGGGCCACACCGGAAACGGACAACTGGTCGGCCAACTGTCCTGAATTGCGCTGCGCAAATTCGTTTTGCGCCATGATCAGGTTGCTGGCCTGTGCCTGGTTCAGGTCTTTTTGAAGCTGTTTCACGTCGGTATCCCGGGATTTGTCCGCGTAATAAGTGTTCGCGGCCCGGTTGTAATTGGCCATGGCTTCGCGCACGTTGCCCGATTGCAACAACTGTTGCGCCTTGCTGACGTCCTCCTTCGCCTGCTTTTGGGCGACGGCTTTGCTTTCGCTCTCCATCCGCGAGTATTCGGACAGGGTGAAACTCAACAGCGAAGGTTTGACCGTGGCCACTTCCCGCGACATTGTCCCGCCAAAACGGTCATAGTCGTAATTGGGCGGCAGGAACAATTCCCAGCGCGCATTCTTCAAGGGCACGTCAAACTGGGGCGAGGCGAAATCAATCTGCCCGCGCGTTTTCGGGAAGCCGTTGGTGCCGACATAGGTCAGCGTCACCGGTACGGTGGCGTCGTCACCGGACTGTTCCAGCGGCAACAGCAGTTTCCCGCCATTCTGGCTGGGCCGCACCGGCTGGCCGGCCACAAACGCCGACCAGACCGTCGCTCCCGCCGGCAATTCCACTTCGAGGAACTGCCGTCCGTTGTTGCGCAAATCCAGCGACATCTCAGTCATGGTCTGGCCATCGTCGGCAACCACCGTCGTGAAACGCGCGCTGTCCACGAGCGCTTGCAACACCTCCGCTTCATCGAAGCGCCGGGCCTCGACGACGAGCGAGTAACCGGGGCGCAGATAGCGATACGACAGCACCGGGGTGTCTTCGGCCTGCCCGGCCCATTCCGGAAAATCTCCCGCGTCCACCCGGCTTAAATCCGTGGCCACGCGCTCGGCGACTTGCAGCGGCGGTTTGGCGACAATGGCCAGCAAACCCGTTTCGCGTTCCACCCCGGCGGCGGACACGCCGGCCAGCTCAATCCGGTTGGTTCCGGCCTCGCGCGGTTCCTCCCACGTGACCGTCAGCGTGTAAAAGCCGCTGGTCTTGCCCTGCAATTCCACCCGCCACTCGTCGCCGTTCTGATCGCGACGGCGGATGTTGGGCCCGGAGATATCCACGTTCTTGAACGCCGCGGGAATTTTCAGGCGCAGTTCCTTCACCGGGGCGTTGGCGATTTCATAACGCACCTGCGCCCGGCCGCTGATCAGCGTTTCCGAAATCGTGAAGGTGTCCGCCACCTCGGCGCGCAACCAGGCCTCGACCGTCTCCGTGGTCACGGAAAGTTTCCAATTCGGCGCGGCCTGCGGCCCGGTGGCGATGAATTTGTAGGCCAGCACACCGGCCGCCCCGCGCAAGGCATTGTAGTCGGGCAGCGAAACCACCGGCACCTCCGCCAGTCCGTCGAACGCCTCGGTCCTGGCCGCGACGCCCGGATCGGTGGAAACGGAAACGAAACCCGTCAGCTTCTCCGTATCCAGCGGACACACCCCCTCGACCGCCAGTGACTTTGGCAATTCCTTGAGGCTTCGCGTCAGCTCCAGGCGCAGCGAATAGTTGCCGCCGGTCCGTTCCTTCAACGCCACTTCCAGCCGGCGCGCATTGCCTTCGGTCCGTTCGGACCATTGCGAAACCCTGTCGCCGATGACCTGTTCGACGCGATAGCCGGCCGGCAGGGCCAGCCGGAGCGTGAACACGCCGGCGCGCTTGATGGTGTAGTCCACCACGGCGGAAATGTTCAGTTGATCCGAGCCAAGGCGGATGTTGTTGCGGACCACCGCCTCGATTTGCGGCTGGATCGTTTCGGCGTTAACGTTCAAATCGAATTCCGGTTTCAGGAAACGGAACACGCTGGCCAGGCCATCACCGGCCGCCGGCATGACGCGGGCAAATTCCTCCGCGTCCACGCGCTGCAAATCGGACATGGAGGCGACCGACAGGTTCAATTCCTCCGCGCCGCGCAACGCCACCAGTCCCGTTTCGCGTTTCACCTCCAGCGCGCGCGGGATTTCCACTTTCACCGTTGCCGGCAATGCCTCCAGGATTTTTTCCGTTTCCACGGTCAGGCGATAGGCGGGGGAAACTCCCTTGAGCAGGTCCGCCACCAGCGTCTGGCCGCCGTTCTCATTCCGGATTTCCCACGTGCGAATCGCCTCGCCTTCGACGCGCAACAGGCGCTGGCCTGCCGGCAGCCGCACCCGCACCTGGCGCAATTCACCCTGCGTGATTTGATAATCCAGCACGGCGCGCACGTTCACCACGCCGCCGCCGAACGTCACCAGTGCCGCATTCTGGCAAAAGACCGTGGCGGCGGTTTCCGCGGCGCGTTTCATGCGCGGTGTCCACAGCAATTCCACGGAGCCGCTCGAGCCGATGACGGCCTCGACGCGTGTCCGGTCCTTGACCGTGGCGTGTTTGAAGGAAATGGCGGTGGGGAAATCCACGTCCGCGTCCGGCTGGTCCAGCGTGAGCACGAACTGGCTGGACAGCGCCGGCGGAATGCCGAACACCAGCCGCCGTTTGGTCACGTCGCCACCAGGTTTGACCAGCAGCCTGATTTGCACGGTTGCCGCGCCGCGCCGCCCGAGTTGCACGGCCACGGCGTCGCCGTCGCGAACCAGGCTGGCCTCGCCGGATTTTACGGAGAATTGTTGCACGGCCACGTCCGCGCCGAACAATGGAATTTTCTGGTCCGGTTTTGCCGACGACAGTTGCAACGTGGCGTCGAGTTGCGCCACCCGGTCGTTCACCGACCCGGCATAGCTGGCAGACAGGATGGAAACGCCGGTGATGGGGGACGGCAAATTGCGGGTGGCAGGTTCCGCCGCCCGGGCGCTCACGAGACCAAGTGCCAGCAACAAAACCATGGCCGCCAGGACCGGGGGCGGGGTGGTTTGCGGCGAAGGGTTGCCGCCGTTGCCGTCGGTTGGCGGAGTGCGGCGCGGCCAGTATTTCCAGACCAATCGCGCGATGACCGCCAGCGCCACCAACGGAAATCCGATGATGAGCACGTCATGCAGCGCGCGCCAGGCAATCAGCAGACTGCACACCGACGCGAGGATCAGCACCAGCGCGAGGGTGAGTACGAAGGTGTTGGGCTGTTCCCGCCGCCATTGCCAGCCGAAGACGAGCAAACCGAGAACGAACGCACCCGCCTGCCCGACCATCTGCAACATCTGGAAGGCGTGCAGCGACATGACTTTGGCGCGGATGGAAAGCGGCTCGCCGCCGTCGCGCACGTTCAGGACCTTGGTGAACAGGAATGAATTGCCGGTGTGCGGAATCTCGATGCGGATGGAACGAATGCCGGAAACGGTCGGCAACGGAGCGGCAACCGGCTCTTCCTCCGAAACCAGCATACCGCCGGCCGAAACCGGGGGAGCAGCCACCGGCAATCCTGTTGTTTCATCGATTCTTTCACCTCCGGCCGGAGCCATGGCATTCGTAATCGTAACTGTGGCTGTTGTGCCCGCCACCACGCCACCGCCACCACCACCAGCCGCCAACCCCACAATTCTTTGGCGCTGCACCGGCGCGGGCGCAGTTCCAAGAGATTGCCTTCCCAACACCGCCTCGGTCTGTTTTCTTCGGTCCAGTTCGTCCTGCGGAACCAGTTTGAGAAAACCGCGCTGCTGAATTTCAGCGAATTGTGTGCTGCTCATCTGCTGTACGCTGCCGTCGGCATACAGCACGGAACAATGGTCATTGTTCATGGGTGAGAACGCCAGCACCGAGTCCGGCTCCAAGGCCGCCTCCGAACAGCCTCCGCCCACGTAAACAAACCGCTGCTGGCTTTCCGGGTCAATCGTGACCATGTCCGAACCGAGCTCATTTTTCATCTCCTCGAACGACGCCGGCAACCGGTCGTTGTTGTCCCCGGAGAAAAGCCGCACCGCGATGCCGATTTGCTTGAGGTTGCTGACCGCGTTGATGCGTTGCGCCTTGCGCTTGGCGCTGGAGAGCGCGGGCAGCAACATTCCGCCCAGCACGGCCAGAATCATAAACACCACAAACACGGTGATGACCCCGTTCCAGCCGCGGCGCACGGCGGAAACCACCAGGGCAATCACCAGAAACGCCAGGATCCCCATGACAAAAAGGCCCGCGCCGGCTTCCCGCAGCACCGTGCCATAAAACGCGAGGAACCTTTGCCAGCCGTCCAGCAGTCCGTAGGTCGTGCCCTGAGCCACGCTCATGCTGCCATCAAAGCTGGATAGCCGTTTGGAAGCCGGCACATAAAGCTCCCACTCGGCATAGGTGTTCGGCACGTCGGTCCGGGGCGCAGCCAGTTCGAGCCGCCCCGGCCAGCGGGAATTCAACGCCCGGTTGGTCTGGGCGTACACGATGTCCACGGCGAACGTCTGGTCACGGTTGATGTTGCGTGGCAACGGCACCAGCACCCAGTCGCCATCGCGCTCCGGTTTGGCGGGCCGGTTGTTGACGTAGCAGCCCCACAAATCCGCACCCTTGGGCAGCAGGAACTTTTGGGACTGCTTTTCGTTGTTCTTCACCATGAACGAAGCTTGGGTCAGCATCTCCCCCGCCTCGGTAAGGACGGAGGTGATTTCCGTCCGGTCCGCCACTGCCTCGAGCACCGGCACCTCCCCGTGCCGCTGCACTTCCAGCGAAAGATCGTATTGGTCGCCGGTGTATTGATAGGCCAGCAGGATGTTGCGTGTGATCAAGGCGCGGTCGGCCGCGGCCAGTTCCGCTTCGTCCACGCGATGCAACGAACCGCTGACCGGCTTCGGATTGAGTTTCAGGCTTGCGGCGGTGGTGACGGCAATCGAACCCGTCTCGCGCTCCACGTCGAGCGTGTGGATGCCGCCGACCGGCAACGTCGCGCTTTTCGGATCGAACTGGTAGTCGTAGGTGATCACCAAGGTGTAACCGCCCCAGACCTTGTCCTGCAGACCGATGGTCCAAACATCGCCGGACAGTTCCTTGCGCCGGATGTTCGGCCCGGTGAATTCGACATTCCGGCAGTAGGGCGGCAGCTTCACCTTGAATTCCTGCACGCCTTGGTTGATGAGACCGTAACGAACCGTTGCGCTGCCGCCCGCCAGTCCGTCGCCGATGGTCACCAGGTTGAAAACATCCGCCACCACGCGCGCCGCCAGCCGTTCGTCCGCCAGCGTCAGCTTCCAATCCGGCTGTTCAGCCGTGAAGGCCAGCAATTCATCGGAATGATTTTGCAGCCGGTTGACGGGAATTTCACGGAGGCCGCCCAGTTCGGCGGTTTTCAAGCGGATGCCCGGCGCCGAGACCGCGCCGATTTGCGCGGTCTCCTTGGCCGCGCCGGTGACGCGCAGGGGAGCAACCGTAATCCGGTCCGGAAACGCTTTCAAAGCCTGTTCCAGTTGCACTTGCAACGTGCGCGAACCGAGGACACGGCTCGCAAAGCTTACCATCAGTTTGCCGGCGGTGACGTTCCAGTCCTCCACCCCTTCGCCGCGCACGTCGGCCACGACCATTCCCGGTGGCGGAACGAGGTCGAGCGTGTAAATGCCGGTCTTCTCAATGTTCAGCGCCAGGTTATGCGAAACCAGCAGGCGCGCTTCTTCCAGCCGCACTCCAACGCGGTCGGCAACGTTGATGACCGGCTCGATGCGCTTGACTTTGAGGGCGAGACTGAAGGGACGCGCGTTGAAACGATACGCCGCGAGTTCGTTGCTGGCGGCATTGACCTGCCGCAGACCGCCGAGTGATTCCACTTCGACGAGCGTGTCCTCGGTTGCCAGCTTAAGCACGCCGGATTCGCGGTCAATGTCGAGCGGTTGCGGTGGATTCAACTGCGCCGTCGCGGGCGTGGCTTCGAGGGTTTGCTCGGAAAAGACGGTGAGGTCGTATTCCTGTTCGACGGGTTTGATGAATTCAACGGTGAGAACCTGCCGGTCGCCGTCGGGTTTGATCTGCCAGTCGCGGATTTGTTCACCCGCCAGCCGCGTCAACGACTGGCCGGCCGGCAGCGCGAGGGTGAGGCCCGGGGCGTTGCCCTGGACGATTTCGTAATGGAATTTGGTGGTGTATTTGACGACGGTGGGCGTGATCTGCGCTGTCGCCAGAGTGTCCACGGTGAGCAGCGCCTTGCGCGCCACTTCGGCAACCTTCCCCTGCCAGCGCAAGGCCACGGTCTGGTCCGCGCCCAGAAATCCGCGCAGGCACGAGACGCCGTTGGTCTGCATGGATTCGAGCAGCGTGCCGTTGAGCAGTTGAATTTCCACCCCCGCACTGGCGGCCTGCGCGGTCACCGACGCGATGGCGGCGGCGGGGCCGGTGAAGGAAATCTGGTTCCACGGCTCGGCGCGCTGAATTTTGGCGACGAGGTCGAGTTTGAACCGGTACTGGCCCGGCCGGGTGGCGGTCAGGAGATAGCGGTTGCCGTCGCGGGTGATTTGCAAATCGGACGGCAATTTCACCGGCAACAACGCCACGTCGCCCTCAAACAATTTCACCGTCGCCTCGCCTTTGCCGGCGACCGCGATGTCCAGGTCCACGGCGAAGCGCGCTTCGTCATCGGACAATTTCGCGTCGTAGCGGACTTCGTTAAGGGACAACCCGGCGGGCGGCGCCACGACTGGGCCCGGCAAAGCCGCAATCGCCGGAAACAGACAAACAAACAGGGTGAGGACTTTGTGGTTCATAACAATCTCCATCTTTGATGGTTGAGCCTTGGTGGAAAAATCGGCTTCATGGAAAATCATTTGGCTTTGTACGCGCGCCGCCGGGGCCGGTTGCAAACAGGGGATTGGTGGGGCGCGGCGTGCGTGACTTCAGAAAGGAGGCGCGAATTCCGCTCAAAGCGCGTGATTTTCACGCAGGCTGACACCATATTCATGGTTGTTGGACGGGGTATACGGCAAAATACTCCCGCGGGGAACGGAAATAACAACACGCGATTTGTCATTCGTGAAAACAATTTATGGCCGGTGAATCCCGCGTGAGGCAGTGCCTTTTAAGCGGCGCGGTTTTGCCATTGCAAATGGCCCTGTCCGTCCTACGATGCGGAGGGAATTTCTATGGCGACAGGAAAAACTCAGAAACAGTCATCCGGCGGCTCCGCTCTTGGTTTCGAAGCAACACTCTGGGCTACGGCTGACAAATTGCGCGGTAATCTCGACGCCGCCGAATACAAGCACGTCGTCCTCGGTCTCATATTCCTGAAATACATCTCCGACGAATCCCGCACCCTCGCCGCGTTGCGCGATGCGCTGCTGCCGAAGCTGCTGTCGGGCGAGGTGCGCGTGCCCGCCGCAAAAAAACTTGTCGGTCTTGAATGACTTTTTGAATCAATCATATGCAAGCTCAACCAAAAACCATTCGTGATATCCTCCACACCGGGGATCAATACATCATTCCGCTGTTCCAGCGTTATTATTCCTGGACCAAGGAGCATTGGGAACGATTGCGCATGGATGTGTGGGCGCTGATGGAGAACGGCGCAAAGCCGGTTCATTTCCTCGGGCCGTTGGTCTGCACGCAACCGCCGCATCTTCCCGGTAACGCATCCGCCTACCAACTCATTGATGGACAGCAACGCATCACCACGCTGACGATCCTCTTGGCTGCCATCCGGGATGTTGCGCGGTCGCGTAATCTCAACGATTTTGCTGAGGAGGTGACAGAGGACTATCTCCTGTTCAAACGCAAGCAAGGCAGCGACCGATACAAGGTTCTGCCCCGCCTCGGCGACCGCGAAGTGCTCACGGCCATGATCGAGGGAAATGATATGTCGGGCTTTTCAGACAGCCCCGTTTTTGAAGCGTGGAAATATTTTCACCGTCACGTCCAGCATTTGTCCCGCAAAGATACGGAACAACAACTGGCCAAGCTGTTGGATGTCATCACCACCCGTTTGAATTTGGTGGCCGTTCTGATTGATAGCGAGAATCCCTACGAAATTTTTGACAGCCTTAATTCCACCGGCTTGCCCCTTAAAGAGTCTGACCTCATACGCAACTTTGTTTTCATGGAAATCCCGTTGGCCAAGCAACAGGAGTTTAATGATCAACACTGGAAAGAGTTTGAGAAGGTGTTCGATGCCAACGACACCGAAGAGGCCATAGAAATGACGCCGTTTTACCGGGATTACCTCATGCGGAACGGCAAGTATTCGAAGGAAGATGCCACGTTCGTGGATTTCAAAAATGCTCATGAGGATGCCGTGCGGCAGCCGGAAGTGATGATTGGCGAACTGAAGCGTTACGCCAGACTCGACCTCATGCTGCGCCGCCCGGGGGCAGTCAAGGATGCGACGCTACGTGGCATTCTGCGTCAAGTGGACGGCATGGAAATCACCACGGCCTATCCACTGCTGCTGAATCTGTTGGACCGCAATGACCGGGGACAATTGAGCAAGGAGGATTTGTGCGGCTGCCTTGAGGACCTCGTCAGTTTTGTTCTTCGCCGCTCCATCTGCGGTGAAACGACGCGCACCTATGGCAAGTGGTTTGTCGAAGCCATCACCGTAATTCGCGACCATCCGCGCCGCGATCTGCAAACCTACTGGCTCAGCCGACGTTGGCCAGATGATGCTGCGGTCAAGGCCCGTCTGCCCAGCTTCGAATTGTATCGCCGCGAAAGCACCAAAACTCGTGTAATTCTTGAGGCGCTGGAAGAAAGTTTTGGCCACCGCGAGCGCGTGGATCTCTCCACCCTGACTATCGAGCACGTCATGCCTCAGACCATTACCAATAACAAGCACGGCAAGGCTTGGAAGGAGATGCTCGGCGCGGATTGGGAAAAAACCCACGAGACGCTGCTTCATACCTTGGGCAATCTCACGCTCACCGGCTATAACACCGAGTTGAGCAATTCCGCCTTTGAGATCAAGAAGGTTGAACTCGCCAAGAGCCATTTGGACCTCAACTCTTACTTCAATGCTCTGCCCAAATGGGATGCCGAAACGATCCGGGTGCGGACGGCTGTTCTGGCTGAACGCTTGGTTACACTCTGGCCCCGGCCCGCAACGGAAGTGGTTTATGCCGCTTCCGCCGAAGCGATGCCTGAGCCGGAGGGGTTGAACAACGCCGCCAAGCAGCGTCTCGAATATTGGCGACATATGGATGTCCGGTTGGAGGAACGGGGAGTTCCGCGCGATTTCATTGTCGCTGCGCCGGATTCCTCCATTACCGCCAGCATCGGCGACTCCGGAGCCGCCGAGTTTGAGTTCGGCTTCAACCAGCAGCGTGGTCGGATTTTTGTTTCGTTGAATCTTTCCGATGAGATTGGCGCTTTCATTGCCAAGCACCTGTCCGAGGCCAAAGTCGCTATCGAACAGGAATTGGGTTATTCGCTTGATTGGGAGATTCGCAACCAGGGCGGCGAGATTTCCATCGCGGACGAAGGGATTCAAATTCGCGATGAGAACGATTGGCCGGTTCAACACGATTGGTTTGGGGATCGGCTGGAGGATTTCCAGCGCGTTCTCCAGCCGCGCGTCATTGCGCTTGAAAAAGAGGCCCTCAAAGACCCCGAGCTTCGCCAGGCTTATGAACAGCGCGGGTTGCTCGTTAGATATTGGCGCGCCTGTTCGGCGGCCTTGGTCGGTTCACGGCTTTCGTTTCGTGAGAATGCCCCGGATGCTGGCCGCACCCTTTGCCGGTTTAGGCCGCTCGACGACGGCGTGTATTTGGGCGCGCAGTATTATCCCACCACTTCCCAGCTCTGTGTTTATTTTGCCGTTTGGAGTTCGGCTGCGCGAAAGCAACGCCAGCTCTTTAAGGAACTCGTCGAAAGCCATATTCCCGAACTAGAAACTCAGATCGGTGAAAAACTTCATTGGGAAGACCCGTATTTTTGGGTTTCCATACCGGCAGACATCGGCACGTCGTCGGACTGGCCCCGGCAACATCAGTGGGTAAAAGAAACGGCAGAGAAGTTTATTGCCACCTTCAAACCGCGTCTTGGCATCGAATAATGGTCTTCACCGAATCCATCGTCAAAGATGCGGCGCTGCTGCCGAAGCTACTGTCGGGCGAGTTGCGCGTGCCCGCCACAATGTGCAAGCTGGAGGCCAGCGTATGAATCCACGGGTCACAGAACTTCAATGCATCATGCCGCTGGAAAACATTCCTTCGGTCCTGAAGCTTGGCATTCTGTCGAACGAGCGGGCGGCGAAAGTTCCGCACTATTCCGTTGCGCTGGAGGTGGTACAGGAACGGCGCGACCACAAAAACGTGCCCGGTGGTTTGAAACTGCATCAATACGCCAACCTCTATTTTCACGCCCGCAATCCGATGCTCTTTAAAAGAAAGGATGCGGCGGCGACGTTATGCGTCTTGCGTGTTTCCACGGAAGTGAGGCATATTGACGGCGTGGTCATCACGGATCGCAATGCATCGAGCGATTATGTGCGCTTCCTGCATCCGTCACAGGCAGGATTGCTGGACTATGACGCAATTTTTGCGTCAGATTGGCGGCATCCGAACGATCCAATCGCTTACTATCGCCATCGTTCGCAAAAGTGTGCGGAAGTGCTCGTCCCTCATTGTGTCGAACCAAAACATTTGACCGGAGCATACGTGGTTGATGAGGCTGTCGCTTCCCAATTAACGTCGGCAGGCTTCGCCATGCCGGTCACAATTGATCCAGTCATGTTTTTCCGTTAACCCCAAACTGCCATGTTTAAAGCACTCTTAGGCGACCTGTTTGCCACCCAAGCCCAGACGCGGGTGAACACGGTCAATTGCATCGGCATCATGGGCAAAGGCGTGGCGCAAGAGTTCAAGAAACGTTACCCGGCGATGTTCGAGGATTACGCCAGGCGTTGCGAGCGGAAACAGGTGCGTCTCGGCGAGCCGTATCCTTACCGCGATGCGTCGGGAATTCTTATCGTAAATTTTCCAACCAAAGATCATTGGCGGTCGCCGTCGCGTCTGGCGGACATCGAGCGAGGGCTGGATTATTTTGTGCAGCATCATGCGGAATGGGGTGTCAAGAGCGTGGCCTTCCCGCCGCTCGGGTGTGGCAATGGCGGGCTCAGTTGGGAGGAAGTCGGACCGTTGATGTATGGGAAACTGCGGCATTTGGACATCGAGGTCGAGGTTTATGCGCCGTACGGAACACCCAAGAGCCAATTGGAAGAAGATTTCCTTGGTGGTCCGTCTCAGATGGAACTGGAGGGCAGAGGCCGCAAGCACGAGAAGATGAATCCCGAATGGGTGGTCTTGATGGAGGTCCTCCGCGAATTGGAGAAGCAGCCTTATGCCAGTCCGGTGGGCCGGACGATTTTTCAAAAGATTTGTTACGTCGTCACTGAGATGGGAGTTCAGACCGGCTTCCAGTTTGGCAAGGGTAGCTACGGGCCGTTCGCCGACGAGGTGAAGCTGGCATTGCATGATTTCGCGAACAGGAACTGGCTGCATGAGGAGCGACTGGGGAAGATGATCGCATTGCGTGTCGGCCCGCAGTACGAGAAGGAGCGATTAAAATACGAGGAAATCTTGAAGCGGCATGAGCGAAAGATTTCCAAAACAGTGGATCTGTTCAGCCGCATCAAGAACACGGAACAGGCTGAGGAAGTGCTGACGGTGTTATTTGCAAGCCGCCAGTTGAAGCAGGCTAAACCGCAACACGAAGTCGCCGAACAGGATCTTTTCGAATACATCCTCAATTGGAAGAAAACATGGCAGACCGACGAGAAGAAACAGGCGGTGGCCAGTGCTATCCGAAATCTGGTCATGTTAGGCTGGATGCGATTGCAGTTCAGCGAATCCCTTCCTGATGCGGTGTAGCCGCCAATGCCATCATTCACCGAATCCATTGTTGAACTTCTGTGCGCGGAATGGGACGGGCAAGGATGAATCAGTATTGATTCATGCCCGGCGCCGGTTAAACATGGCGGTGATGATTCCGGGTGGGGAAAGTGAATTAATCGCGCGCTGCCGTCGCGGTGAGGCGGCGGCGTGGGACGAATTGTTCGACCGGCATTACGAGGCAACGGCGCGGTTTGTCTTCCAACTCGGACACGATCTGGCGCGCGAGGACGTGGAGGAAATCTGCCAGGAGGTTTTTCTTTCGGTCATCAAAAATCTCGGCTCGTTCCAGGGCGAAAGCCGGTTTCAGACCTGGCTCTTTCGCATCGCCGTCAACCGGGCGTGCGATTACCGCGAACACCGCGCGGCCGCCAAACGCGGCGGGGGAGCGACCCCGGTTTCCCTGGACGCCGGGGATGACGACCGCCCGCCGATTGACCCGCCGGCCCCCACGCCCGGTCCGGACGCCAGCCTGCTGGCCGCCGAACGGCTGGCGCTTGTCCGGCAGGCGGTAGACCGGTTGGAAGCGCCGTGCCGCGAAATCATTGAGTTGCGTTATTTTGGTGATTTGAGTTACGAGGAAATCGGCGGCACATTGAAATTGAACACGAAGACCGTCAGTTCGCGACTAAGCAAATGCCTCGACCGGCTGGAAATCATCGCCCGGACGCTTTTTGCGGAGGAATCGGACAACCCAATTCCGTCCAACACCTGACGACATGGCAGAAGAACGCGACATCGAGAAACAATTGCGCGGCTACGCTGAACAGCGGCGCCGGGAGGCGGGTGCGCCCTTTGAGCTGCACCTGGCCACGCGCCGGCTGTTGCAGGATGAGGTCCGGCGGACACATAAAAAACCGGCCGAAGCCGCTGAAAGGGCCTCCCTTTTCGCAAGCTGGTGGTTCCGGATTGCGGCGGGCGCTTGCGTGGTCGTCCTGGCGGCGGCCGTTTTTCTCCCGGCCTTGTCGAGGAGCAAATCCAGAAGCCTGCGGCTCGCACAGAATTTGGGACTGCGCGAAAAGGCGATCACCGGATCCGCCCAAAACCGACCGTCATCACCGCCCTCGGAAAACGCTCCGGCGCTGGTTGCGTCGGCGCCGCCAAGCCGGGACGATACGGACAAGGACAGGTTTGCCGCGGCACGGGAAATCGTCATGAACCAGGCTGCGGCAACGCCGTCAACCGTGGTTGCCACAAATGGCATCACATCCGGCATGGCTGCCGGAGGCTCGACACTGGCATTCGTCCCACATTCCGCGCAGCAGAATTTTTACTTCCGCAATGTGGGCGCGCCAGCCGACATCAGCGTGGCCGTCGGCCGCACGGCGGGGGACCAATTGGCCAAATCGGATTTAAAGCAATCATTGAATGACCGGACAAAAGCGGCCGCCGGAAAAATTCCGCTGGCCTCGTTTCAAATCGAGCAAACCGGCAACCAGATTCGCATCACGGACGGCGACGGTTCGGTTTACAATGGCAATCTGACGGTCACCAACGCGGAAACGCCCAACGCAGGAACGTCCATCGCCCGGTCGGATGGAGTTGCCCTGGCGCCCGCGCCCGCAGCGGAAGCAGAAAGGCAATTCGCTCAATCCGCCATCCAAAATGGAACACCCTCCCTCAACAACGCGGCCTTGGCGCAAAACCAGAACTTCCGGTTCAAAGCTGCCGGCACCAATTTAAGTTTGAATCAACGGATCACCATCAGCGGTGAATTCATCGCCGCGACCAACCCGGCGACTTTATGGGGAACCACGCAGAACGGCGGCGGTGGTGGCGGTGGTGCAAATTCTCAAGCGACAGCCACCGGCTCGCAGCAGTTGTCGAACGGACGCATCATCGGCAAAGTTGTTTTGGGCAACGGCCAGGAAATCCCGCTCAACGCAACACCCGTGGCGCCCTGACCGCTGGCCAGGCCATTCACGTTTGCCGAATTCCGTTCCGCCATCAGCAAGGCAACCACGGCAGATTCAATGTGATTTTTCAAGACCGGTTGCTTTGTCCGGTGTCTTTGCGCATCATTGCGCGTCGTCCGCGCTTTTCATCCGGACACCGAATGTCATATTCGATGAAAAAAACACTCGGCAGAATCCAGACACCCGCCCACAATTGAAGAATATGCATGGTTCACCCAATGGAATTTTGTTTGCCCACCGCCCGGGTGAACGCGCAATTTCTACGCCAACAAGCTTTGGAAGCTGAAGCGTCAAAATCGGACAAACTTCCATCTTAAATACGCATGGCCTTCAAACATTTTGCGAAACAGACGCAAGGCGTCGAATTGCTCCAGCGTTCGCTCGCCCGCGGGCGGCTCGGCCACGCCTACCTGTTCGCCGGGGATCAGCTCGAAGAGTTGGAATCGCTCGCCCGCACATTGGCCAAAACGCTGAACTGCCAGAACCCCGTCAAAACCGGCGGCGTGACGACCGATTGTTGCGACGCCTGTTTGAGCTGCCGGGAAATTGACCGCGACACCCATGCCGACGTGCATTGGGCGCGGCCTGAATCCAAATCGCGCATCGTCACCGTCGAGCAAACGCGCGAGTTGATGCGCGAAATCCAACTCAAACCCACCGGGGCCGAATACAAGGTGGC
>DLMG01000073.1:0-229 GCA_002479245.1 Verrucomicrobia subdivision 3 bacterium UBA7542 | reverse complement strand
ACCGAGCCGCAGCGGATTTTGGAAACAATTTTGTCGCGCTGTCTGCGCCTGAATTTTTTCGGCGAAGGCACCCGGTTGCCTGACCCGGCGCAAATGGAATGGCTCGCGCATTTTGACGCGCTGGCGGCCCATGAGCAAAAAAGTTTGCTGGGGCGCTACCGGCTGCTCGACGCGCTGCTGCAAAGGCTTGGCGAAATCCGGGCGCGCGTGGAAGAGACCCTGACCGCGC
>DLMG01000155.1:3186-3502 GCA_002479245.1 Verrucomicrobia subdivision 3 bacterium UBA7542 | reverse complement strand
GAATTTGGAAACACCCTCCATCGGTATTTACTATCTGGATTTCTTTTGTGATGAGGCGGAACTGAATGTTGAGTTGGACGGCAGCCAGCACGGTTTTCCCGACCAGCGGAGACACGACGCTGAGCGCGAAAAGTTTCTGCAATCGCGCGGCATCAAAACGCTGCGATTTTGGAATTCCCATCTGCGCCGCAATGCCCAAAGCATTCGTGACACGATTTTCAATGAGTTGCAGACACGCGCGCCGCATCCTTTGCCGGAATACACGCGCCCGATGAAAGCTACAGGAAAAAGTTAGGTTGAACGACCGTCCTCACCC
>DLMG01000155.1:2842-3072 GCA_002479245.1 Verrucomicrobia subdivision 3 bacterium UBA7542 | reverse complement strand
CCAAAAACCTGCGACGGCATTGATCGGACAATCCTCCGTAAAACCAGAACCGGACTGCAGCTATTCCTTCTCCCCGGGGGAGAAGGTCAGGATGAGGGCGAACGTAAAACACGAACGTAAAACAAACTTTTCCAACGCATCTCCATTTTCTAAATTCGCGTCATGGCCGACATCAAACGCGCCCGATGAAAGCTACAGGAAAAAGTCAGGTTGAACGACCGTCCTCACCC
>DLMG01000155.1:278-2708 GCA_002479245.1 Verrucomicrobia subdivision 3 bacterium UBA7542 | reverse complement strand
CCAAAAACCTGCGACGGCATTGACCGGACAATCATCCGTAAAACCAGAACCGGACTGCAGCTATTCCTTCTCCCCGGGGGAGAAGGTCAGGATGAGGGTGGACGTAAAAACCATTCCATTTCCGCCGTTTGTCGTTGCGCACGGCGGAGGCGTATTGGGCGCGCAGCGCCGACACCACACCATCCGGTTTCATCCCTTGCGAAACGGTGAACATTTTTCGTAATGTCTGGCACCATGAACTTGGCCACTGCGTTTGCCGCCTCGGTGGAAAAACGGCCGGATAAAATCGCCCTGTATTGGGGCGAAAGCGAATTCAGCTATGCCACGCTGTCCGCGCAGTCGCGCGCCGTGGCAGCGGAGTTGACCGGTAAATTCGGAGTCAAACCCGGCGACCGCGTGGCGCTGTGGGTGAAAAATTGTCCGGAGTTTGTTTCGTCGGTGTTCGGCATTTTGTCGGCCGGCGGCGTGGTCGTGCCCATCAACAACTTCTTTAAGCCTGCCGAGGTGAGTTACATCGTGAACGATTCCGGCGCGAACGTGCTCATCACCGACGCGGAACTGGCGGCACACTCTGACACTTTGAAAGCCGCGCGGCCATCGCTCGAAATTTTACGCATTGAACAATTCGGTGCGATCGGCGCGACCGATTCACGGTTCACGGTTCACGATTCACTCGCCGAATCAGACCTCGCGGCCCTGCTCTACACCTCCGGCACGACCGGCCATCCGAAGGGTGCGATGCTCACGCACGGTAATTTTCTCCACAATGTGGCGAGCTGCGTGGTGGCGCTCAAGGTGCGGGAGGACGACCGCGTCGTGGTGGCGCTGCCTCAGTTTCACAGTTTCATGTTCACGGTGGGCACGCTGCTACCGGTGCTTTGCGGCTGTGGGATTTTGCTGTTGAAAACGCTGCACCCGTTCAAGTCGGTGCTGGAGGAGATCGCGCGCCATCGCGGCACGATTCTGCCGGCGGTGCCGTCATTTTACCGCGCGGTGCTGGCCGTGCCGGAGTTCGGCCGGCTGCCGCTGCGGCTGTGCGTCAGCGGCGGCGCGCCGTTGCCGGTGGAGGTGTTCAACGAGTTCACGCGGAAATTTCCGTTTCCGCTGCGCGAAGGCTATGGCCCCACCGAGAGCAGTCCGGTGGCCACGGTGAATCCCATCTACGGCATCAACAAACCCGGCTCGATCGGCAAACCCATCCCGAACGTGGAGTTGAGCATCCACGACGAGGCCGGCCAGGAATTGCCCGTCGGCGCAATCGGCGAAATCTGCATCTGCGGCGGGAACGTGATGCGCGGCTATTGGAATCAGCCGGAAGAAACGGCAAAGGTTTTGCGCGACGGCTGGCTTTACACCGGCGATGTGGGGTATCGCGACGCGGAGGGTTATTATTACATCACCGACCGCAAGAAGGACATGCTGCTGGTGAACGGCATCAACGTTTATCCGCGCGAGATTGAGGAAGTGATTTACCAGTTTCCCGGCGTGAAGGAAGCGGCGGTCATCGGCGTGCCCGACCCGCGCAAAGGCGAGCAGCCGGTGGCGTTTGTCACGGCGGCGGAAGGACAAACTCTCGAAGAAAAGGCCCTCCTGCAATTCGTGCGTGGCAAACTGGCCGACTACAAAGTGCCCAAACGCATCGTTTTCATGCCCGCTTTGCCCCGAAACGCAACGGGCAAAATTCTTAAAACCGCGCTTCGGCAACAGCCGTTGGTTTGAGGCTCGCAAGAGTAATAACCCATTGGTTTTAAACTGGTTAAGCTGGTGCCTTTTACCAGTTGACGCGGCCAGACAGCCACCGGTAAGCTATTAGACCGTTCGGGCATGAAGCGCGGACGGTAAAAATTTTTATGGCCGAAGGATATTGCGTTAAATGCAAAGCCAAGAAGGAAATCGCCAACGGCGTTGAAGAGACGATGAAAAATGGGCGCAAGGCGATCAAGGGCAAATGCCCGACCTGCGGCACGGTGATGTTCAAGATTTTGGGCGGCAAAGCCGCCACCAGTGCGACGCCGGCCAATCCGCCGACCACGAACTGATTATGCCGCAACAACTCGCTTATGTCATCATCACGCCCTATTCGCTTTACAAGTCGCGCACCGGCGGAATTTTAAGCCGGTTGATTTCGCGGACGGGTTTGGATCTGGCAGCCATGCGCATGTTCGCACCCGGCGCCGAGCTGATCAGGCAATATGCCGATAACATTGTCTCCGCCCAGGACCCGCAGGATCGGCGAATCCAGGAACTGCTTTGCCAATACGTCATCCAAAATTTCTCACCCGACCCCAAGACCGGACGGCGCCGCCGGGTGATGGTGTTCCTGTTCCGTGGCGATGACGCGGTGCGAAAGGTTCGTTCCGTCGTCGGCAACCTCAGTCCGGAGCGGCGCGTGGGAGAAACCATCCGCGATACTTACGGCGACCTGATCAC
>DLMG01000155.1:0-194 GCA_002479245.1 Verrucomicrobia subdivision 3 bacterium UBA7542 | reverse complement strand
ACGGATGACAACGGGCAGATTCGGTACTTTGAACCGGCAGTACTCGCCGCGCCCAACGTGGAAGAAGCCGATGCGAAACTCAAATTGTGGGCGCGCTTTTCCGACAAAGACGGCGGCGTGCTGGAAAACGTCATTGCCTACCAACCCGGCGAAACCGGCCAGCGCACGCTTGTGCTCATCAAACCGGATAATTT
>DLMG01000311.1:2360-11434 GCA_002479245.1 Verrucomicrobia subdivision 3 bacterium UBA7542 | reverse complement strand
CATTCTCATGGAGTTCCGACATGCACTCATGCGGCATTGACGCTGCCCCCGCTCCGGCGCACACTCGCTCCCACCATGTCTTCCGGGTTTGATGCAGCGTTCGCACGGGTGAAGCAGCTTGTGGCGGATTTTCGGGCCAACGAGAAATTCTACCGTTCCCCGGCCTACCAGGAACAGGAGGCGCGCCGCGACTTCATTGACAAATTCTGGCTCGCCCTCGGCTGGGACGTGAACCACGAGACGCAAAAGAACCCCTTCGAGCAGGAAGTCAAGGTCGAGCGCCGGGAACACGGCTTTTCGCAGCGGCGGGCCGACTACGCCTTTTATCTCGCACCGAATTTCCGCGACGTGAAATTCTACGTCGAGGCCAAGAAACCCCACGGCGACATTGCCACGGCGGACAATTATTTCCAGACCGCCCGCTACGGCTGGAGCAGTTCCACACCCGTCGCCGTCCTGCACGATTTTGAACAGTTCGAGATCCTGGACTGCCGTTATCGTCCGCACATTGACACCGCGCTCGCGCAAAACCTCCGCCAATACCATTTCAGCCACTACGAAGACCCGGAAAAATTCGCGGAAAACAAACCGGAGGTTTACGCGAAGGCGTGAACTTGGTAATAAACGTTATGCCGACCAGCCAACCGTGCCTTGAAACTTTCGTTCGATGCGTTGAAGCCATGCGTGCGAACAAACTGATTCGCCGCGAAAGCCGCCAGGACAAAGAATTCCACTTCCAGAATTGGTTCAAGACCCGCCTTGACGAAACTAGATTTAATTTTGAAGCCGGCGGACGAAACACCTATCCTGACTTTCGATTGGTTGCCTCGATTGACGGTTTCGAGGTGAAGGGACTAGCCTATCCCGGGCGCGAGGCTAACTACGACTGCAACAGCCAGGTTCCATCCGGAAGTCACAACGGACGCGCCATCTTTTACATCTTTGGCCGCTATCCCGCCGAACCGGATGGCGACTCTTATCCAGTGCTCGATCTTGTGATTTGCCACGGCGATTTCCTCAATGCCGACCATGATTATGTTCACAAAAACAAAAGCGTGAAGGGGTTTGGCAGCTACGGTGACATTATGATTCGCGACCGGAAGATGTATGTTGCACCGACACCATTTGGCCTGACGACCGGCACGGCACACAACCAAACGCTGATTCTTCCTGCCGATTTTCGCGTGGACTCCCGCTTCCATGCGGTTGGAAATCTTGTGCGTCGGGAAGCGGACAAGCTGATTGTCGGATATTCGTTTGATTTGCAGACGAACACACTGAAGCCCGAATCGGTAGCCAATCCGGCAGCGGGCAAGGAGCATAAATTCGTTGCCTATCGTCTGAAGGGTTCAGCCGCCGGAAAGGTCGCAATGCGCCCGCCACGCGATGTGGTCGCGGAAGTCGCAGAGGCTGCGGAGGAAGATGAGAAATAAATTTCAATCGAACGGGCTTGCATACAATCACCGGCTCATTGAGTCAGACGAGTTCCCGATTGAATTCGTTTCGGAACTTGCAGAAATGGAAAGTTGGCGCAAGGAAGTGAATCGGCCGATTTACCACATTCACAAGTGGTGGGCGAAGCGCCTCGGCTCCGTGTTTCGCGCCATTCTCCTTGGATCAGCCCTGCCAGAAACGGAGAAACTCGAAGAAGTATTTTATCGCAAGCACGATTTCAGCGACCTGACCGTCTTCGATCCGTTCATGGGCAGTGGCACGACAATTGGGGAAGCTCACAAGCTTGGCTTCACGGCACTCGGTCGAGACATCAATCCGGTGGCATGCGAGTCCGTGCGGGTGGCGCTTGGCCCGCTGGACCGGGATGCGTTGTTGCAGGCGTTCGCCCAACTTTCTTCCGATGTGGGTGAAAAGATTCGCGCGCTTTACCGCACATCAGACGGCGAGGGACTCGTTTGCGATGCGCTTTATTACTTTTGGGTCAAAACTCTTCCGTGTCCTGAATGCTCAAGGCGGGTGGACTTGTTTCCATCATATATTTTTGCCAGAAATGCCTATCCAGACCGCAAACCGGAAGTGCGTGTTTACTGCCCCGGCTGCGGTGGAATTTTTTCCGCCGATGTGAAGGACACGCAGATTAACTGTCCTCATTGTCACCTTGCATTCAACCCCCAGGAAGGGCCGGCCGCTGGAGCTTCGGCTACCTGCCAGCATTGTCATTATGTATTTCCCATCGCCAAGACAGCCAAATCATTTGGCCGTCCACCGGCGCACCGGCTGTTTGCCAAGCTGGTGTTGAACGGTTCAGATGAGAAAATCTACCTGCCGATTACACCGGCAGATGAGCGCGCCTATAAGCGGTGCTCTGATGAATTGGCACAAAGCAAAATCCCGCTCCCAACCTTGGAACTTGCCGATGGCCACAACACGCGCCAAGTCCTGAACTATGCCTACCGCTCGTGGCGCGAGTTCTTCAACGACCGACAGCTTCTTGCTTTGGGCTGGCTGCACCAAGCCATCCTCAAACTGCCCGATGACGCTGTGCGGGCGGCGATGCTCACCACGTTTTCCGGCGCGCTGGAGTTTAACAATGTGTTCGCGTCTTACAAAGGCGAAGGCACTGGCGCTATTCGCCACATGTTTGCCCATCACATTCTCAAACCGGAGCGCGTGCCGATTGAGGGCAATGTGTGGGGCACTTCAAAAAGTTCCGGCTCGTTTTCGACCTTGTTCCGCTCACGCCTGCTGCGCGCAATTGAATATCGCGCATCTCCATTTGAGGTGGCTGTCGAGCGTGTCAACGGTCACAACGAAGGCAGGAGAATCCATGGCGCAAGCCCGCCGTTTACGGGAAACGTTTCAATCCAGTGGCCGCCACGAAATACCATTAAACGGGGAATTTATCTCTCTTGCGGGAGTTCGGCCGCGACCGGTCTCGCTGCTAGGAGTGTGGGGTTGGTTGTGACCGACCCGCCATTTTTCGATAACGTCCATTATTCCGAACTAGCCGACTTTTTCTTCGCCTGGCAGCAACTTGAACCATCGCCATTCACGCAGAACCGTCCGACGACGCGGCATCCCGAAGAAGTCCAGGACGTGAGTGCGGAGCAGTTCGCCGCGAAGTTGCGCGCCGTATTTTCGGAATGTTGCCGGGTGCTCAAGGACGACGGCCTGCTGGTGTTCACCTATCACCATTCACGGGCGGACGGCTGGACTGCGGTGGCGGATGCCGTCATGGCTGCCGGGTTGTCGTTTGTGAACTGCCATCCAGTAAAGGCTGAGATGTCTGGGGCCGCGCCGAAATCTCAGGCGAAAGAGCCAATTCAACTAGATGTTGTCCTCGTGTGCCGGAAGCAGCCTGCGGACAAGAGGGCCACGCAAAGTGTGGACGCGGGCGTGGGACGAGCCATCGCACACGCAAAGGCGAAAGCATCACGGTTGATAAATTGCGGGCTTGCCCTGTCAGCCAATGACCGCCGTGTAATTCTCATTGGTCAATTCCTTGTCGAAGTTTGCGCTGGTCGGTCAGCCGTTCAGCTGGGTGATATATTGTCCGAAAAACTGACGGATCTCGACCTGGCTGCGCTCCGGCTATTGGAAATGGAGGAAGCTCAGGAAAAGGTTCATTACCCAGTGCGATCTGATGAACGACAGATGGCATTGCTGGAACGACATACAACCAAGAAAACCAAAATTCGTCGGTGATGGAGAAATCATGACCGCGACTCAGAACGACCGGGATTTTTACACCAACCGCTGCGACGGCTTGGACCGCCAGATTGACGCCCTGGTCTATGACCTTTACGCCCTCAACCCCGCCGAAATCAAGATTGTGGAAGGTGTAACATGATAGTTGATCCTATATCAGGGCTTGGAATGATCCTTGGCCTGCTTGCATGGCTGCGAGGCGAGACAGGTGGGCGCGACATTTTGCAGCATCTTAATTCGCAAGATGTAATCGGTAAGTATCTGGAATGGCTTCGTCGGAAAGACCAATTACAGTTAATTTCAGAAATCAATTCCTGTAAAACGGATTTACTTTCACAACTGGCTGAAATTGGCCCACAACTTTCAGCATTGGCAGGACAAATTTACTCTGTTGCTGACGATCTTACAATTCGGCTGGACGATCTGAACGCCAAGATTTCGCCGCCAGCTTTGTATTCAATACCACTTGAAACTAGGGCAAGCGCTCCAATTTCTATCCGTTGCCGTGACAAAGAGATTGAGTTTCTTTGCGCAGTGAAAAGCGATGCGCTGGTAGTTGGGCAGCCCGGCACAGGAAAGACTTTTCTTCTGACAGAATTTGCTAGAAAAGCGAACGCCAAATTTCTTCTAACATCCGATCCCGATGTGGCTGTGGCGGCTGTAACTGCGGCTTGTCCTGAAATAGTAATTGTAGATGATGCGTGGGCGCGGCTAGAGGTCGTAAAAAGGTTGTGTCATGCACGAATGATGCACAATCTTCACTTTCGAATCGTTGCTGTCTGCTGGCCATTTGAAAAAGATGACATCCAACTAACGCTTCAGATTCGTCCCGACAATGTCCTTGAACTGGAAGAATTGCCACGCAAGGAAATTGCAGCAATTGTCAAAGAAGTTGCAGCAATTCGCAAAATGCTTCCGAACGATGCGTTTATACGCATTGCAGTCCAGCAGGCACGAGGTCGCCCTGGGTTGGCAGTCTCCTTGACACTTGCCACGATCGAATCATTAGGCGAGGGATTACTTTCCGGTGATATTTTACTTCGCGACCTCGGGAGTTTCATGCAGCGTTATGTAAGCAGCGATGCAAGAATTCTTTTGGCGGCTTCCTTGCAAGGTCTTTGGCGTACAGCAGTTGTAGAAAGTCTTACTGAAATGCTCACGTCTGATGCCCACGAGCGGGACTTGTATCTGCACAACCTGCCAATTATTCTCAAGAAGGATCCTTCTATCGCTTTCGAGGTATTGAGAGATGTTCTGCCACAAACGACGCATTTGCTAATGCGAAGCGACAGGCATTTGCATGAATTGGTCGATTGTCTCACTTACGAACAGCGAAAGATTCTTTTACCGTTTTGCAAAGGCCTTTTCCATTCTGATTTGCCGGCAATTCTGGTTGGTGGTGATTTGAGCCTTTATACCTATCTTTTAGCGAATGCTGAGCTTCAGAGGTATCACCTGAATCTTCTTGCAGGCGACCCAACTTCAGTGAATTGGGGCACTTTCGCAAAAGCTGCATTACAAAAAGGGTATAAACATGCCGAGGTCATGTATGCAACTCAAGGCGACGGATTTAGCTGGTCGGGTGAAATGTCCGGTTACTATCAACAGTGGGTTGACCGTTTTGAAAAACTCAAAAAAAGCGATGATCCCGACATGCAGCAAATTGGGGATGAAGGGTTAAAATGGGCGATTCCCAACCGCGATGCCTGCCGCCGCGGTGAAAAGAAGGAGCAGATTTTTGGATAGGATTGAACCCATGAAACAGCCGCGAAAAATTTACGCGTCGGTGACGGAATTTGAACGGCAGACCAGTTATTGTCCGATGTATCTGGCTTGGCGCATCGTGGATGAGGCGCGCGATTATTTTCGGACACCCATCCGCTAGGAATTATGAACGATAACCAGAAAGAAATTATACTCGCTCAAGAGCGACTGCATTGGGGAATGTTTATCCTGCCCTTGCTTGTGTTGGTTTTTCTGATACTGGCAACATTGCCCGTGCTGTTTCTCGTTCATTTGATGAGCAATATGATGAGCCAACTCAATCCACAACCCGCCAGATCCATCGGCGGTTTGTTTTTCCTCATTGTTTTTCTGCCGGAAATATGTGTCGGTCTGCCGCTCCTGCTTGTGACTTGGGCGGCATATTTGAAATCAAAGATCACACTCACAGATCGGCGGCTGATTTATCGAACGGGATTTGTGATGCGGGTGTCTGGTGAACTTCCACTCGAAAACGTGGAAGCAATCATCATTGTCGAGCCCTTGCTTGGGCGTGTTTTCGGCTATGGCACGGTGATCGTAACCAGCGTAGGAGGGCTTCGTTTCCCATTGCGATACATCGGCTCACCGCAAAACTTTCATGCGACTTTGCAACAGGCCGTGAACAATGCGAAAAGGCCGGTCCCGCCAGCCAATAAAGTTTCCACTCCGCCACCCGATGACAACTCGCGTTTTATGCCCAAAGGGTAGGACAGCCATTGTCGCACCGATTGAAATAAAATTGAGCGCATGAAACATCACCAGACGAGAGTCGATCCGCCTTCGCAAAGCTACGGCGCGACAAGAAGTCGAGAGTCGAGCGCAGGACAGGCAAAACGTTACGAGCCGGTCACGGATTGCACTGGTTGAGAGTTGAGAGTTGAATGTTGAGAGTTAAAAAAAGAAAGCCATGAATCACTCGAATCGGAAAAAGTATGCCCCGGTTGGTTTGTTTGAACAAAAAACCAGTTATTGTCCGCTGTATCTGGCCTGGCGCATCCTCGACGAGGCGCGCGATTATTTTCGGACGCCCATCCCGGAAGCGTTCGCGGACAAACTCGCCCACCGCGCCGAGGTGGTGTTTGCCCATCATCCCTTCTGGGCACGTAAAGCTACGCCACGTGCCGAGTCACAACAACAATTTCAGTGCTGGCGTCAGCGCGAATTCATTCTGATGTTCATGCGCCATTGGCTGGCCGGCGTGCTGGCCCGGGAACGGCCTGCCCTGTTCCGCGACCTGCCGGAAAGTTTCAAAGTCGGTCAGCCGTTGCCGCAGGTGCCGCGAACTGTAGCGGCGGTCTGCGACCGCCGGATTGCCAGTGAGAATTTGAGAACCCGGCGTTCACAGAACGCCGCTACAACCGTTTTGCGGAAATCCCGTCCAGTCAGCCGGTTTGTCCACGGCTGCGAGTTGCTTCCGGCTTAGACCGCGTCTCCAAACTGGTAAACAACGTCCGCAACGATTCCCCGGAATGCATCAAACCGGCCTGCCCTGTCCTGTCCTTCAAGGAAGTGATTGGCGGTCTATCCGACAATGATTTTCCGCGCTGCGGATTTCACGGCTTCCGCCAATTCCCGCGGCTTCAAAACTTTCGCGTCGCCGCCCCAGCTCAAAATCCAACGTTCGATTTCCATCAGGCTGGAGAGTTTCATTCTCAATTCCACTCCCCTGCCCTTCAATTCGCGCAGTTGCTGCGATTCGTGCCATTTCTTTTCGCGCACATAATCGGCGGCGCGCGCATTGAAACGGATGACGACTTCATATTCGCCTTCGCCGGAGTGGACGCCGAAGCTGTCGCGCAAACGTTTTTCGAGCGAGAACTTTTGCGGGCGCTCGAAGGTTTGGCCCGTCAGCTTCACGGATTGCACGCGCGCGGGCACGAAGGTGCGGATGTCCCTGCGCGCGTGGTCGTAGGCGAACAGATACCATTCGCCGTTGATGTTCGCCAAATGATACGGGTCAACGAGACGCGGCTCGGTTTCCTTTCGCCCCGGTTTGCGGTAGGCCAGCTCAATTTGTTGCCGGTGCGCGGCGGCCCGGGCCAGCGTGTCGAAAATTTCGAGATTCAAAATCGGCTCGGCGCGGGTGCGGAAGGAAATCGTCTGCTCGATGTCGGCGAGGTTGAGCGAAATGGTGTCGGGCAGCGACTGCTCCATTTTCCGGATGGCGCTGAGAATGGGTTTCTCGAAGCTCGTGCCGCGATATTGCTGGAGCGCCTTTTCGGCGACGATGAGCGCAAAAAGTTCGCCCTCGGTAATCTGGATGTTCGGGAAGGCGCTGACTTCCTCGGTATAATGATAGCCGATGCGCGCGCTGTCGTATTCCACCGGCAGGCCAAGCCGGTCGCGCATGAACTCGATATCGCGATGGATTGTCTTGGTGGCAACTTCGATTTCGAGCGCCAGCGTGGAGGCGTTGGGGAATTTGCCGGACTGAAGCGCCTGATGGATGCGCAACATCCGCTCCAAAGGCGGACGAGACCGCAGCGATTCTATCGTCGTCATTCCCGGTTGGGATTTGTTCTCATGCCGGATATTCATTTTTTTCAGGGCTTGCTGGCGCATAGAGCAATGGGTCTTGCCGGTAGAACTCCTTCAACTCGGCATACAACGCCGGATGCCGTTCTTTCAGTTGACCGGGCTTCTCGAAAAAACATTCCGTGGCCACGGCGAAAAACTCCGCCGGGTTTTGGGCGCCATAGGTATCCAGGACCGTCTCCCGGCCGTCTTCCGCCGCGAGGCGAAGTTGGTGGAATTCCGCGCTCAGAACTTTGGCCCACGCCTGGTAGCGGTGGTGGATTTGCCACAAGTTTGACCCGCTCAGGAGCGGAGCGCCGTCAGCGACACCATCCTCCTCGTCAAGCTGGTGGGCGAATTCATGAATGACCAGATTCCGGTTCTTGTTCAGTTCCACCGCGCCGGCGATCGCCCCATCCCACGCCAGGACCACCGTCCCATGCGGCCAGGATTCACCTCCCCGCAACTGATCTCCCTCGGTGATCGTCCTTCCATCCTTTTCCCAGTGCCACGTTTTGGCGATGTAGCTGGAGGGATAAACCAGGATGCTGTGCAGGAGAGGGTAGCAGTCCGTGTCCCGGTGCAACAGCAACAGGCACGCCTGCGCCGCGATCAACACTCTCACTTCATCGGTGATTTCCTGCCCGCCACAGCCTTCGAACCGTTTCTCCGCAAGGAAAACGTGAATGTGTCCCTCCAATTCCTGGCGATCCGCCGGCGAGAGGCGGGAATACATGGAATAACGTCGCATAAGAATGTCGCGCCATTCGGAAGGGAACGGCCGGCTCCGAATGTTGTCACGGCGGCGTTTTTTAAGAAATCCGAACATGCCAGTCCCGAACGCCCGCCCGCGTTCCGGCTCAACCGCCCTTTTCGAGCCGCGCGAGCAATTCTTCGTTGGTTTTGTGTTTCTTGAGCGCAGCGGTGAGCGTTTCCATCGCTTCGATGGGATTCAAGTCCACCATCGTGCGGCGCAATTTGCGGATGGCTTCAAGATATTTGGCCGGGAAAAGTTTTTCCTCCTTGCGCGTGCCGCTCTTGGGAATGTCAATGGCCGGGAACAACCGCCGGTCGGACAGTTTGCGGTCGAGAATCAACTCCATGTTGCCCGTGCCTTTGAACTCCTGGAAAAT
>DLMG01000311.1:0-2300 GCA_002479245.1 Verrucomicrobia subdivision 3 bacterium UBA7542 | reverse complement strand
GCCTTTGAACTCCTGGAAAATCAATTCATCCATGCGCGACCCGGTGTCCACCAGCGCGGTGGCCAGAATCGTCAGCGAACCGCCTTCTTCAATTTTGCGCGCCGAGGCGAACATCTTGCGCGGGATTTCCAGCGCGCGCGCGTCCACACCGCCGGTCATCGTGCGACCGCTGCCGCCGTGAACACTGTTGTAGGCGCGGGCAATGCGCGTGAGCGAATCCATCAATACAAAAGCGTCCTTGCCGGATTCGACGATGCGACGGCAACGCTCGATCATAAAACGCGAAAGGCGCACATGCGTTTCCAAATCCATGTCGTTCGACGACGCAACCACCTCGGCTTTGACCGAACGTTGGAAATCCGTGACTTCCTCCGGGCGTTCGTCAATGAGCAGCACCATGACATAGACATCGGGATGGTTCGTGGTGACGGCGTTGCAGATTTGCTTGAGAATGGTGGTCTTGCCGCTGCGGGGCGGGGAGACAATCAACCCGCGCGTGCCCTTGCCAATCGGCGTGACGAGGTCAATGATGCGCGTTTCGAGCAGGTCGGGAGTGGTTTCGAGGTTGAACTTTTCAATCGGGTCAATGGTGGTGAGGTTTTCAAAGCGGACGGCCTTGGTGTATTCCTCAAACGGCATTTCGTTGACCTTGTCAACGGCCTTGAGTTGCGGACTCGTGCCGCGATGCGGCGGCTGCGTCGGCCCGGCGACGTAGCTGCCTTCGCGCAGGAAACTGCGCCGGATGGTGTCGGGCGTGACAAAAATATCGGTCGGCTTCGGATGAAAATGGTTGGCCGACCGTGCGCAGGAAACCGAAGCCCTTCTCGGAAATTTCCAGGTAGCCGGAACCGTAATTGGACGTTTTATCGTCGTCGTTGTTTTCTGAACCGCTCATATTTTGTGTGCTCGAAGGCAGGAATTAATCCCTAAACCAGTTTTGAATTGTTGAATCTTGGGAAGCAACCCCGCAAAGGCGAGGATCCTTAAAACCTTCGACGCCCAATGATTACGGGCAAAACCCGCCGGATGCAACAATTATTTTAAAGAAATTGGAGTGATGGTGTATTGGAGCAATGGGCAGGCGGGGTTCAATTTTCCATTAGTCCAATACTCCTCTTGCCTTACCCGCCCACTTCCGCCTTCGCTTCGGCGGCCAAGGGCGTGCTGAGATAACGTTCGCCGGTGGACGGGGCGAAGGTGACGATGAGCTTGCCCTTGTTTTCAGGACGTTTGGCAACCTGGATCGCCGCCCAGACGTTCGCGCCGGATGAAATGCCGCACAAAATTCCCTCTTCCTTGGCCAGCCGCCGCGCCATGGCAAACGCGTCGTCGTTGGCGACGGGAATGGATTCCTTGATCAGCGGATTGCCCTTCTCATCCTTCAAATGCAGGTTCTTGGGAATAAACCCGGCACCCAATCCCTGGATTTTATGAGGACCGGGCTTCAATGGCTGGCCGGCAAGTGTTTGCGCAATAACCGGCGAATCCTTGGGATCCACCGCAATGGCTTCAAAAGACGGTTTGCGCGCTTTGATCACCTCCACACAACCGGTGATGGTGCCGCCCGTCCCGACCCCCGCGACTAAAATGTCCACCTTGCCGTCCGTGTCGGCCCAAATTTCCTCCGCCGTGGTCTTGCGATGAATTTCCACATTGGCCGGATTTTCAAACTGCTGCGGAATCCAGGCGTTCGACGTTTCTTTGGCGAGTTGTTCCGCGCGGGCAATCGCGCCTTTCATGCCTTCCGCGCCGGGCGTCAAAACCAGTTTCGCGCCAAGCATCGCCAAAAGTGTGCGGCGTTCCAGCGACATCGTTTCCGGCATGGTCAAAATGATTTTGTAACCCTTGGCCGCCGCGACGAACGCGAGCGCAATGCCGGTGTTGCCGCTCGTTGGCTCGATGATGACGGTGTCCTTTTTGAGGACGCCGCGTTTCTCGGCGTCCTCAATCATCGCCATGCCGATGCGATCTTTGACGCTGCTGAGCGGGTTGAAAAACTCGCACTTGAGGAGAATGGTCGCGGGCAGGCCGGCGGTGACCTTGTTCAGTTTGACCAGCGGGGTGCGCCCGACGGTTTCGACGATGTTGTTATAAATGCGTCCCATAAAAATCTTTTCCAAACTCGTTTAATTGATTTTGTTAGCCAAGATTGTGATGAGTCGGGAACGAGAGCAAGAGGAATTTTGTTTCTAATCGTCCTCGTCCTCGTTCTCGTCGTCGTTCTCGAATCCAAAATTTTCGATTACGAGGACGAGAACGAAGGACGAGGACGATTCCCAAAAACAATAAGTCCCTGCCCG
>DLMG01000309.1:4927-7906 GCA_002479245.1 Verrucomicrobia subdivision 3 bacterium UBA7542 | reverse complement strand
ATTCCTATTTCGGAGTTCGGGCTTAATGCGAATGTTGCAGGTTCAGACACCGGAATCCCTGCAAACATTCAATGAGCTTTTCCCGCCACGATCCGCCTCTCGCAGAATGCGAATCTTGTCTTCCGTCGTATACCGTTTGCCTTTCATCGTCTGGTCCTTTCTTTAGGCCCAGACTAACACATCAGGTGGCCCGAAAAAGTGAAGTCACGTCAAACGGGGCGAACCGACGCCGGTTCGCCCCGCGGAAAAAACAACTCTTTTGTCAACAGATCAGGCTTTGCGAGAACGGCGGAGGCCCATCAGCAAACCGACACCGGACAGCACCAACACGACGCTGCTTGGTTCGGGAACGGTGTCGATTTCGAACGTAGAAATGCGGCGAGTCGTGTTGACGGCATTGCCCAGGGAGTCAGTACCGTCACTATACAGCCCGAAGGCGGTGATGGGATCCCCGTTAAGGCCTCCCGAAATGCCGCCGAGCGCCAGAGAGGTGCCAGGGACGAAGGTCAAATTGTCCCAAGCACTCGCGGCGGTTGTCCAAGTGAAGGTTTCCTGTTGTGCGCCGCCTGCTGTCGGGGCGAGGTGGAAATTGGCGGCAGCAGAGACGTTGAGACTGTTGGCGAGCACCTCGGTGGAGGCATACCAAAGACCGTCCTGCTGGACGGCAATGCGAAACCCAGGGATGACACCGTCGGAGCCAACAGTACTTCCGGCATAGAAGGAGATGTCTAGGATTGGCTGTGTCACAGTATAACTGTTCTGGTAGGCAATCCAAGTGGTGCCAGCGGCGACGCCGCTGGTGAACAGCAAGCCATTGGCTTGAGAGAGCTCGACCGGGGCATTGATGTTGGGGAGGCCGCCGGGAGCGTTGAGTTGGGCGGAGACTCCGAAATTGTTTGCCGACAGGGTCATTGAGTCTTGTGCGGTCGCTCCATAATCTCCAACCCATCCGACAGCGTTGACGGCCAAATTGCCAGCGGTGTTGTTACCAAAGACCTCGCGGTAAATCGCAGTCTGTGCCTGCGTTACTTGCATCGAGAGCAGGATTGCTCCCGCAAATACGGTTACCAATAGGGTTCTTTTCATATGTTTTTACAGTTGAATTTAGAGTTACGCACTTTGTATTATGTTTTGTCAACTTTGTCAAGAACTTTTGCAAAAAAACTAAAATTTAACCTCACAGTCATCCCACAGAAATCGCATGAAAACCATCGAAAATCAGGGCTTTTTGCCAATTCCGAGCGCCATGGGACGGAGTGTGGCGGTTAAAACCCAGGCCGCATTTCAAATCATCAATAAAATCAATGGTTTTGTGCATATTTCCCATGGGACGGCACTGCAAAAAAACTAAAATTTAGCCTCATCAAATTTACATCTTAGATTGGTCACGATGAACCCGACGCGAGGGAACAGTTCGCCATTGTGCCACTCCACCTTGGCCACCACGCGCCGGGCGCGATCCCAACTCTGCGCCTGGTACAAAAAGCCGGCATACCAGATCACCGGCGCGTTCGAGGGGCGCCCCACCGGACGGGTCAGCAGTGGCTCGATGTCCCGCTGCAACACATCATTGGCCGGCAGACGGATGGCATACTCGTAGCCCTCGGCTTCCAGATACTCATAGACCTCCGGGTTGGCAAAGGCGGTATCAGCCCGAAAATAACGCCGCAGGTTCCGACCCTGATAGCGTGCCACCACCGGTTCCAGCACTGCTCGCCAATCCTTGGCGCTATGCACGTTGCCGTCGCGCAGCAGGGCCCGCTCCACAGCGCCAAACTTGATTGAAGCAAAACAGCGGGTGGTAGCAGGTGCAGCCGAAATGTCCGTTGTATGCAGTGCCTTCCTGCCCGCCATAGGTCTCGCTCACTGAACTGTCCATGTCCAAGATCAGTTCCCGCATCGGCTGGCGTTCCCGCAGCCGGTCAATCCAGTTCCCTGATAGCTTCGTCAACGCCTTCAGGTTGCCCGGGTTTGTGTCAACACCTCGGTCTCGAAGCGTCCCATCTGGCTGGTGGAGGCCGCAGTGCGCTCTGTGGCTCGCCCGCCAACCACATGCCGCATGGTTGGATCGACCGAGGAGCCGTTCGGCGTCATGGGTGTCCTCATACCAATCGCTCATAGCTTTTTCTGCGCTTCTTTTGCCCAGGTGTCTTTCAGCGTAATCGTCCGATTAAAGATCAAGGGAGGGACGGCAGGCCCAGCCATCCGGTCGTCTCGGCGAGACGACCCTACCACGCTGTCTTTATCCAAGGCAAAATAGGCCAAGCGCTCGAATTGATAGCGCAATTCCGGCTTCGCGTCTTTCAGGCTTGGCTCACACTTCGCCGTTACTACTTCCAGGCTGTGCGGGTTGAGAACAGATTTGAAATCGCGGCCATCTTTTTCCGGCTCGGCTTCAGTGAACAAACGGTCGTATAATCGGACTTCGGCGTCCACGGCGTGCCCAGCGCTTACCCAATGAATCGTGCCCTTCACCTTGCGATTCGCCGTCGGGCCGCCGGTCTTGCTGCCGAGGTCGGCGGTGCAGCGCAGCTCGACAATCTTGCCGGCGTCGTCTTTCACCACTTCGTCGCATTTGATGATGTAGGCGTATTTCAACCGGACTTCGCCGCCGGGTTTCAACCGGAAAAATTTCGGAGGCGGCACTTCCTTGAAATCGTCCTGTTCAATGTACAGTTCGCGGCTGAACGGAATCTTCCGTTTACCCGCGTTTTCGTCCTCGGGATTGTTGACGGCGTCCAGTTCATCGGTTTTGCCTTCGGGATAATTTGTGATAGCCACTTTTATTGGCCGCAGCACGGCGAGCCGGCGCAGGGCGATCTTGTTCATTTCCTCGCGGATGGCGTGTTCGAGCACGGCCACGTCGGTGAGGCCGTTGTATTTGGTGATGCCGATGTTGTAGGCAAACGCCCTGAGGGCGACCGCAGGCACTCCCCGACGTCTGATGCCGCTGATAGTCGGCATGCGCGGGTCGTCCCA
>DLMG01000309.1:833-4878 GCA_002479245.1 Verrucomicrobia subdivision 3 bacterium UBA7542 | reverse complement strand
GCATGCGCGGGTCGTCCCAGCCGGTGACGAGTTTTTCGTTCACGAGTTGCATCAGCTTGCGTTTGCTCATGATGGTGTAGCCGACGCTGAGCCGGGCGAATTCGTATTGATGGGGCAGAGGACGCGGCAGGTCGAGGTTCTCCAGGATCCAGTCGTACAGCGGGCGGTGCACCTCGAATTCCAGCGTGCAAATGCTGTGCGTGATGCCTTCGATATAATCGCTCAGGCAATGCGCGAAATCATACATGGGATAAACACACCACTTTCCGCCGGTGTGATGATGGTCGGCGTGGCGGATGCGGTAAATGAGCGGGTCACGCATCCAGATGTTTGGCGCGGTAACGTCAATCTTCGCGCGGAGCGTGCGCGTGCCGTCGGGGAACTCGCCGTTCTTCATCCGGGTGAACAGGTCGAGGTTTTCCTCGACGCTGCGGTTGCGATACGGACTTTCCTTGGCGTTGCGGCGGTATTCGTCGGTTTCGTCCAGCGTCAGGTCGCAGACGTAGGCGTTGCCTTTTTTGATTAGCACGACGGCGTATTCGTAAATTTGATCGAAATAATCGGAGGCGTAGAACGGTTCTGTGGCACAGGCCTCCGGCCTGTGTTCAGTGGTCTTTGATCCTGACTTTTCACACAGACCAGAGGTCTGTGCCACGATCGGTCCAAGATAAAAATCCGGCTTTCCGTTGCTGGTCACCGTCTCCGGCGTTTTGCCCTTCGGTTTGAGGCCAAGGTTTTTGTCGGCCCAGGCACTGATGAGCCAGTTCACATCCTCGATGATGGAGTCCACGTATTCGACGTCTTCCTTGGTCGGATTGGTGTCGTCCATGCGCAGGTTGCAGACGCCGCCGAACTCGCGGGCGATGCCAAAGTTCAGGCAGATGCTCTTGGCGTGGCCGATGTGCAGGTAGCCGTTCGGTTCGGGCGGAAAGCGGGTATGAATGCGCGGATATTTTTTCTCGGCGGCGTGTTTCTCAACGATGTCGCGGATGAAATCGGACGGGACGGCGGGCGGCGGCGGATTACCTGTGTTCGGGTTGCTCATTTGTCGTACGCAGACTAACAAAAGCGCGTCGGCTTGTCCAACGGCGGTAAAAAGCCGCGGAGCGGCGAAAGAAGGTGGCCCATGGCGGTGTAGCCGTGGGATGTGAAATTAACCATCTACTGTCTGCCATTGCGAAGCATTATCATCGCAATGGTTCCAGCGACAACAAGGCTGACCATCAGAACGAGAACAATGTTGGGCTCAACTGGTTGCCGCCATCAACTTCGTATTTTGGTTCAACCGGATGGCCGGTCCTGGGAGCGCCGACGTCTCGTCGGCAAGGAACTGTCTGTCGCAGCCCGGCGGGCCGGCGGGACGCCGACGCTCTCAAGACGCAAATGAATGGTGGCAGGCGACCGCAACCGGCCAGTAATTTCAGGCCGATGGCACGAATCGCTGAAGTCCCAACGTCGCACCGAATAAAATCAAAAACGTGAGGCTCAACCAATGCGGACATAACGGCGCGACCGCCAGCCAGTCCACGAAAACGATTCCCGCAAGCAGGCCCGACACAATGTGCCCGACATTGGCTTCGCCCGCCTGAAAAATTGTCCGCACCCAAAGTGCGACCCACAGCGCGAGCACGAGCGACAACCACATTGCGGGAACGCGATATTCCGCCGAGTTTATCAGCATGGCGAAAAAGATCGGCGCCGCCAGCATGGCCAATGGCCAATAAGAAACCCGTCCGCGGGAACTTTCGTGCTGCGCCAGGTAACCCCGGCCGGCCACATACAACGCCAGCGCGACGCCGCACCAAACCGGCCCGCCGTTGACGCCCGCCGCGCCCGCTGAACCGGCGATGACATACACCCAGAACCGGCACAAGCCCATCAGCCACGGCGATGCGGTGACGACCTTGTGCGTCGCGTCGTAAATGATGATGCACAGGAGCAGCGCCAGCGTGAGTGCCCCGGTCGTTTTGCTCACGGCAGTCAAACACAGCGCGCCCAGACCGAGCCAAGCCAATCCCCAGCGCCAGACGGCTGGCAACGAAATCGCACCGGACGGTATCGGCCGTTCCGCGCGCCGCTGGCGGTCGAAATCCGCGTCAAACGCGTCGTTCAAAAACATTCCGCCGGTGTACAGCGCGCTTACGCCCAGAAACAGCAGCGGCAGTTTCGCAAAATTTCCGCCACCGCCCAGCCACCAGCCGGCCAGACAATTCGACCAGACCGTTGGCAAATGCGACACGCGACTCAAAGCCAGCAACGCGCGCAGCGGCCGCTGTTTGGCGCCGGACGGGTGCAAATGCTTGATTTGTTCTGCATCCATGCGGTAAAAGATGAAGCGAAATAAAGGTTTGGCAAGGCACAAACTGGCGTTGACACATTGGGCGCAAACGTATAACTTGACGGCAAAACTGCAAACCAAGCCATGTTGATTCGCATCAGTCTGATTTTGGCCATTATTGCGGCGCTGGCCGCGGGCACGTTAAACATCCTTCTGGTGAAGGATAAAATCACCACGCTGATTTCGCAACGTGACGATGAACGTGGCAAAAAGCAACAAGCCCAGTCCGATCTCTCCAAAGCAAAGACCGATCTGACGAAGTCACAAGCCGCGCTCAAGCAGACCACCCAGGATTTAGC
This sequence comes from Verrucomicrobia subdivision 3 bacterium UBA7542, assembly GCA_002479245.1. Taxonomy (GTDB): domain Bacteria; phylum Verrucomicrobiota; class Verrucomicrobiia; order Limisphaerales; family UBA11358; genus UBA11358. The sequence continues at coordinate 2,241 of DLMG01000309.1, read as the reverse complement.
TGATTCGAAGTCCGAACGCGACAAGGCGGTCGTCACCGCCACGGCGCAGACCAAGCGCGCTGATGAATTGTCGGACAAACTTGCCAAGACCACACAGGAGCGTGACGACACGCAAAACCAACTGGCCGCTTACAAGGCCACCGGCATCACTCCGGATCAAGTCGGCAAACTCAGCCGTGCGCTGAAAGAATCACAAGAGGCGGTCGAAATCGTTAACGAAGAAAAATTGGTTTTGATGCGCAAAGTTACCCGCTTGACCAGCGAACTCGCCAAATTTGTGGGTCCGGACCCAACCATCCGATTGCGCGCGGACCTCAGGGGCAAAATTCTGGTGGTTGATCCGAAATGGGATTTTGTCGTGCTGAACATCGGCCAGGATCAGGGGGTTCTCGAAAACGGTGAGCTTTTAGTCAGCCGGGAAGGCAAGCTGGTTGCCAAAATTGTCGTGCGCAGTGTCGAAAAAAACCGCTGCATTGCCAATGTCGTGCCGGGTTGGAAACTCGGCGAAGTGATTGAAGGCGATGAGGTCAGCCCTGCACATCCTGCCTCCTGACATGAAATGCCGCGTTGTGAGATGGCTCCTGCTCCTTTTGCTTGGCGGTATGCTTGTTGGTGTCAGTGGTTGCGAAACCAATGAGCCGGAAAATGATTCAGTCCGCCCGTGGAACACGCCGCAAGGCTGGGAAGGCACCATGCCCATGATGAACCAGCAGCAGCAGCATTAATCATCATCACGCCGCCCTTCAACCCGCAATTTCCGCACCGCGCGTCGGTGTCAAAATAAAATTCATGCGCACGTCCGACGGTCCGGCCGGGACTTCATTCACCATCTGCCCGTCACAGGTGATTCCGCATTTCACCCCGCGCGTGCCTGCCAGCAAACGGTCGTAAAATCCTTTGCCGCGGCCCAGCCGGCCCCCGTGCCAGTCAAACGCGACGCCGGGCACGAGAATCAAATCAAGACGGCTTAAGGGGATTTCAGGGCACCGGGCTGCCGGTTCGCGGATGCCAAACTGCCCGGTTACGATGTCACTCCGCACATTTTGCACCCGGCACGCAACGTAGTTTTTGTCCGCCGGATGGTAGCGGGGCAGGGCGGCGATTTTCCCCCCTGCCAGCGCAGCCTCCAACAACGGCCATAAATCCAATTCGTCCGGCCGCGACGCGAAGAACAGGACCGATCCGGCGTTTTTCCAAACGTCCTGTTCCTTGAGCCGGTCGCGAATTTGCGCCGACAACGCGGTGCGCGCCGCCGGGGAAATCTTTTCCAGCGCACCGCGGATTTGTTTTCGCAGCGCGGCCTTGGCCGCTTGAATGTCGGGTTGCATTTTCAGGAAACAAAAAATTCAAAAATAACCACGGATGAACACGGCGTAAAGCCGCGTGGCGGCCACGCCGCTATACGCGG
>DLMG01000309.1:0-738 GCA_002479245.1 Verrucomicrobia subdivision 3 bacterium UBA7542 | reverse complement strand
GGTAGGGCGGGCAGTCCTTCCGCCTTCGCGGCGCGCCAAAGCGCCGCTACGGCGCGACGGCGGCTGCCCGCCGCTCGTCCGAATGCAAACTTCGGCGCGCACGGAGTGACGCGCCCTGCCTTCAAATAATTTGCCCAATCCGTGTTTATCTGTGTTCATCCGCGGTCAAGGTTTTGTTTTTTTGATAATGGTAAATTCAGCGCGCCATTTTTCAACCCGTTCCTTGATTTTCTTTTCCACACCCTGTTCGGTCGGTTCATAATAATGCTTGTCCGTACCGAGATAATCCTGCGCCACGAAATGTCCGGGATGGTCGTGCGCGTATTCGTAACCTTGGCCGTGGCCCAGCCGTTCGGCGCCGGCATAATGCGTGTCGCGCAAAGGTTCCGGCACGGGGAGCGTGCGACCGGAGCGGACGTCTTCGAGCGCGGCATCAATCGCCATATACGCGCTGTTGCTCTTGTTGGCGGTGGCGATATAGACCGTCGCTTCGGCCAGCGGAATGCGCGCCTCGGGCCAGCCCACAAATTCCGCCACCTGCAACGCCGTGTTTGCCAGAACCAAGGCCATCGGATCCGCCAGGCCAACGTCTTCCGCCGCGCAAATCACAATCCGCCGCGCAATAAAACGCGGGTCTTCGCCGGCGTGAATCATCTTCGCCAGCCAGTAAAGCGCGGCGTCCGGGTCGCTGCCGCGCATGGATTTGATGAACGCGGAAATCGTGTCGTAATGCGCGTC
>DLMG01000328.1:1661-2810 GCA_002479245.1 Verrucomicrobia subdivision 3 bacterium UBA7542 | reverse complement strand
AAAATAACTTTTGAGACAGTCTCCTCACCCCGTCCCTCTCCCGCGGGGAGAGGGAGAAGCAACGTCTGACCTTGGGGAAATTTAAACCATCCCCGATTCGCCGACCGACTGGCAACAATTCTCCCTCTCCTTGGGGGAGAGAATTCCCCGAACTTTGTGCGCGCCTTGCGCCCCTGAACCGGTGTGTAGCGCAGACATTCCTGTCTGCGGGTTCGCGGGACATTCTTGTCCCGCGTTTCCTGCTGAACTGCACGGACTGGCGACTGGAAAGTCGCCTGAACCCGCAGACAGGAATGTCTGCGCTACAGGGTTCATGGGCAGGGCCGGGGTGAGGGCGAACAGGGCCATCCCGTTTATTCAATCAAAAAAACGCGGAGTGAATGTTCTGGGAGCGCTGGCGTCTCGCCGGCAAAACGGATCAGCAACGGGCCGGCGGGACGCCGGCGCTCCCAGGCGGGAAAAGAATGATGGCCACCCACCGTTCGGAGTCCCGCCTTCAGGCAGCAACGATCAGCTGTGAGCCGAAAACCGCCTGAAGGCAGGACTCCAAACCCCAAACAAAAAAGCGCGGAGTGAATTTCACTCCGCGCCTTGCAAAACTCAAATTCCGATTACGTCAAAACAATCTTGTCGCCGTCCTTGAGCGTCACGATGGCTTTCTTCCAATCAGGCGCCTGGCCGGCCTGCGACGTGCGCTGACGGCGCAGTTTGCCGCGCACGTTCAGCGTGTTGACCTTGGTGACCTTGACCTTGAACAGTTCCTGCACGGCCTGGCGGATTTCCGTCTTGTTCGCGCGGCGATCGGCCACGACGGTGTATTGATTGAACTTTTCACCCTGGCGCGTGCCCTTTTCCGTCAGGCGGACGGTCTTGATGACTTCAAAAGCGTTCATGTTATTCCTTGATCAGACGGGCTTCGACCTTCTCAAACGCGCTCTTCGTGAAGAGCAGCTTGTCGGGCCGCAAAATGTCGTACGTGTTCAGCGAATCGCTCGTGGCCAGCGTGACATTTTCAATGTTGCGCGAGGCGAGCGTGAGGTTCTTGTCCGCCGGGGCGACGATGAGCGTCGTGCCGGTCAACTCCAGCGTGGACATCAGGCCGACAAAATCCTTCGTCTTCGGCGAGGCGAGTTTCAAATCGTCCACCAA
>DLMG01000328.1:0-1575 GCA_002479245.1 Verrucomicrobia subdivision 3 bacterium UBA7542 | reverse complement strand
TTCTTGGAAACTTTTTTGCTGAAATCACGGGGCCTCGGCCCGAAGACCACGCCGCCACCCACCCACAACGGCGATTGATGGGAACCGGCGCGCGCACGGCCCGTGCCCTTTTGCCGCCACGGTTTCTTGTTGCTGCCGGAAACTTCGCCGACGTTTTTGGTGCAGGCCGTGCCCATGCGTTGCGCCGCCTGATAGGCGACGACGACGTCATGCACCGCTTGTGTGCCTTTTCCGTCCTCGATCAGCGGGAACTTCACTTCGAGTTCGCCCTGCTGCTTCCCTTCGATATTTTTAATGGCAATTTTCATGGCCGTTTAAATTACTTTTTGGCCTCAACCGCGGGTTTGGGTTCGGCCTTCGCGGCGGCGGCGCCCTTCTTCTTCATCGGCGCCAAACTGACCGGCGGTTTCCAGCCCTTGGGCCGTTTCTTGGATTCACGAATGATGACATAATCGCCTTCCGCCCCGGGAATCGCGCCTTTGATGAGCAACAGATTGTCCGCCTCGCGCACCTGGATGACTTCAAGATTCTGTGTCGTGCGCTGAACCTGCCCCATGTGACCGGGCATCTTCATGCCGCGCATGACCGTTCCGGGGAACAGGCGCTGACCAATGGCGCCGCTGCGGCGGTGCCAGCCTTTGGCTCCGTGCGTCGAATCACCACCGGCGAAACGATGACGCTTCACGACGCCCTCAAAACCGCGGCCTTTCGTGATGCCAATCGCGTCCACAAAATCGCCAACGGCGAACAGCGCCGGCCCGACGATGTCGCCGGATTTTACTTCCTTGGAGAAATTCCGAAATTCCCGGATGCGTTTCACCGCCGTGCCATTTTGCTTTTTGATGTGGCCGAGCACCGCCTTGGTGAGACGCTGTTCCTTTTGATCGTCGAACCCGAGTTGAACGGCATTGTAGCCGTCCTTGCCGGCCTGGGTTTTGACCTGAAGCACGCGGTTGGGACCGGCGAGAACGACCGTGACCGGCGTGACCACGCCGCGCGAATCGTAAACGCGCGTGCTACCGAGTTTTTTTCCTAAAAGTCCGAGTGGCATAGTTAAAAAATGGATTGATGGATTGATGGATTGATGGATTGATGTCTCGGAGAGACCCTCGACGGGGCTTCCCCAATAATCCAACCATCCAACCATCCAATAATCCGTGTTTTCATATCTTGATGGTGATGTCCACACCCGCCGGGAGATTGAGCTTTTTCAATTCATCCACGGTCTTGGCAGTCGGGTCGAGAATATCAATCAGCCGTTTGTGCGTGCGTTGTTCGAAAGTTTCCTGCGATTTTTTGTCGCAATGCGGCGAGCGTTGGACGGTGAAGCGCTCGATACGGGTCGGGAGCGGGATGGGCCCGGCGACGCGCGCGCCGGTGCGTTTGACGGTGTCGGCGATTTCACGCGCCGATTGGTCTATGACGCGTTGGTCATAAGCCTTAAGTCGAATGCGAATGCGTTGGGCAGCCATACAAAGAACAATTGTCTGTTTACCGTTTAACTAAATTTCTCCGCCCTCGGTTTGAAAGCGGGCGTGCAACATAACAAACATCCCTCCCAATGCAATATCTTTT
>DLMG01000076.1 GCA_002479245.1 Verrucomicrobia subdivision 3 bacterium UBA7542 | reverse complement strand
GGAAATGGAGCGCGAGTTCAAAACGGCGGACGACCTGGACGAACATTTCGATTACGCCGGCCCTGCGCGCTGTCTCGGCCTGCTGTATCGCGACGCGCCCGGCTGGCCGGTGAGCATCGGCAGCCGGCACAAGGCGCGCGAATGGCTGGAACAGGCCGTCAAGCTTGCGCCCGATTATCCTGAAAACCGGTTGAATCTTGTCGAATCGTACTGGCAATGGAAGGACCGCGAAGCCGCCGGCAACGAATTAAAAACGCTCGATGCGCTCTGGCCGTCTGCGCAAACGAATTTTACCGGTGAAGCGTGGGAACGAAGCTGGAATGATTGGTCAACGCGCCGCGAGGTTGTGCGCAAAAAACTCAAAGGAACTGCCGCGCCGGCAAAACCGCCGAAAGCGGCCGTTGAATAAAACTGAAATTTTCTATGGCAGCGACCGCACGGGTGAATTACTCTGTCGCCTGAAGATTAGAGTCGAACAAAAGTTTTCAACGTCATGGCCAAAAAGCTCATCGCAGCATTAACGGACTCAAGCCTGTTCCTGCGCGAATGGCTCGCCAATCCGCAACGGACGGGCGCGGTCACGCCGAGTTCGCCCAAACTCGCCGCCGCGATGGCGCGCTGGCTGCCGTCCGACCCGGAAAGTTACGTGCTCGAACTCGGCCCCGGCACCGGGGCGGTCACCCAGGCGCTCATCGAACACGGCCTGCGCGAGGAGCGGTTGGTGGCCATTGAAAATAATCCCAAGCTGGCGCGCTTGCTCCGCCTGCGCTTTCCCCGTGCCCATATCATCACTGGCGACGCGTGGCATCTGGACGTTCTGCTGCGGCAACACGACGAACCGATTGAAAGCGTCGGCGCGGTTATTTCCAGCCTGCCGCTGCTGAATTTCCCGGCGGCTGAAGCCGACGCGCTCGCCGAAAAAATCCGCGCGATTTTGGAGCACGGCGGCAAATGGGTTCAATACAGCTATCATCTCGGCAACGGGCACCACAAAAGCGCCACGCACTTCCAGCGGCTGGCCTCCAAGATCATCTGGCTGAATCTCCCGCCCGCCCGCGTGAACGTTTATCAAAAATAGGACAGCGCGTGCCGCCTGTCCCCGGATGGCAGTTTTCAACAGAAGCAAACCAAGGAAACAAAGATCGTCCCGTTTCGTTTTCTTTGTTTACTTCTGTCAATGAACGCCGGAGAACCTCCGTTACTTTTCCGGCACTTCAATCACATCGCCATCCCGGAGCCAGAGATTGGGCGGCGCCTGCGGATTTGAACAATCCACTATCCACTCATGCATCTTGCCCGTAGTGGTGTCGCGGCGTTTAACCTTGATGTGGGAAAGATCCGATGAAGCGAGTAACAATTTTGAATCTTTCAGCACAGGCCATAACATGAACGGCTCAAATTTCAGCAAACTGACCGCCGGTTCCATTTTTGCGCCGTATGACGACAACGGATATTCACGGCTTCCCGGCACCAATTCCTTGACTTGTGGCGTAATGACGATGTTGGTGATTTGCCCCTTGACGGAAATTTGCAAGTGGCGAGTCAAACAGTTTTTCAACGTGAACAATTCATTGGTGGAGAGGCCGGGCCACCGTTCATTGAGCACATGGTCCTTCTCGGGAATTTCCACAACGTCTCCCCATCGCAGTTGAAAATCAGCGGCACAATTTCCCGAATTCAAGGCGCTGGTTAGATCAATTGTCCGATTCTCCCAACCTTTGCCGTCTGCGGTGGCCCGGCGGATAATTATGTTTGCAAGGTCTGGAAAGGACAGCGAATTGTTGCCGGCGTAGTAGCTGTAAGGAGCGGACTGCATGCGTGCCGGCTCCGATTGCGAATTGCTGATCAGCTCGTATTGAACTCCCAACACATCGAACAAACTGATTTGGTTCCAGTCATTGGTTCCTTTTCGGAAAACCGTTTCCGAATAATTGGCCGAGGGACGGCTGACGGTGATGCGGTCCCAATGCGGCAAGTTGTCCAACGCGCCGTGCTGACGCAGCAGGTCGGCGATTTCGCTGGCGTTGGTTTTGTCACTCGGAGCCGCATTTGGCAACAACTTGTTTTTGACCAAATCCAACGGTGTCAGGCCATCATTGTTCCGCGCATTTACGTCCGCCTTGTTTGCGAGAAGCAGCTCGACGATCTCACGATTACCCGACTGGACGGCCAGATGCAAAACGGTTGCGCCATCCAAAGGCCGCCGCGCATTGACGTCGGCCCCGTTTGCGAGAAGCAATTTCATTAACTCGTGATCTCCGCGAAAAACCGCCACGACCAATGGCGTGTTACCTTGTTTGTCTTGCATATTGACTTTGGCGCCATGAGCGACCAGCAGTCTGGCGAGCGCCACGTTTCTTTCCGATGATTCGGAAAAACTGTAAAGCTTCATCAACGGCGGTTCGCCGTCCGCACCGGCTTGATTTGGGTCCGCGCCCGCGTCCAGCATGACTTCCAGTATTTCGGCATTGGGAAGCGCGTCGAAAATCAGCGGCTTCCCCAAAAAGTTGTTGCCATTGGGATCGGCTTTGAATCGAAGCAACAACTTTACGATCTCGGCGTGATCTTGTGCGATGGCGAGTTCCAAAGGAGCGAGCGTGCTGGTTTGGCCAGGGCGATAACCTGTAATCTGATAATCAAGTCTTCCCGGCAGATTCGGATTGGCACCGGCACGGAGCAGCAGTTCAACCAGGTTGGTATTGCCTCCTTTAATGGCGCAAAAGAGCGGCGCGTCCAGCTTGCCGCCGTTGGGATCGGCTTTGGCGCCCAAAAGTGTTTTCACGACTTCCAAATTGTTTCCTTCGGCGGCGTGACTCATGGGCGCGTGGCCGTAATTGTCAGCAGTGTCCGGGTCCGCTTTTGCAGCGAGCAGCGCCTTGATCGAATCCAGTTGACCAGCGCTGGCAGCATCGCCAAGAGGAGTCGAACCGTCTGTGCTTTTCGCGTTGATGTCGGCTCCGCGAGCGATCAGCCATTTCAACATTTCGACATTGCCGCGCTCCGCCGCGAGATGAAGCGGTGTGCGTTCACCACTACTCTGACTATCGCGAGCATTTAAGTCTGCGTGATGAGCCAGCAATACTTCCGCCACGGCCAGAAATCCCTTTTCAGCGGCGATATGCAGTGCAGTTTCGCCAAAGCCACCCGTGGCATTCACATCCGCGCCGCGACTTAGCAGCAATTCGACCATTGCCTTGTTTCGATTTTCCGTCGCGCCATGCAACGGCACCCCCTGGCCGCCGGATTTCAAATTGATGTTCGCCCCGTGATCGAGCAGAAAATTGACTACGCGGAACCAGCCGGCACCCGCCGCCTGAAATAGCGGTGTGGCACCGCTGGTCGCCGAATTGATCAAATCCGGGCTGTCCTGAATCAATTGCTGGATGCGGCGGATTTCCTGGTCTTCGTCGTCGGTCACCGTCGAAGCTTCCGTGTGGACTGCCTGAACTGGTCCGGATCGCTCGTGAAGGGCTTTGGCGGCGTCCAGATCAGCTTCCATTTTGGACTGCAATCCCTTGATCACGCCATCCACCTGGGCGTCAATCTGACCGTTGATGGCGTTTACCAGTGCGGTCACCCTGGCGACGTGGAGATCTGTCGGCGCGTAGTCGTTTGTGAGACTCGCAAGGTTCTGTTCCGCTTCATTCAATTGCTGCATCAATGTCGTCAGCACCGGGTTGGGAAAATTTTGCTGGATGGCGGTCCGCCGGTCTTCCCGGTTCAAACCCGAAAGGTGCGCTATTTGCGCTTTCAGAGCAGTCGCTTCCGCTTCCAACTCTGCTGTCTTGGCCGTTGATTCAGAGGTTGTTGCTGAAGCTGACGATGCTTGCGGCGTTGTCCCCAGCCCCGTCAGATTCTGTTGGCTTAAGGTGGCGAGCGTTTGCTGGTCGGAAAATTCGCGGATGATGCGCTGATATTGGATGACCGCGTCGTTCGTCTGGCCGAGTTTGCGGTAACATTCACCCAGCCGGAAAATCGCCGTGGCCGCAATCTGCCGGTCCCGGTCAAATTGTGTGGCGAGCGCCTGGTAATTGGAAATGGCCGCGTCGAGGTTGCGATTGGCCTCCTCCTCGAACAAGCCCTGGCGCAGCGCCGCGCTCAAATCGTTTGTTTGCGCCCGCAGAACCATCGCCCCGGCCAGAAAAACCGAACCAACGAGCCAATTTGTTTTCATAGGTTTGCCTTGCTCAAATGCTGCCAAATCCACCCGCCTCAATTGTCACGCTTTTGCAAAATCGGGCCTGGGATCCAGCCTCAACCAAAAATTTGGACTGCGGCGGGAAGTGAAACGCCACGCCGCTTTGGAAGCTCTGTCCGCCGGCGAAAAGCGGTGTTGCCGCTGTCCACCCTCCGCAGTGCTGCTACGGAGGACGGGCGCTCTGCCACCGCAGTCCAAAATCCAACATCGAACGTCCAATGACGTCCCAAGCCACATTGGATGTTGGGCGTTGGATGTTGGATGTTCGATGTTCATTTTCTTTCCGTTTCAAGTTTGTATCCCACCCCATGCACCGTCTTGAGCCAGCACGGTTCATCCGGGACCGGCTCCAGCTTGGCGCGCAGGCTGGCGATGTGATTGTCCACGGTGCGCGTCGTCGGAAACGCGGCGTAACCCCAGACCACGTCGAGAAACCGTTCGCGCGTGACCGGTTCGCCCTCGGCTTCAGCCATCAGCCGCAGCATGGAAAATTCCTTGGCCGTCAGGTGAACCTGTTTTTTGCCGCGCACGGCGGTCTGCCGGGCCAGGTCAATTTCAATTTCGCCCAGCTTCAATTTTCCCACCGCCTTGTGGTGCCGTTGAAACCTCCGCAGCAGCGCCCGCACCCGGGCGAGCAATTCCTCGGTGCTGAATGGCTTGACGAGATAATCGTCCGCGCCGGCGTCCAGGCCGGCGACGCGATCCTCGATCTGGCCCTTGGCGGTGAGCATGAGCACGGGCACGGCATTGGAGAGGCGGCGTAACTCGGCGCACAGCGCAAAGCCGTCGAGCTTCGGCATCATGACATCGAGCAGGATGAGGTCGGGCTTTTCGTCGAGGGCGCGCTGGAGGCCGCTCTCGCCATCGGCGGCGGTGAGCACGCGATAGCCCTCGGTCGTGAGCAGGTCGGCCAGCGCCGTGCGCATGGGCGCTTCGTCTTCAATGATCAGGATGCGGGACATTTGTGGAAGGGAATAAACATCCAACATCGAACATCCAAAGCCCAACATCCAATCGAGCTTCCGCGCCCGCAGGTAACATTGGATGTTCGATGTTCGATGTTCGATGTTGGTTGTTGAGCTTTCATTGTTGTATTGGCAATTCAATGATAAACCGGCTGCCTTTGCCAACCTCGCTTTGTACCAGCACTCGGCCGCCGTGCGCCTCGACGATGTGTTTCACGATGCTTAAACCGATTCCAACACCTTGCGTCTCGCGCCGCAACTCGGAACCGCGCCGGTAAAACCGCTCGAAGATTTTCTCGTGTTCCTCCGGCGGAATGCCCGGACCGTGGTCGCTGACAAACAGGTTGAGGGTTGAGCCGCCTTCGCTACGCTTCGTCGCGCCGAGGGGTTGAGGGTTGAAGGACTTTTCAGATCGTTCTCGTCCTCGTCCCTCGTCCTCGACTGGGACATTTTCACTCCGCACTTCGCACTTTGCACTTCGCACTTCCAATCCCACCGTTACCACCTCGTCCTTCGGCGAATGTTTGATGGCATTATCCATCAGGTTCACCAGTGCCTGCTGGATCGCCCGGCCGTCCATTTCGATTGGTTGAGAGTTGAGGATTGAGAGTTGAGAGTCATCCAGCTTCAACAAAAGTTGCACCTGCTTTTCAGCGGCGTTGGGCTGCATCAAGGTCACGGTTTGCCGAAGCAGCGCCACCACGGCGGTCGGTTCGAACTCGTATTGTTTGCGGCCCTG
>DLMG01000302.1:10604-11427 GCA_002479245.1 Verrucomicrobia subdivision 3 bacterium UBA7542 | reverse complement strand
GCCACGTTGTATTTTTCCACCAAACCGAGATCAACTTTGAGCGTGCTCATGCCAATTGAATGTAGCCGCCGACGTCAGTCGGCGCTAATCCGCCTGAAAAAAAGTATGCGCGGACTGACGTCCGCGGCTACAAAACGTTCAACCATGTCGTTCATCATTTGAAATTTTTCACTGTTTCAACCAATGCGGCAATGTTTTCCAATTTCGCATTGGGCGGCACGCCGTGACCAAGGTTGAAAATATGGCCTTTGCGGCCGCGCATGACCTCAAGAACGGCCCGTGTTTCCTGTGCGACAATTTCCGGAGTGGCGTCGCTGAGCAGCGCGGGTGCAAGGTTGCCTTGCAGGGCGATATCCGCGGGCAAAAGCCGGCGCGCGTGAGCCAGCGGAAATTGCCAGTCTATGCCCAGCACGCTTGCCCCGGTCGCCAGCAGGTCGTCCCAATTTCCGTGCGTGCCGAGGGAGAAGACGATGATCGGAACGCCGGCCTCCGGCACGGCTCGCTGGGATGGATTTTCAGGCTGGGCCGTGCTGGAGACCGGCGCTCCAATGCTGGCGACAATGTCCCGCATCCAGCGTCCGGAGGCTTCCTGAAATTCCGTCGGCGCGAGCTGGCCGCCGTAGCTGTCGAAAATCTGGAGCGCGTCCACGCCGGCGCTGATTTGCATTTGCACATAAGCGGTGATGGCGGCGGTGAGCTTTTCGGCCAGCGCGTAAAAAGTTCCCCGGTCTTCGTGAAAAAGCCTCAACGCGCGGGTGTATTTTTCGGCGCTGCCGCCTTCCATCATGAACGTGGCCAGCGTCCACGGCGAACCCGAGAAACC
>DLMG01000302.1:0-10462 GCA_002479245.1 Verrucomicrobia subdivision 3 bacterium UBA7542 | reverse complement strand
CGTTCGACCACGCGCTCGACGGAAAGGCGCTCGATATCGGCCTTGGTGCGCACGGCAAAGTCCATGACCACGCCGCCGGTTTCGCGGAAACGGTAGGGCTGGCCCATCGCTTCGGGAATGACGAGGATGTCGCTGAACAGGATCGCCGCATCGAATCCGAATCGCCGAACCGGCTGGAGCGTGACTTCGGCGGCAAGCTCGGGCGTTTGAATCAATTCCAAAAAGGAATGCGTTTCCTTCAGTTCGCGATACTCCGGCAAGGCGCGACCGGCCTGCCGCATCAGCCAAACGGGCGGGCGATCCGTTGCGCGGCAGTGGCAGGCGTCGAGAAACCGGCGGCGGTTCGTCGGTTTGCCCGGGGCGGCAGGTGCGTCGGCGCTGGCGTTGGATGCGATGGCGGCCATGTGTTTTGAGCGCATTACGGCTGCATTGTTATTAGCATACTCAATCGGTTTTGAACAGCGAGTTGCGCTTTCAATTTTTTGAGCAACTTTGTTCGAACCCCGGTTTTTAATCAGAAGCGAGACCATGAAAGACAACGAACTCCATTCCCAACTCCGCGAATCAAGCTGGCGGCGGAAACTCACTGAAGCCGAACAAGCCGAATTGCGCGCTTATCTCACTGCCAATCCCGACGCCCGCGCCGATTGGGAAATGGAATCAGCCTTGAACGCCGCCCTCACCCGATTGCCGGACGCGCCCGTGCCGTTGAATTTCACCGCGCGCGTGCTTCAGGCGGTCGAACACGAAGAGGCCCGGCCGCACGGCTGGAGCTGGCGTTGGAACTGGCATGCGCTGGTGCCGCGCGTCGCCTTTGCGGCTGCGGTGATTGCGTTCGCCGGTTTGGCCTTGCAACACCATGAAATTTACCGCCAGCGCATCGCGCTCGCCAGGAACGTTGCGTTCGTGACCAGGGGACAACTTATGCCCAGCCCGGAAGCGCTGGAAAATTTTGACGCCATCCGCCGCATGAGCCAGCCACAGCATGCGGACAATGAATTGCTGGCCTTGATGCAATGATTCATTCGCTGCAGCATCCCGCTTTGCGGGATTGGATTGTCGTTGCATCAACCGTCGGCTTTTTTGCCACCTTCCCTCTCACCGCTGAAACGGTCACCAACGGCCCCACCCCGCACAGGTTGTTTTCGGCCCCGGCCAACCTTTCGCCACCGCAGATGGCACATTCGAAGTCACCCGTCGATTTATTCCGCGAACTGCTGGCCATGACGCCGGAAGACCGGGAAAAGTATCTGACCAACCGCCCGCCTGAAATCGGCGCCCGGATTCTGGCCAAGGTCGCCGAATACGAGGCACTCGATCCCAACGAGCGCGAACTGCGGTTGCGGGCGACGGAGTTGCGTTGGTACCTGCTCCCGCTGATGCACAAATCCCCCACCAATCGTGCCACGCAACTGGCGGCGGTCCCGGATGACATCCGGGATCTGGTCCAGGACCGGATTTCGCAATGGGACATCCTGCCACCGCCATTGCAGCAGGAATTTCTTGAGGATGAAAGCGTATTGAAATACTTCGAACGAATCAACCCGATCGGCAGTCCGCCGGAAACCGATGTGGGCACAATCCCGGCATGCCTGTATCCCGATGTCCAACGCCGGAATATCGCCGAGCAGGTCAACCGGTTCTTCGAGCTGACGGCGGACGAAAAACAGGAAACCCTCAATACGCTGTCCGAGGTGGAACGGCAACAGATCAAAAAAACCTTGCAGTCCTTTGACCGGATGCCCGTTTCACAACGGACCGAGTGCGTTCAGGCATTTGCAAAATTTGCCGGGTTGAGCCCGGCAGAACAGCAGGAATTTCTCAAAAATGCCGACCGCTGGGCGCAGATGTCACCCGCCGATCGCCAGACCTGGCGCGATCTGGTGACCCATGTGCCCGAATGGCCGCCGTTGCCGCCCGGTTTCTTGCCGCCACCGCCGCCGGTACCGGCGACGGCTCACTCCGCTGTGGCCACCAATCACGATTGAACACGCATAAATTTCAATTTCCCATTTCCGCCGCCACACCTTAATTTTCCACCGTGCATCCGATTGTGTTTCAACTCGGCTCCTTCAAGCTTCATTGGTATGGCGTGATGATTGCGCTGGCATTCCTGGCGGGGCTTTGGACGGCCACCCGCCGCGCCCGGCGCGAAAACATCTCGGCAGAAAAAATCGCCGACATCGTGTTCTGGCTGATGTTCGGCGCAATTCTCGGCGCGCGCGCCGTTTACGTGACAACTTATTGGAAGGACGAATTCGCCAACCAGCCGCTCCCGGAAATTTTCATGATTCAACACGGCGGGCTGGTGTATTACGGCGGCCTCATCGGTGCGACGATTGCCGGCATGATTTGCATTCGCTGGAAAAAATTGCCGCTGTGGAAAACCGCCGACGTGCTGGCGCCAAGCATTGCGCTGGGAAATGTTTTTGGCCGCATCGGCTGCCTGCTGAATGGCTGTTGTTACGGCCGGGCGTGCAGCCTGCCGTGGGCCATCCGGTTTCCCGCCGATCACGTGACCCGCGGCCTGCCGGTGCATCCGACGCAGATTTACGATGCGCTCTTAAACTTCGCCCTTTACCTCGGCCTCGCTTGGCTGTTCCGGCACAAAAAATTTAACGGCCAGGTGTTCGCCACCTGTCTCATCGGCTACGCCATCTTCCGTTCCATCGTGGAATACTTTCGGGGCGATTATCCCGCGGACCACATCCATAACGGCCTCACGTCGGGACAATTGGCCAGCATCCCCATTTTCATCGCCGGCTTGACGCTGGCCGCGTTTCTCTCCCGCCGCGAGCCGAAACGAGGATAGAGCACGGAGGATTGAAGATGGCAAATACCCCCGACCTCCATCCTTTCCATGAACCTCCTGGGAGCGCCGGCCTGTCGCGCCGAAGCTTCAGAGCGAAGGCTGACGTCCCGCCGGCCAGTCGGGAGCTGAAAGCCGGAACTCGCCGGCGAGACGCCAGCGCTCCCAGGGACTGCGCCCCGGATCATGGGTTCAAAGCGCAAATTCGTTCGGGGAAATATCACCCCGTCCTTCTCGCCGGCCCGACCGCCGTCGGCAAATCCAAAATCGCCCTGCGCCTCGCGGAACAATTCGGCGGTGAAATCATTTCCGCCGATTCCATGCAGGTGTATCGCGGACTCGACATCGGCACGGCCAAGCCATCGCCCGCCGACCGCGCCCGTGTACCGCATCACCTCATTGACATCTGCGATTTGACCGAATCGTTCGATGCCGCGCAATTCGCCCGGCTCGCGCACCGCGCCGTGGCGGAAATCCAGTCGCGCGGCCGCGTGCCGATTTTTTGCGGCGGCACCGGACTTTACTTCAAGGCCTTTCTCGAAGGACTCGGCGAAACACCGTCGGGCAACGCCAAATTACGCGCCGAACTCGAAGCCACGCCGCTGGAAAAATTGCTGGCCGAACTGCGCGAACGCGACCCGGCGGCTTACGAAAAAATTGATAAAAAAAATCCGCGCCGCGTCATCCGCGCCGTGGAAGTAATTCGGCTCACTGGGAAACCGTTCTCCGCACAACAGTCACGGTGGGGCGAGTCTTTCCCCGGGCCTCGTAGCGCGGACATTCCTGTCCGCGGGTTCACGGGACATTCTTGTCCCGTGTCCGTGGAAGCGGATGTTGTTTCACCCTCGCACGAACTGGCGACTGGAAAGTCGCCAGAACCGGCAGACAAGAATGTCTGCCCTACATCCATAATTGTTGTCACCCGTTCGACGGAAGATATGCGCCGACGGATTGACGCCCGCGTGGACACGATGTTCGCGCGCGGTTTGGTGGACGAAACCCGCAAATTGCTCAAGCATGGCCTTGCGGAAAACAAAACGGCGATGCAGGCCATCGGTTACCGGCAGGTGGTGGAACATCTGCGCGGCGAGCGGTCATTGGCGGAAACCATCGAGCTGGTGAAAATCCGCACCCGGCAATTTGCCAAGCGGCAACTGACTTGGTTCCGCGCCCAGAAAAACCTGGAGCGGATTGAATTGAAGCCGGAAGATTTGGCAAAAACGGTTGCAGAGAACCTGATTCGCCGGTTGCGCGAAAATTCAGGATGATGTGGGTAGCGCGTGCCTTCCGCCTTCGCGGCGCGCCAAAGCGCCGCTCCGGCGCGACGGCGGCTGGCGCACCAGGTTCGGCGTCCCGCCGAACATTTTGAAATTCAAAGTCGTCGCCGGGACGGTAACGACGACGTGCGGGACGCACGCGCTCCTTTTTTTCAACCGCGCTGGTTGCTCAGCTTTCCCTTGGCCGTTTGACAACGACGTCAATTCCCGCCTTGTTTTTGGCTATCATATTCGCGGGCAGGATGCCGCGCCAGAAGACGTTCGGGTAAACCACCGCGCCGCGTCCGAGGATGCTGCCGGGGTTCAGCACGGCGTTGCAGCCCACTTCCGCGCCGTCGCCGAGCAGCGCGCCGAATTTGCGCAGGCCGGTGTCAAACGGCTGGCCGTCCATCTCCACCTCGATGTTGCCGGGGAACATCTTGAAGTTGGAAATTTTCACGCCCGCGCCGAGGTGCGCCTTGTGGCCTAGAATCGAGTCGCCAACGTAATTGAAGTGCGGCGCGACGGCGTGATTGAACAGCAGCGAGTTTTTGATTTCGGTCGAGTTGCCAACAACGCAATCGTCGCCGATGATGACATTTTCGCGGAGATAGGCGTTGTGGCGGATCTGGCAGTTTTTGCCGATGATGGCCGGGCCTTTGATCATTGCGCCGTCCTCGATGACGGTGCCTTCGCCGATGAAAACTTTTTCACCGATGAATGCCCTGCCCGCGCCGGAGTTGTGCCGGGCCGGTTTCAAATTGGCGGCGAGGTAGCCCTCGATTTTTTTGAGCGCGTCCCAGGTGAATTTGCAGCCGTCGAAAATGGCGGCGTGTTCGGTCTGGTTTAGGTCAAACAAGTCGGCTGGCTTGAACATGACGGCAAGTTAGGCGAAACGGGGGCGGCGGAAAAGCGAAATGGGTATGGGAAATGACTAATTCCGAAACCATAATGACGAAAGAAGCCCGAAGCCCGAATAAACAGCTTGGACAGATCATTGGTTATTGGGTCATTTGGAAATTCTTTAGTCATTCGGATTTAGGAATTAGTCATTCTGCGGAACGGCAGGGACTTGCCATTCGCGGCGGCGGGGGTATTTTGCGGTGGGCGCGCTCCCGTAGCTCAAATGGATAGAGCAGCGGTTTCCTAAACCGTGGATTCCCGTTCAATTCGGGACGGGAGTACCATTTGTTTTCAAGGGTTTTAAGGGTTTCGTTCGTTTTTATACTGATTTTCTTCTGACACAATTCTGACAAAATCAGTTTTTGCTAAGGGCAATGAGGTTTTTGGACGCAATCCCCAAAATGTGTTCGTCCATTCTTTTTTGACCTCACGGCAGTAATATCTTTTACAGACGACGATGCTGTTGCCCATACCCCCCACCCGCCATGGTGGGGTCCGCCCTTCTGAACATGGGTCAAAAACGAGTGCTGGCCCCAAGTATCCCTGCGTTTGACGGGTGGTCAGGAAAATTCCAAGGGAAAACGCACGTATTTATGTATTCGGCACACCGATATTCGCGGTTGACATCGTCGTTCCAGCGTGGCTCAGTATGGACTCGTTATGTCAGTTACGAAAACAATCAGATTTCTAATCTTTGTCGGCTTCTTTTGCACCTCCGCTTGTTGGGGCGGCACAATTGATGATTTCTCAAAGTCTGTTGTTTTCTTGGCTGACAACAAACCGGTTACAGAGGACATCAATGGTATTCCCTATGAGGTGTGGTTAAAAAATCCTACCAACGGCATGTTCATCATTAAGAAAAACAGAATCACAGGAACCGGTTTGATTGTTGTAAGCTCCAATGTTTGCTATTTAGTGACAGTTAAACACGTCGCGGTAAATATGAGTTCAGAATGTGAAGTTATTATGGGAGGTGAAAATGAAGAGCCTTGGCATTTTCAGCTTTCCTCGATAACCGGACAGCCCAGCATCACGTGGTTTCATCACCCAGTCGCAGATATCTCTGTTTATCCACTACCTTCAATCACGACCGAAGGCATCAAAGCACTAAACCAAAGAGCAATTCCATTGGGAGCGTTGGCGTCAGAAACCAATCTGCCATCCAGAGATGTATATGTGACTGCCCTTGGTTTTCCGCTGGGACTCGGTGCTGAAGGGCAATTTATTCCATTATCCCGCGAGTCAAAGGTTGCAAGTGGTATGCTGCACGATGACAATGGCCTATTCTTCTTACTTCAAGACCCGAGCGTCAGCGGTTACAGTGGCGGACCACTAATCCAATCCGGCGATTCGAGAGTTGTAATAACATCTACTGGCCCAGCAGTCGCGACAGGAGGGGGTCGGTGCTGGGGATTTGTTTCCGCAACTTATGGAGACGAAACCGGGGGAAAAATGTCTAGAATTATACCGGCGTTTTACGCGGTGAATCTTATACATGAGGCTCAAATGACTTTACACATTGTGCAGGCACCGATGCCACAGACGAAATGACGCCACAAATGACGCGGTTATTCAAGTGTCGCTGATTTGCGTTCTGGCAGTTCGGTTCAGATTGAGGACATTCCACCGTTCCCGCGTCCAAATCCACCATGCCGACCAACTGGCGAACGCCAATGGGTCGTCCTGTGGTTTTGAGGATTGAGACACGACTGACGGCTGGCTAAAAATCAGCAGCGGTGGTCAAAGGGAACGTTTCCGTGACGACTGAAACGCTCCAAAAATTCGCTTCCCGTCACAATGTCAATGCCAACAACGCTTTAGCTGATTACTCCCTCAAAAAAAGCACGAATTCTGTAGAATTGGTGTTGCCGGGAGTCGGCCCGTATGGGACTTGGCCGACATGAAAACGAAAGCTTTTTCTTACCTTCGCGTAAGTGGAAAGGGTCAAATTTCCGGCGACGGATTCCCCCGGCAGCGGGACACCGTTACCCGATATGCAAAACGTCATCAAATTGAAATTGAGCGCGAGTTTTGTGAAAAGGGCGTCAGCGGAACCAAAGACGCTTTTGACCGTGAAGCCCTTACTGAATTGTTTATTGCGATAAAGGCCAACGGGGTTCGGCTGGTGCTTGTCGAGCGGGCTGACAGACTTGCTCGTGATTTAATGATTTCAGAAATTCTTTTAGGGGAGTTCCGCAAGATTGGCGTCAAAGTTATCTCTGCCGAGTGCGGAACCGAACTAACCGTAGAGGATAACGACCCGACCAAAAAGCTCATTCGGCAGGTTCTTGGTGCAATTAGCGAATGGGAAAAAAGCGTTGTGGTTCAAAAACTCCGCGCCGCTCGCATGAGAATCCGAAAAACCGATGGCCGTTGTGAGGGGCGGAAACCATACGGATTCACGGAATTTGAAAAATCGGTCATTACCAAGATGCTGGCCTATCGTTCAAAAGGGCTTTCAATTTCTGAAATCGCCAATCAGTTGAACTTGGAAGGCATCAAACCACGGACAATTAACCGTGTCGGTATTCAACCCAAATGGCACACGACAACGGTTCAACGAATTTTGAAAAACGTCTAAACTTTATGGAAATCTGCATATTGAGAAAAGTTCCGTTCCGTCTCCCCGGAACAAAACGCCTTGTATGGGCCGTCGTTCTTGCTGAACGCGAAGGATTGAGTCTGCTGTTCGTCCAAAAGCCGGATGACCAACGTTCACACACAATCACCATTGCAACGGAAAATGTGACGGAGCGTGTTTTTGAAGAAGTGAACGCCAGCCGGTTTTCACTTGAACATGATGACTTGGCGGAAGTTGGAAGAAAGCTTCAGGCTCTTGGCGAGGGATTTTCTGAAAATGACTTTTACAGATTTTTCAAACCGGAAGACCTTTGGTGACGCGAGAGCCGACAAAATTTAAATGAAACTAACCCGCCAGTCGTCTGGCATCAAACCAAAACACAACATGAAACGACCAAAACAAATAACCACACTGAAAACATTAGAGCCGTTCACCGCCGATGAAATCGCTGTGCTGGAAAAGGCCATCAACACGTTCTCCGCTGGTGGACATCCGGCACCTGACATTTCCACGATTGGTGGATTCGGCAAAAAATGGGTGGCCGGCCTGTTGAAAAAATCCGAAAAGATGTTAGATGCGGTGGCCAAGAATCCAGAAGTTGACAAGGATTTGCGGATTGTCCGACAACTGATTGAACGATTCACCCGCTAATTGATGAGGCAACAAATGAATGACGGATATCTAAGAAATCGTGAGGGGAAAATCGTGGGCCGTTTCGACGGCAACATTTTGCGCGATGGCACTGGCCGTATCGTGGCGAGGCATGATTCGTCAGATGACAGAACCAGAACGCGTGAGGGTAAAATTGTCGGCAACGGAGATTTGAGATTGTTCCAACTTGGAAAAGACCAGCCCGAAAAATGAAAAACTCCACCGGTTTTTGTGGCCGACAATGGAACAATTGCTTTGAATATTTTTTGCTTTCTAAAGTTAATTCAGCCGGAAAAAGGCGGTGCCGGGAGCATTGGTGATTTGCAGGCCGCTAAAGGGAATCCCGTTGGTGACCGTCACCCAATTGCCGGAGGCCAGATTGGTGGTCATTTGCAGCACATGAGTCGCGGCCAACCCAGACCAGACCAACAGTGGCATATTGCTGACCGTCGTTATGACAAGCACGGGTGGTGAACCGGCCACAATCTGTTCGGGTTGGTTGACAAAGGGGTTATCGGTGCCGTCACCTAACCCGCCATATTCGTTAAAGCCCATGGCCCACAGACCGCCGTCACTTTTTAAAAACAAGCTGTGGTATTCTCCTGCGGCAATCGCCGTGACGTTGCTGCCCACAATCTCCTCGGGCTGGTTAGTGTTGTTGAAAGAGCCGTCGCCCAATTGACCTTCGGTGTTTCTGCCCGTAGCCCACAGACTTCCGTCGCTTTTTAAAAACAAGCTGTGCATTTCTCCTGCGGCAATCGCCGTGACCCCGCTCGCCACAATCTGCTCAGGGAGGTTGGTATTGTTGTAAGTGCCATCGCCCAACTGGCCATAACTATTGTTACCTACGGCCCACAGACTGCCATCGCTCTTAAGAAATAGGCTAAAGTATTCTCCTGCGGCAATTGCCGTGACATTGCTTACCACGCTCTGCACCGGGACGTTAAATCCATAGGGAGCGTTAGTGCTGCGAATACCGTCGCCTAACTCACCGAAGTAATTATCACCCATGCCCCACACGCTCCCGTTGCTCTTGAGAAACAGACTGTGTTGGTATCCTCCGGCAATGGCCGTGACGTTACTGGCCACAATCATCTGTGGCAGGTTGGCTGCGTAGTTAGGGGCACTGCCGTTATTGCCATCGCCCAACTCGCCGTCGTAGTTGAAGCCCATGGCCCACAGACTGCCGTCGCTCTTGATAAACAGGCTGTGGACGTATCCGGCGGCAACCGCCGTAACATTGCTGGCCACAATCTGCTCGGGCTGGTTAGTGTAGCCATCTATGCCTCCATAAGTGCCGTCGCCCAACTCGCCAGACCCATCGTTACCCATGCCCCACAGGCTGCCGTCGCTCTTGATAAAAAGGCTGTGGCAATCTCCTGCGGCAACCGCCGTAACATTGCTGGCCACAATCTGCTCGGGTTGGTCCGCCTCCAAATGGAGAATACCGTCGCCCAACTGGCCGTTATCGTCGCGGCCCGTAGCCCACAGGCTGCCGTCGCTCTTGATAAACAGGCTGTGATAACCCCCTCCGGCAAACTTTGTCACTGTTTGAGCTCGAACCTGACCCGCAATTGCCAAACCGATGCCGAGAATACCGAGCAGTAATGCTTTTGTTGTTTTCATAATTGACGCTCTCATTTCGTCGGGAAAACAACATGTCCATTTCCACCCCGTCAAGCCTCAATCCCACCGGGATTGAACAGCCGTCCCCGGCAACCAAACTGACTTTTTTAGGATTCTCCATTTCTGAACCTTCTTGCCAATGAATGCAAGCAAAATCCAACAAAACGGCGTGGCTATATTTCGTGGCTCGTGGTTTCTAAATCGGTTGTGTCGGCATGGGAAAAGGATGTTGCCGCCGCAAAAATTGTCATCTTTAATTGCTGGTAAACGTGATGAGCCGCGCCCCATACATTTCAAAAACGAAATTCCTTCAAGGGCTGCAATGTCCCAAGCTGATTTGGAGTGCCTACAACGCAAAACACCTGTTTCCCGAAGTTGACGACGCCCTTCAAGCCGTGTTTGACCAAGGCCATGAAGTCGGTGCGTTTGCCAAGCGGATGTTTCCCGACGGTGTTGAAATTGACACAGACCCCACCGATTTCGAGGGTGCAATCCAGTTGACCCAAAAACATCTTCCGTTAAAGCGGCCGATTTTTGAGGCCACGCTTTCAGCCAACGGCGGATATGCTCGTGCCGACATTTTGAATCCGGTTGGTAAAACCGAATGGGATTTTGTCAGCGGTCACCACAAACCGG
>DLMG01000278.1 GCA_002479245.1 Verrucomicrobia subdivision 3 bacterium UBA7542 | reverse complement strand
CTGAACACCGACTTGACGCCCTATATCAAGATGAACTCTGCCACCAGCATTCCTCCGTGTCCGGCTGGCGGCACTTACGCTCTCGGTGCTGTGGGCAATACTCCGACTTGCACGCTGAGTACCCTCACCGACAACCCCCATATTTTGCCGTAATAATATTGGGTTTGATTCAAAGGCTCGAAGCGAAAGGCTTCGGGCCTTTTTATTGGGAATCGAGGCGGCGTATTAGATTGACAGATTATGGTGCGGCAAAGCGAACGGTCATGGCGCTTGGATTCCGATGGAATGTCCTGGTTGCAAAGTCTCGCCTCAAAAATAAGTCTTGCCGGCGGCATGTCATTTGCTATATTGCAAACAGTTTGCAATACAAGAAGTGTCAAATAAATCGCCGGCTGCGGCAACGTATTTTCGCTGCAACGGCAATCTTGTCCCTTGCGGTGTGGTTGTTCATGGCCGCCGCCGAGGTGTGGACACCCCTTCATGCGTGGCTGCATGGCGGATCAATTCCTGACAACGACGATGACTGTGCCATTGTCGCCCTCATTCATGGAAAAATTGAAACGACACCGTGCGACATTCCGGTTGTCATCCCGGCAACCTGGGTTGAAACAACTCCCCGCATAGAATTTTCCGTTTTTTGTCCGGCCATTGAAAATCTTCCTCTGGGCCGCGCCCCTCCCGCTCTCGGCATTGCTTCCTAATTCGTCGGTTTCAGACGGCGCGATTTGCTTCGTCTGAAGTTTTTTCATTAAACCAAATCTTTGTGTTACGCCGCATGGCGTTTTGCAAAGTGCGAATCTGTGGAGATTCGCGGAAGTGTATTTGAAAAATTCAACCCATTGAAAATCATGAAAGCATTTGCAGAGAAAAAATATAAAAATCGCAGAGTGTATTTGGCGGTGATTTCGTCGGTGGCGCTGTCCTGTGGCGGGATGGCACTGGCGCAGACGAACATTGTGGCAGACGCGAAGGCCGTATCTCCGGGAGGCTCGACCAACGTGGTGTCCTCGGGAAGCTCAACGAATGTCACCCAGTTGGGCAATGTGACCGTTGTTGGCAAATTGAACCAGGCGCGGAATCAAATCGTGCCGGACTTGGGCGCGACAGCCTTCACAATCAACAAGGATCAAATCGCCACCCTGTCGCAAGGTGGCAACGCGCCGATGAATCAGGTGATCTTGCGCGCGCCGGGCGTGGCGGAGGACTCGGCGGCGAACGGTGACCTGCACGTCCGGGGCGAGCACGCGAACTTGCAATACCGCATCAACGACGTGCTGTTGCCGGAAGGCATCACCGGGTTTGGTTTGGAACTCGATCCACGCTTCGTGGAAAGCATGCAGCTCATTAACGGCTCGCTGCCCGCACAATACGGCTTTCGCACGGCCGGCGTGGTGGACATTCAAACCAAGAGCGGGGCCTTTGAAAACGGCGGGGTAGCCGGAGTCTATGGCGGCAGTTATGACACCGTGCGGCCCAGCTTCCAATATGGCGGCGTGCAGGGAAAATGGGATTATTTCGTGGATGGCAGTTATGACCACAACGACCTCGGCATCGAAAATCCCACTCCCAGCCACGACGCCATCCATGACCAGACCGACCAATACAAGACGTTCATCTATGCCTCGCGCATTTTGAGCGATACGAGCCGCATCAGCCTGATGGGAAGCGCGTCCTACAGCAACTTTCAGGTTCCCAACACGCCGAACTTGCCGCCCGGCACCGCGCCGGGAACCGACCCGTGGGAGACGGGGTCGTTTAATTCCGCGGCCTTGAACGAAAATCAAAATGAGCAGAATTATTACGGCGTGGCGACCTACCAGAAGTCGGCCGGCGATTTGAATTTTCAAGCCTCCGTTTTTGGCCGCAATAGCAGCGTGCATTTCACGCCCGACCCCACCGGTGATTTGTTTTTCAACGGCGTGGCCAGCGATGTGGATCGAAAACTCTATTCTGGCGGACTGCAGGCTGATGCGAGTTATAACCTCGGCGACAAGCATACCATCCGCGCCGGTGTGATGCTGCTGGAGGAATACCTGTCTGCCGACTCCACCACAACGGCCATTCTGATGGACAGCACCGATCCAAGCAGTTTTAATCCGTTGCCCGGTTCGCCGACGACGACCATCGTTCAGAACGGCGTTTCGCACGCGCTGTTCGCCGGTGTGTATTTGCAGGACGAATGGAAAATCCTGCCCGAGGTTACGATCAATTACGGCGCGCGGTTTGACGAGTATTATTCCACCTTCGACAAGGAGAACCAGCCCAGTCCGCGCGCCAATCTTATCTATCGCCCCACGGACTCGACGACGTTGCACGCCGGTTACGCGCGTTACTTCACGCCGCCGCCGCTGGAAAACGTGCCGGCGGGAGATGTGGCAGCCTTCAATGGCACGGCCAACGAATCCCCAGCCGGTCCCAACGCGCCCGACGGTCCCGTCAAGGCCGAACGGGCAGATTATTTCGATGCCGGTATCAGCCAGAAACTTGCGCCCGGACTGCAGGTCGGCGTGGATGGTTATTACAAGGAATCCAAAAATCAGCTCGACGACGGATTGTTCGGGCAGACGCTCATCCTCTCGGCATTCAATTATTCCGAAGGCCGGGTTTACGGCGTGGAATTCACCGGCTCCTACACGACCGGCGGTTTCTCCACCTATGCCAACGTCGCTTACTCGGTGGCGCAGGGTAAGGATTGGAATTCAGCGCAATTCCAGTTTGATCCGAATGACGCCGCCTATGTCAAAAATCATTGGATTTATCTGGACCATGATCAGCGGGTCACCGGCTCCTTCGGCACTTCGTATCTTTTTAACGAGTCACAAAGAACCAGCACGCGGGTTTATGTGGACGCGCTTTACGGAAGCGGACTAAGGACTGACTCGACGGACAGCAGCGGAAACACGATACCAAACGGCGGGAGCGTTCCGGCTTACTACTCGGTGAACATCGGCGCGGAGCAAAGCTTCAAAATTCACAACAAACAAATTTTGAAAGCCCGGCTTGATGTCGTGAACGTCACGGATAACTCGTATGAACTGCGCAACGGTTCCGGCGTCGGAGTCAACGCCGCGCAATACGGCGCACGGATCGGGTTCTTCGGCTCCGTCAGCTACACGTTCTGAACCGCGTCACAATAACATGGATGCAAATCGAACAGCGCCAGCTTACGAGTTGAAAGACGAGTTGGCCCGGCTTTGCCTGCCTGCGGCAAACCGGGATGCCAATCTCAAGCTCGCCTGGGTCAATTCGATTTGCCTCCTCTTTCTCTGCATCGGAATTCTCGGGGCGCGGCGCGGCGTCATAGCCATCAAACCGGTCCCGCCCATCCGGGAAGAAGTTCCCGTTGTCGTCCAGCCGACGGTGTTGCCGCCGCAGGCAATCGCCCAAAAGCCGGAGCAGGCGGAACAAAACAATCAGCCGCGCGTCCTCGTCGCCCTGCCGAACGCGCCGAACGTCAACTTTGGCGTTCCGACCGTTGGCACGCTCGTCGTGCCTGCCGCGCTCGCCTCCCCGCCGCCGCCGCAGGTGGCCCCCGTACGCATTGGTTCACTCTTCAACACCGGCACGGGCGGCGAACGACCTGAACCGCCTTATCCTCCCATCGCCCTGCAAACGGGCGAGCAAGGCACGGTGGTTCTGTTGCTCACCGGCGATGACGCAGGTAATGTCGTTTCCGTGGACGTGAAGGAATCATCAGGCTTTCCCGTTCTCGACCACGCCACCGTGGACTACATCAAACATCACTGGCGGCTTCCCACCGGCGCCGGCAACCGGCTTTTCCAGACCAGCATCACTTACAAACTGCAATTAAACTGAAACCAAACAAAATTATGCTCGCAAACATTGTTCTCCAATTCTTCCTCAAAGGCGGTCCCGTTATGTGGCCGATCCTCATCTGCGCCATCGTCGCCGTCGCCGTCGTCGGCGAACGCGCCTTCTGGTGGTGGCGTGAAAGCCAGAAGCGCGACCCGCAAAAAATGGAACAATTGCTGGCCGCGCTGGAAAATTCCGACGTGACTGCCGCCAGGCAAATCGCTGCCGGCTCGGAAGATCCCGTCATCCGTGTGATTCATCACGGCCTCAACCACGTCGGCCACGCGCACGGCTCGTTGCTCGGTGCGCTGCAACTGGCGGCAGGAATCGAACTCAAACACGCCGGGCGTTTCCTGACGGTGATGGACACGCTCGTGACGCTCGCGCCGTTGCTGGGACTGCTGGGCACGGTGACCGGCCTGATGCGCGCCTTTCTCAACATCGGCAGTGCGGAACTGTCCGTCACAGCGGTCACCGGCGGCATCGGCGAGGCCTTGATTGCCACGGCCTGCGGTCTGGGCATCGCCATTTTCTCGCTGATTCCCTTCAACTTTTTTTCGGCGAAGGTGACGCAACTGCAATTCGAGCTGGAAACGGCGGCAACCAATGTCGAAGTGATGGTTGGCGGCGGCGTGAAATCGGGTGACACCACCCATCTGACCAAGACAACGCCACCCAGCCAGACCACCGGCCACTGAAATTTTGCCGATGAAACTGCCCTCACCAGTCCGGTCCCGAAAGTCGCGGATTGTCATCATTCCGCTGATTGACATCATGTTCTTCCTGCTGGCGTCGTTCATGATGGTCAGTTTGCAGATGAGCCGGACCGAAAACATCAAGGTCAACCTGCCGCCCGCCTCGCAATCGCGGCAGGATTTCCGGCCCGACATGGTCAACATTGCCGTGGACAAATCCGGCGCTGTCTGGCTGGAGAAAAAGGAGATTTCGCTGGCCGATCTCGGCCTCGTGTTAAGCAACCGCTTCCACGCCAGCCCCGACCTGCCGATTTATATCAGCGGCGACCGCGACACGTTGCACGGCGACATGGTAAAGGTGTATCAAACCGTCCGCGCGGTCGGCATCCAAAAGGTCTCATTCATGACCGACAGCCGGCACAGCCCGACGACACCATGAAAATCCGCACACCCATCCCGGAAAAAAAATCGCGGCTGGAAATTATTCCGCTGATTGACATCATGTTCTTCCTGCTCGCGTCGTTCATGAT
>DLMG01000349.1:1396-2692 GCA_002479245.1 Verrucomicrobia subdivision 3 bacterium UBA7542 | reverse complement strand
CAACCGCGCCGGCTCCATCACCAAGATTGATGGGCAGGAAATCAACATCAACCTTATCTGGGGTGTCGTCCTGCTCGTGTTTGGCGCGTTGATGCTGTTCGGCGCCGTGCGCGGCAGGAAGACACCGCCGCCGGCCTAACCCGGTTTTTGCTGCGTTGGAGTTCAAGCTTCAGCTTGTTTCCCGCAGGAGCAAGCTAAAGCTTGAACACCAATGTAATCGTCGCCAGAACAACTATCATTTGCATTTCATTTTTCCATGAACCTCAAAGAACTCACCGCCCACGTCACTGCTGAATTCAAAAAAGCCTATGGCCGCCCGCCGCGCTGGATTGTGGCCGCGCCCGGCCGCGTTAACATCATTGGTGAGCACACCGACTACAACGACGGCTTTGTGCTTCCGATGGCGATTGAGTGTTACACCGTCATCGCTGCCGACCGTCCGGCCAAAGACACGAAACAAATCCAGCTTCGATCCACCCACGGCGGCCAGCCAGCGACGATTGACCTCGCCCAGCCGCTCAAGCCGTTTCCGAAAGGCAACTGGGCGAATTATCCCGCCGGTGTCATCGCTGGTTTCCTTGCCCGAGGGCAGAATCCCGGCGGCTTTGACGCGCTGATTCACTCGAACGTCCCGCTCGGCGGCGGCCTTTCCAGCAGCGCAGCCCTCGAGGTCGCCACGGCCACGCTGCTCGAAATCATCACCGGCAAAAACCTCGATCCGGTTGAGAAAGCGCTGCTCTGCCAGAAGGCCGAACACGACTATGCCGGGATGCCGTGCGGCATCATGGACCAGTTCATTTCCGTCATGGGCCGGGAAAACCACGTCCTGCTCCTCGACTGCCGCTCGCGGAAACCTGAGCTGGTGCCGATGACCGATGCCTCAGTCGCCGTGCTCATCATCAACACCAACGTGAAACACGAACTGACCGGCAGTGAATATCCCGCGCGCCGCAAACAATGCGAAA
This sequence comes from Verrucomicrobia subdivision 3 bacterium UBA7542, assembly GCA_002479245.1. GTDB lineage: Bacteria > Verrucomicrobiota > Verrucomicrobiia > Limisphaerales > UBA11358 > UBA11358. The sequence goes on along the minus strand of DLMG01000349.1, from coordinate 1,727 downwards.
CCGCCGCGAAAATTCTCGGCGTGCCTTCCTTGCGCGACGCCACACCGGAGGCGCTCGAACTTGCGAAAGGCAGGATGGACGAAGTGGTTTTCCGCCGCGCGCGCCATGTCATTGGTGAAATCGAGCGCACCGTTCATGCCGCCGAGGGCGTCCGCGCTTCCAACTGGCCGACGGTTGGCCAGTTGATGTATGCCAGCCACCGTTCCCTGCGCGACGATTACGAAGTCAGTTGCCATGAACTCGATGCCGTGGTCGAAATTGCGGAAGCCATCGGCATCAAAGGCGGTGTTTACGGCTGTCGCATGACCGGCGGCGGGTTTGGCGGTTGCGC
>DLMG01000349.1:0-1325 GCA_002479245.1 Verrucomicrobia subdivision 3 bacterium UBA7542 | reverse complement strand
TTGGTGAAAAGCGATGCCGTTGAAGCCATCTCCCAAAAAATCGCCGCCGATTACAAAAAGAAAACCGGCATCGAAGCGACGATTTTTGTCTCGCATCCGGCGGCAGGCGCAACGGTGATCAAAGCCTGAAACTTTTTCGGAGGGGTGAACGTCGCGGGGAAAACCCCTGAAGGACTGCCGCGAGACGAATTGGTGAAGCGGGGTGTGCCCGTCCTCGGGCGCAGCAACGAATTTACACCCGAAGACTCGTGAAAATTCGAAGCCGTTCGCACGTTCAACAATGCTGTGTCCGGGGACGGACACGCTCCGGGTTCAACACCGGCGAACACGTTCGGGAAAAAGGAAAACCGGCATTGAAGCCACGATTTTTGTCTCGCGTCCGGCGGCGGGCGCAACGGTGATCAAAGCCTGAAACTTTTTCGGAGGGGTGAACGCTGCGAGGAAAACTTAAAATTTGCAGCCTATCCTCATATTAGCCGTCGTGGTCTTCAGCTCTCTCATCCCTTCTCCTGTTTTGGAAATAGGAATCTTATCTGACGCTCAAGCTGCGTGTCGTACCCAAGAAAGTCTCCGGCGTCGAGCCCTATCTCGCCTTCCTTATGTTCGTCGGTGAACACGAATATCAAACTGCCAACATGCGCGTTGGATGTGGTGAGCGCCGGCGCATCCACTCCATGCACAAAGGCAATCTTCTCTGAAACCATCCAATTGCCCTTGTACGTCCTAACGACAGTCCCTTTGAAGTGGTGAAGCGAGTATTCGTGAGGCCCTCTGTCCTCCCAATGATCTTCATAGATACAAACCAAAAAAATCTGCTTGTAAGCATCCAGATGCGACTTGGCTTCCTTAGCATCGCCAAAAATGGAACCCGAGAATATCACGCCAGAATCGGGAGAGCGACAGCCAGCAGAGATTGCAAGGAATCCCGCTGCGGTGATGGCCCAGAGTTTGTGCATACGCGCTGACGACGGCTAACTAGTAATCGACGACTTGTTTTGCAGCCTATCATTATTCATGTCGCCAAAATGTTCCGGTTGCAAGTTTCTGTCCATCATAATTTTTGTATTCCCTCGACGTTTTCAGTGAAGTTGGTGTTCACGCTCACCCTCACCTTTTATCCTCTCCCCCAGGAGAGGAAATGGGTTTCGATTGTTTCTCGATTTGCGGATGAGCGTCCGGCCAACCCAGTCACATAAAATTTCAAAGGAGCGGCGAACGATTCTCCCTCTCCTGGGGGAGAGGGCCGGGGCGAGGGCGGATGTCACTCTTGCCTCCATGATGTCGTGGCTGCACGTTCAATCTCCCAAACACGTTCCCACGCGCCG
>DLMG01000186.1 GCA_002479245.1 Verrucomicrobia subdivision 3 bacterium UBA7542 | reverse complement strand
GATGGCCACATCCGCTTGATTTTCGACGATCAAACCATTGCGGCGGGCATTCTTTCGCCGCCAGTGTTGGCTGATGGTTTTGGTCGCGTCGTCCAGCCAATCACGGTCGGCGAGCAGCCCGATCAATTCGATGGAGCTAAAGAATTTCACCGCGTTGGGATTCGGCTTGCCGAGCGCCCGAAGCTTTCCCGCGCTGACAAGAAGGGCGACATCTTCCGTCGTGCAGTTCAGGAGCTTCGCCACCTGAACTGCCAGGAGGCGTGCCGGCAAATCTTTCGCCGCCCAAGTCGCCAATGCCGCTTGCGTCAGGTCGTCAGTCATAGTTCACTCGTTTTCATCTGGACATAATTCATCTTCAAGCCATCGGGGGCGTGGCGCGCGCTCCGCGCGCGCTCACGATCCCCGAATTGGCTGCCGAACCCACCGCCGCCGAGCGTTCGACTAGGCAGTGACAAGCGTATCCGATGACCGGAACTGAATCCGCCGGATGCCGGGACAATACGAAAATCCGCAGGAAAAATTTTCGGTTGGACAGGCATTGTCCGGGGCGTGTGATAATGTGGGGGCATGTGCGGGCGATATACGGCGGCGAAGGATTTTGGCGAGCTGATCAGAATGGTCGGCGTCGTCATGGCACGGGTGCCGTTCTTCGCGCCGCGTTACAATATCGCGCCGACGCAAATGGCGCCGGTGATTTTCCATGACTACGGCGGGCCGGCGGTGAAGCTGATGCGCTGGGGGCTGATTCCGTCCTGGGCGAAGGATGAAAGCGTCGGCAACGCGCACATCAATGCGCGGTCGGAGACGATTGAAAGCCGGACCGCCTTTCGTGAGGCGTTCAAGCAACGGCGGTGCCTGATTCTAGCAGACAGTTTTTACGAGTGGAAGGAAATGCACGGGAAGCGGCAGCCGTTCCGGGTGATGCTGAAAAGTGGCGAGCCGTTTTGCTTTGCCGGTTTGTGGGACCGATGGATACGGCCGCCGGCCGCCGGCAAGTTTGACACCGACTTGGACGAAGCGCCAGCGAGCGAGACGATTGAATCGTTCACCATCATTACGCGAGCGGCGAACGCGGCCATTGCGCCGCTGCATGACCGGATGCCGGTCATCATGGCGCCGAATCATTTTGGCTGGTGGCTGAAGGAGGGCGACGAGCGGAGTGAATCGCACAAGATGGTGCTGGGGCATCCATTGGGTGAGCCGTTGAAGATTTATCCCGTCAGCGACCTGGTGAACAGCCCCAAAACCGATGATGCGCGCTGCATCGAGCCGGTGCGGATTGACCGGGATTTTTTCGAGCGGCAATGGTGGGGGGATTCTTAGTGGTTGAGGGGTGAAGGTTGAGAGTTGCTGGGGTAAAAAGTGTCAAAAGTGAGGACTGACCCGTTTTCGGGTCGGTTGAGAGCAAGCACCGGTCCCGCTGGCGCCGATGTGGGCGCTGCGGCTGACGGGCGCTTGTCACCTGCGGAGTCTTCGAAACCAATGTCATCAATAAAGAAGCTGCCGTCTCCTTCTCCCGCATTAAACATTTGGAGCTCACCAACGTGCAAGGGGTCAAAACCCTTTGGCTGTGTAAAGTCCGCCAATGGAATGCTTACTTTGTGCCACTCGCCATCGAGTAATTGGGGGCAGTAATGGAGAACTGACACTTTTTCAGTATGGTGTTCCGGCATGTCGAACGCTTTGCCATTGCACAACAGGTTGATTTGGGGTTTGGCGACTTTGCCCTTCGTTTTCATCCAAAAGGTAAAGTATTTGAAAGGAGTGATGTCAGTGCCATAAGCCCCGGTTTGGAAGGCGCACCAATTCCAACCCGCTCCGAGCCAATCTTTGTCACTGCCTCCTTTGAACTTAAACTCGAGCGCCGTATGGCCGCTGTGAGCTTCAACGGTCTGTGGTCCGATCGTGCTGGTTTTTGGGTTGGCCCAACCAGCACCCTTGTTTGCTTGTTCACCATCCCAGACGACAACCTGCTTTACGAATTCGGCCCGCACCCTGATTGCGCAGAGGCTGAAAGTTAAAAGTGCGAGAACGAACAGCGAATGTTTTAGTGCTTTCATGCAGTCAAAAATGTATCCGAGCGACGACACGGTGCCAATAACCAAGCTGTGGTGGTAGAACCGAGGTTTGATTCGCCTTGAAAAAAATCTCAGGCTGCCTGAACGACCACTTTCCCTGCTCTGGCCCTGGCCCATGCCGCTGGTGTGAACTCCTGGATTTGGGTGATCTTGGCCGCCGGCAAACGGGTGAACAAATCTTTCAGGTAATCAAACGGGTTGACGCCATGCCGTCGGCAACTGCCCAGCAGAGTGTAGATCACGGCGTTGCATCGAGCCGGTGCGGATTGACCGGGACTTTTTCGAGCGGCAATGGTGGGGGGCTTCTTGATGGTTGAGGGGTGAAGGTTGAGAGTTGCGCGGGTAAAAAGTGTCAAAAGTGAGGACCGACCCGTTTTGAATCATAAATTATTGCGGCCCGACGAACCAAAACTGCCTGCCCCGCCGCAGCCCGGCAAGAGCGAAGATTATTCAAAACGCGGGACTGATCCCTTCACTTCATTTCAGATGCGCGTACGGCGGTGCAGTGCGCAGCCGCAGATCCTCGACGGGAGCGCCGATGGTGAAGTGATAAAGACTCTGCCAATCGTGCCCCGTCAAACCGAGTGCGCGATGCAACACATCATCGAAGTAACAACCAATGCCCGTGCCGCGCATCCCGGCGGCCTCGGCGGCCAGATACAGCGCCTGGCCGATCATTCCCGACTCCCAGAACAACTCGCGCCAGGCCGCCGCGCCGCGTTCCCGCAAAACCGGTTCGAACCGCGCCAGCATGCCGAGGCTGAACGCGCCGTCGGCGGCAATGTCCTGCTGGCAGGACAAGGTCCGCGCGAAATCGCGCAGGTCTCCCCGTGCCAACCGCCGGAGCGGCACCGTGGGCGCCAGGTCCGCCGGGGTTTCCCAATTGGGAATGCTGCGAAAGGCCTGCCGCAAGGCTTCCTCGTCCGCCGACGCGCGCAGCCAGAGGTACATGCCCGGCTCCAGTCCCGTGACCCGATGCACGAACAAAACCAGATGCAACCGCGGCGGGAATGGCCACTCGTCGAACGGTGGTGCGGATGTCCGCGGCAGCGTGGCATCCAGAATGGCCAGAAACTTTTCGCGTGTGATGCTGGTGACGCCGTCGAAATCCACCGCGCTGCGGCGTTGACGGATGAGTTGACCGGATGAGTGGGCACAGATGGGCGGCGCGGGCGATGGCCAAATAATTGAACCAACACGTTGGTCTGCCCTCGGGGCTTTTCGCTCCGAGACCGCAATGGCTTCATCAATCATCGGCCACCCGACGTGGGAATGGCTCAACCGGTTGGCGCGTCCGAACCATTCGACCGGTTCATCGGCAACGGGTGACGGAGCCGGCTCCGCCGTTGCGTTCACCATCACTAGCAGTTCCGGAGTTTCGCGTTCGGCATCGGCAAAATCTTCCGGGCGGTCAAGGCCGAGCAGCCGGGCGAGTTGCGCGTCATCCCACTCCAGCAACAGTTCCACGCGCCAGCCCAGCGCGGCGGCCGCATAACGAAGGGCGGCGAGGGCGTGCCCCACGTCGTGCTGGCAATAGCGAAAGGCCCGTTCACCATATTTCCATGCCTCGCGCCAGGTGATGGACGTCAGCCCCACACAAAATCCGGCCGCGTCCGGTTTGGCGCCCGGCGATCGGCGCGCCCGTTGTTCCAAGGCATGAGCCAGCGGTGCGTAGTGATAAACCCCCGCGCCGCCCGGCAACCATTCCTGCGCAGGCAGGACGGCATAAGCTTCGGTCGGATGCAGATTGCCGCTGGAAGGATTCATCCGCAGATACCAGCTCATGCCGGGAATCTCCTTCCGTGCGGAAAGGCCCATGGACAATTCGAAGAACAACCCCAACGCATCGAGCGTGAACGGCCGCGGCGGCGCTGCACCGATGCCGAACAGGATGGCCGCTGCCGGCGTGTCATCGCGCTCGGCCAGCGGCAGTTTGAGCACGGGTGAACCATTGAAACGGCGGAACGGATCCGGCTGGGTCGCCCAGTCGAGACCGCCCGGTCCACGGGCATAACGCTCGGGATGATGCTTCGTCCGGTCGTGATAGGCGATGATAGCATCCACCGCCTCCGGGTCCGCCGGGTTTCTTTCTTTAACCATCGACATTCAACTCTCAACTCTCAACCGGATATGGTCATTGCGCAAGGCCGGGAGAACGGGAAACGAACAAGTCAATTTACCCAAACACCAGCAATACATGCCGCGTAAATAAAATATTCTCGACTCGATTCGGAAACGGGCGTACTCAGCCGATCAGCAAATAAAATCAACAACCCAAAACTGTTATGGCACGATTAAACGACCCCCAAGCCGCCACGTACGCGCTTCTCGTCATGTGCGCGGAGGACATGTATGACGACCTGGCAGATCACAATAAAGCCAATCAGGCCCCGCCCATTGACCCTCGCGTCTCGGCCGACTGGACCGTCATCGGTTTTATCACCGCCGTGGATGCGCTGGCGGATGCGCAAGCCCTTGGCCTGGGAACCCGGTTTTACTACGGCTTCCTTGCCGGTTCCAATGCCGACCAAACGAAATATGCGGCCGTAATTCGCGGGACTGCCAATCCCAGCGAATGGATTGAAGACATCGAGTTTGTGCCGCAACCCGCGCCGGCACGAATGGCTGGAAAGGTTGAAAACGGCTTCTTCTCCATATATGCCACCATGAATTACACACCCGTGGGCAGCACGACCTTGATGCCAGTCATTGACGGCATCGCTGCCGCCGTGGGCGCAAATCAACTGACCGTGTTGGGTCACAGCCTGGGCAGCGCGCTGGCAACCTATCTCGCGCTGGATCTGGCCATTTCCGGAAAACTGCAAAATCCATTGTCGGCCTGCATGTTCGCCTCGCCCCGGGCGGGCGATGCCATATTTGCCGGATACGTTGATACGAAAGTGGGGAACTACAAGGTTTACAATTACGCCCTCGACATCGTGCCCAAAGTCCCGCTTTTCTTTGATTATTCGGCCTTGCCCAAGGCAACAGCCTTTGAAGCAGCCGATGCGCAGGCGGTCATCCAACATACCTTGGGCGGCAATCACCATGCCATTTGTTATGCCGCCATGATTGATTACACCATCGCCGACTGGACGAATGTGCCGACGGTGGATAAAGAGTGTGCTGCCTGCATTGAAGGCCCCAATCCTCAGGCTCCAGCAGCGGCTTGATAAAGACGCTGAACGATGGCATTTGGTAGCCGTCCACAAGGACTGGCCGGCCTAGGTGGCCGGTGCGGCACGGATCGGGCCGGTGCCGGGGAACCATTTCGTGTGCTGGTCGCCAGTGCGGCCCCAGTAAGTGACGCGCTTGCCGCGCAGAAAGGTGATATACCCCTGCACCCCCGCCGCCATCGCGCGCCGGGTGAACTCGCGATATGGCTGGTTGTGGCGCTGGCTGTCCAGAATGTTGGCGCGCAACGCGGCGGCATCGAACTCCGGCGCGACCGGCGGCAGGCCTTCATAATTGATGGAAGTCGCCACCATCTCGCCCTCCGCGCTATAAAACCGCTTGCGCAGCCCGACGTAATCCACGTGATAATACTCCACCCCCGCCGCGAGCAGTTTGCCGACGACCTCGGGGAACGACAGCGTGCCGTCCAGCGTCCCGCGCGCCGCTTCAAGGATAATTTTTGAATCCATGGTCAAAGGATTAAAAGTTTCCGCCTGGAAATGAAGAAAAATCAGACCTCGAACCAAGGTTTGACACGAATTGCGGGGATGGATGCGGATTGTCGCACGCGTCCACCGATTTGGTTGGTGAAGTGGTCGGGGCGATTGGACATTCGCGCAAAGGAGTTCAATTCGACGCGCTGGACGGCAAAGCACGGGTAGGGCGCGTCACTTCCGCCGTCGCCTGGCTATGGCGGGACAAGCCGTGCGCGCCGGTCGAGGTTTGACTTCCACCTTTTAAACCCTCAACTCCTTGCCTCGCTGTAGTGAACGAAGGCGGGTCAACCCTCAACTCTCAACCATCATATGGGCCAATCTCGCCAAGCTGCTCCATAAACAGGATTTCCGCGATGGGCTGTGACGCCTTTTTGCGCAGCCTGCCGCGTGGCGCAGCTTTACGCGGAAGATGGTTCAAAATGCGGGACTGACCCATTCACAACCAGATAGGGGAGAAAAGTGTCAAAAGTGGGGACCGACCCCTTTCTGATTATCGCTCCGACTTGATGTTGAACGGCGGTTTGAATCGCGCGCACAGTGTCAACTCGACGATGTCTCGATTGGCACAGTTTTCCGGTCCGTTCAATACATGGTAAACAACGCGACCATTTTCCCGCAGATAAGCTAACGCACGCCGTTGACCTGCAATCAATTTGCAGTCCATCAGCCCATACTTTACCTGTGCACTGGCAATGCGTTCACCGAGAGAGAGGTGTGCATGCCAACGTTGCCCGAATTTGGTCGAACGTCCCACATACACAACTCCGTACCTGTCGCCGGGTAAAGGCTTCAGCTTGAATGAAAATTTAATCTTCGGCTTGCCCTTCGGGGCATGCAACGGAAGTGTCAGTTCACGATCAAACAGCATCATTGGTAACAAAATGGCGTAAACGCCAGCGGTATGCTCCAATGGTTTCAAATCCTTCCAAGTCGCCAACAGGGTGTTCGGTTCCCGAATCACCTTGCGACATTCAAATACTTTCCAATTTCCTCCGTTTGGAAAACTGTCCACGACTTGCCGAATCAAATCCACGTTTATAACGGCGTTTTTCATCTCAACCAAGGCAACACTGAATTATTTTCCTGCCCAAATGTAACCGTCGTCGCGCAGGCGGAAGCGTTCGCGGGGGACGTTGAGCTTGCCGCGCACGTTTTTGGCCTGCTTGGGCACGGTCATTTTCTTTTCCAGTTCCTCCCACGGCACGGCGGGCGGAATGCCGTCAGGGACGGTTTCATCGTTCACGGTGTCGCGGAAAAATCGGGTGAAGGCGGCGGAACTGGCGTCCAGCTTTGGCGACTTGGCGGATTTTTTGTCGTTGGATTCCACTTTCCAAACCTCAATCTGGTGCATCGCCTCGGCAATGACCGGCCATGCGGCCTGCACTCTGGCATCGCTGGCGAGGGCGGTTTGCCAGGTGTCGAGCGATAGCGGACCGCCTTTGGCTTTGTTTTCAAGATACCACTCAGCTTTTTCAGCGAGCCACCAGCGGAAGGCATCCACCAATTCCTGTGCGTAGGCCACCGGGCCGGACATCCAGCGGTTGCTCACTTTCCATTGCTCGTCCCAACGGCGTTTATAGACCGGCGCTTCGATGCGGCGGATGTGTTCGTTGTCGCGGATGGCGATTTTGGCGGATTGAATCAGCATACGCTCCTCTTCGTTCACAAACGGCAGGCTCACAAATCCGTCCAGATAACGCAGGGCGCGCTGTTCGTTCGGGCCTTGCGTGGCGTCCACGGTTTCGGTCTGCAAGGCTTCGGCGATGACGGATTCCTTGAATTTTTTCAGCGCGGCGTTGATATGGTTATGATGCTCGGCGTGAAGCGGGACAGCCTTTTCCTTCGGGTTCGGTGCGCGGAATTCATCGGCAGCTTCCAGCAAACTGATTTCGTCCAGGCTGCTGTCCGGCTTGACGCGATAAAAAGCGTCCCGTCTCTGGCTGCGAATGAATGTGACCGTGCTGCCCGCGCGTTTTTCATCGGTCCGCCCGACGCGGGCGCGTAACGGCAGTCCCTTGATGCGGCGGAATTCCTCGGGGTTTTGTTTGCGGAACTGGCGGAGTTCCATGAGCAGGGCCAGGCGTTCGTCGCGCTCCTCTTCCTCGGGCGAGCGCTCGAACAGGCCGAAGTTGTCCACTTCCTCTGTCTCCGAATAAATCTGGCTGTCCTCGCCCAGCGCAGTGTGGAACGCCTGCAACTTCATGATGGCTTTCTTTTTCAACTCGATGTCGTCATCCACCTTCGCCGTGGGATAAAAATTGTAGATGTAAATTTTGGGCGCAATCGTGCCGATGCGGTTCAAACGGCCAATGCGCTGCATTAGGCGGGTGGAATTCCACGGCGTGTCATAATTCACAACGCCGTTGGCACGGTGCAGGTTCACGCCTTCAGCCAGGACTTCGGTGGAAATTAACATGTCATAATCATCTGCCTGCTTTTGGTCAGCCGGCAGGTTGGCGTCGAAGTTTGCACGCACGACTGGCATCCGTTCCGCGCGATTTTTCGAGCTGACGGTGAGAATACGCTTGTAGCCCGCCTTGGCGAGCTGACCTAGGAGGTAAGTGGTGGTTTCTTCCGATTCGGAAAATACGACGAGCTTGTGTTGGCGATTGATTTTTGAGTCGAACAGTTCGTCTTTTAGGCGGAGCAGGAATTCGTCGAGTTTCGGGTCTTCCTCGACCGCTTTCCATTCTTGGTAGAGTTCTTCGAGCTTTTGCGCGTCGTTTTCCAAGCCCACTACAAAGCCCTCCATGAAATCAGATGGCGAACAAATCTCAATGGTTGGATCGGTGGGCTGGCGTTCGGCGATTTTGGCAATCAATTCTTCCTCGCGGCCTTCAACAAGGAATTGGGTGACATTGAGATTGGGCGCGATGTAAATCGTGCCGCGCGCAAACATGTCGCGCATGACATTTGTGGCATCACGGAAACGGCGGAGCGATTCCTTGAACGCGTGGAAACTGCTGTCGAGGCGCTTCACCAGCAACGTCCGCATGATGGTTGCGAGTTGCGCGGAGATGCGGTCGGCATTCTGGTATTTCCTCTTTTTATCCGCTTTCAAGAAACCGATGGCGCGATACCGATTGTAGGTCAGTCCCTTGTCGTCGGGGCGAGAGAGCAACAGCATCGTGCGGTCGTAAAGGTCTTCGAGGGGTTTCGGGAGCTTGTAGAGAATTTTGCGCGGCGGTTCGATCTTAGGAAAGACGACGGCTTGCTGCTCCAAATCCTTTTTGTAGTCGTCGTGTTCCATGAGGTCGTTGCGCGTGCGGCGCACGGTGACCTCGGAAATGATTTTGGTGCGGATGCGTTCGTAGATCGTTTTGACGCGCTGCCGGGCTTCTTCGGCGTCAGGAAGCTTATGCGCTTCCTGATATTCCTTCTGACAACGCGCGAAGAAGTGTTGCAGGTTCGCGACACTCAACGTGGAGTCTTTCAAGTCCTGGAAAAGCGAAATCAAATTGCGGATGTCGTCGGGGCGGTTGTTCAGAGGGGTAGCGCTCACCAAGATAACGCGCTTCGACGCTCGCGAGCCGTCCGGCAAAAATCGCCGTGTGGGCGATTTGCAGATTCGTTGCAATTCATCGAAGGCTTCGGCGGTGTCATTCCGGAACTTGTGCGCCTCGTCCACGATGACGAGATCGTATTTTTCCGCGTGTTTGACCTTGTGCAAGCTGCCGTTGGTGATGATGTCGCAATTATCGAGGCGGAACTGGTCTTTGGCGGTCTCGCGCCAACTGTCTTCAATGGCAGGCGGCACAACGATGAGGGTATGCGAACGATGTTCGGGGAAACCGTTGTAAAAAAAGAATTTCTTGGCGATGAGTGTGGCGATCATCGTTTTGCCCAAGCCGACCACGTCGGCAAGGAAAAAACCGCCGTGCTTTTCGAGCAGGCGGAAGCCGCTGGTCACTGCGTCCACCTGGTAACTCAAGCGTTTGTAGCCTTCGGGCAGGTCGGTGATGGCGTTTGGGTCGTATTCGATGCTTTGGCCGAAGTATTCGAGGAGGAGTTTATAATAAAGTTCGTAGGGCGTGACAGTTGACGCAAGATAGGTGCTGTCACGGACTTCCTTGAGGAACTTGGGCAGGATTTCGACGGATTCTTTCCAAAGGTGGTCAAATTCAGCCGTTGCGAATTGCACGTCGTCGAAATCATGCAACAGGACGTTGAACTCGTAATTGCTGACCTGATCCTCGACGCCGATGCCGGCGGCGGTGAGGTTGGACGAACCGGTGATGACTGCACCCGGTTTGTGTTCGTTGAATCCTTTCGGGCGAAAAATGTAAAGCTTCGCGTGAAGGCGTTTGGTCGGATGCGCCCGCAATTCGATTTTCTTGGAAATCACGTCGTCAACGAACTGCAGGACGCCCGTCTCAACGTCGCGCTTGTATTCCGCGCTTTGAATGTCGTTACGCAGCCAGTTGCGGAACTCGTCGAGGGCCTTGGTCGGGTCGGCCAAGAAAAGCAAACCGCGCCGGTGGTAATCGGCCATGATGGCATCCACGTTGATGCCAACGAGGATGCGAATGTGAGGAACCTTTTCCAGATACGGCCGGAGCGCGAAATATCCCGATGAGCGCAGATAGCCAACGAGCGCATCGAACCGTTCGATGTCGGTGTTGCTCTCGAACACACCCTGAAACTTCTTGAACAGTGTGTGTTCGTCGAGGTTGGTGAAGAAGCGTGTGGACATGGTTTAATGACCAAATTTAGGGACATTTGGTCGGCATTTCTGACTGTTTCCCATAAGCCATGTGGATTGGCAAGCCACGTAAAAGGCTTTGCCTCACGTGGTGAACATCGTATGCCGGGCACGGCTATACGCAAGGATTTAGCAGAGCCGCGTAAAGCTACGCCACGCGGTTGTGCCGCGTAAACCACGTAAACTCCGATAAATCGCGAGCACGTGGTGTGGCGGACGGCTATTCTGTAAGCGGTTCCTGGGCAGCGATTGATCATAAGAAATCGAGTTTGTTGTCGGGTGCGGGCTGCACAGCGGGAGAGACTTGTTTGAGCGCGGCAGCCTGATCGCCCCGGCGCACGGTGAGCTGGTGTTTTTGCTCCAACGGGAGGAGCTTTTGGAGGAGTGGGAGCGAGTCGTCCACGGTTGCTATCCTTTTGCTATACTTATGCGCACCGTTTTGGACGGGAACGCAAGAGACGGCAAAAGCCCCAAAACGCACAGAACCAAAAACAGAGACATGGATAAAACAATTGCAATTATTGGATAAAATCCGCTTTTCCTCCTGTAAAAAAAGGCTGGTGGTAGGTGATGGATTCGAACCATCGAAGGCATAGCCAGCAGATTTACAGTCTGCCCCCGTTGGCCACTTGGGTAACCTACCACGTAAGGGACACGGATTAAGCCAAACTGTCACAGCCTTGTCAATCCGCATGCTTCTGCGATAGCTTAACCCGATGTTCGATTCGTTAAGCGGCAAGCTCCAGAACGCCTTCAGAAATTTGCGCGGGCTTGGAAAAATTTCCGAGTCCAACGTCACCGATTCCCTGCGCGAGGTCCGCATGGCGTTGCTGGAGGCCGACGTGAATTTCAAGGTCGCGCGCGATTTCATCGAGCGCGTCAAAACCAAGGCCATTGGCGCGGAAGTCATCCAAAGCGTCCAGCCCGGCCAGCAGATCATCAAAATCATCCACGACGAACTCGTGGACCTGCTCGGCTCGACCAACGCCGGGCTGAATCTCAGCGGCAGCCCCAGTTGCATCCTGATGGTCGGTTTGCACGGTTCGGGCAAAACGACGTCGAGCGGCAAACTGGCGCGGCTGCTCCAAAAACAGGGACGCCAGCCGTTGCTCGTGGCCGCGGACGCAAACCGCCCGGCGGCGATGGATCAATTGGAAACGCTCGGCAAGCAGATTGAAATTCCCGTCTTCGTTAAACGCGGTGAAACGGATGTTTTGAAAATTGCCCGCGAAGCCCTGGATTTCGCCAAAGCCAATAGCCGTAACGTTTTGATTTTCGACACTGCCGGGCGATTGCAAATGGACGAGCCGCTCGTGCAGGAACTCGTCCGGTTGCGCGACCTCGTGAAGCCGCAGGAGATTTTGCTCGTGCTCGATGCCGCCACCGGCCAGGAAGCCGTCAATGTCGCCACGCACTTCGACCAGGCGCTGCAAATCACCGGTTCCATTTTGACGAAGCTCGACGGCGACGCGCGCGGCGGCGCGGCGTTGAGTTTGAAGGCCGTTACCGGCAAGCCCATCAAGTTCGGCGGCGTGGGTGAAAAACTCGACGAGTTCGAGCCGTTTCATCCCGAGCGCATGGCCTCGCGGATTCTCGGCATGGGCGATGTCATCAGCCTCGTCGAGAAAGCCGCGGAAGCTGTGGACCTGGACGAGGCGAAGCGCATGGAAGAAAAGATGCGCAAAGGCCAGTTCACGCTCGAAGATTTTCTGGAGCAATTGCGCCAGATGAAAAAACTCGGTTCGCTGGAATCCATCGTTGGCATGTTGCCCGGCGGCGCGGAGATGTTGAAACAGCAGGGCGACCTGTCGAAGCAGGAGAAGGAATTCAAGCACATGGAGGCGATGATTTGCGGCATGACGCCGCAGGAACGGCGCAGCCCGCAGATCCTCAACGCCAAGCGCCGCATACGCATCGCCAAAGGCAGCGGCGTGAGCGTGACGGAGTTGAACACGATGCTGAACAAGTTCGGGCAAATGCAGCAGATGATGAAGAAGATGGGCAAGTTCCAGAAAATGATGGCCCGCATGGGCGGCGGTTTGCCGGGGATTGTGGCAAGAAAATAAAGTCCCGAACTGGAAAATAATGTAAACGCGCGAATCACGGGGCGCGCGCATTTTTGAATGTCCGCGTTGCGGTCATCAATCCAGTCGCCCCGTCGCTGGCGGGTCCGTGATCCGGGTTGTGAGAAGTGAAATTGCTCTGGGCGGATATCCACGACAGAAAACTTAATGGTATCACTGTAATGCACAGTTAAGACCGGGGTATATTGCACTCGCATATTGCGATTCTGTTTAGAAATGAAGGGGTTTTTGCGAAGGTGGAGGCTTGCTTTGGCGCTCGTCGCAAAATCTTAATAAAAAAACGTGAACTCTCAATGACAAAGTGGTCTTGGGTTGGTAGGATATTATTACATCTAAACCAATTAATTCTATGAAAACAGCCTTCACTCCATTGTTGACGACGATCCTGGTGGCTTGCGCCACAGTCCTGTATGAGCAAGCAGCCCCGGCGGCACCTCCGGTTGTTGGTTTATGGCGGTTTGACGAAGGCAGCGGAACAAATGTCTCTGATTCGTCCGGCCTTGGGAACAACGGCGTGCTGGGAGGTGACTCCGGGCAACTTCCGACCTGGACCAATGGCCACCCAGGCTTCGGTAACGCCTTGCAGTTCACCAACGACGGGGTCAATCACACTTACGTCTCCATTCCAGCCAGTCCTTCACTGATGATCGGCCAGACTCCCACCAACGCGTGGACGATCACGGCTTGGGCGTACGAGAGTTCCGGCGGCACGGGCGATTTTATCGCCACCTATGGACGGATCATGGTGATTGACGATGGCACGGCCCAGCAACTGGAGTCCGGGACGTCGGGCGATGATGAATTCTACAGTTGGGCCCGGACCACCGGGGCCTGGCAAATTCCCTGGGGCATGGACTCCTCTGTATCACCGCTGCTGGACCAATGGGAGCATGTGGCGGTCGTCTATGACGGAACCAATCTCACATTTTACCTGAATGGCGGTGAAGCCAATGGTGGGGTGGCTTCTCAGGCGGTCACTGCGGCCTTGTCGTATATCGGGTATCAGGGATCGGTCCTGATCGGCTCCGAACTCGATCAACCGGCTACTCGCAATTGGAACGGCATGCTGGACGATGTGGCAATGTTTGCCGGCGCGCTGAGCCAGGCGCAGATCCAGACTGTCATGGCGGGCAACTTTTCGGCGTTTATTGGAGGGCCTGCGGGCATTGTCAGCCAGCCTCAAAGCTTGGTGCTGGCACCCGGGTCAACGGCCACGTTCAGCGTCGGCGCGTACGGCGCCCAAACGTTGCACTACCAGTGGTATTTTAATGGAACCAGCCTTGGGGCGAACGGATCCAGTGCGACGCTGACGTTGAATAATGTCGGGTCAAGTCAGGCGGGTACTTATTGGGTGGTGGTCAGCAATTTGCTGGGCGCCGTCACCAGCCAGCCAGCAACTCTGTCGATCAACCCAAGCCTCGTGGGTCTGTGGCGGTTTGACGAGGGGAGCGGAACGAATGTCTCCGATTCGTCCGGCCTTGGGAACAACGGAACGTTGCAAGGCGACAATGGGAATCTGCCGACGTGGACTGCCGGGCAAACCGGCTTCGGCAACGCCCTGGCCTTCAATAATGACGGGGTGAACCACACTTATGTTTCCATTCCTGCCAGCCCTTCGCTGCAAATTGGCCAGACCGCTACCAATCCGTGGTCCATCACAGCGTGGGCTTACGAGAGTTCCGATGGCACCTATGATTTCGTCGCCGACTATGGGCGGATCATGGTCATCGACGACGGATTCGCTTTTCAATTGGAGTCTGGAGCTTCCGGCGACGGCGAACTTTATACATATAATGAAGACGGCGACAACACGGCGTGGAATATTGGCTGGGGCATTGGCTCTCCGGTGACGCCGCTGCTGGACCAATGGGAACATTGGGCGGTTACTTATGATGGAACCAATCTTACCGTTTATCTCAATGGCGACGAGGCCCCCTCCGGTGGTGTTGCGGCGCAACTGATCACGGCGTCGCTGGGGTTTGTTGGTTATCAAGGCGCAATCACGATTGGCTCCGAACTTGACCAGTCGGCCACGTGCAATTGGAACGGCATGTTGGATGACGTGGCGATGTTCGCGGGCGCGCTAACTCCGGCGCAGATTCAGACTGTCATGTCGGGCGATTTTTCGGGATTTATGGGCGGACCTCCGGGCATTGTCAGCCAGCCGCAAGGCGCGCTGGTGGCGCCGGGTTCCGCCGCCACGTTGAGCGTCGGCGCCGACGGGGCAACCCCGTTGATCTACCAGTGGTTTGTCAACGGAACCAGCCTGGGGGCAGGCGGCACCAATGCCACGCTGACACTCAACAATGTCCCGTCCAGCAAGGCGGGGACTTATTGGGTCGTGGTCAGCAATGCCTTGGGTTCCGTCACCAGCCAGCCGGCTGTGGTTTCGGTGGGAAATCTGGTGGCGCTGTGGCGGTTCAACGAAGGCAGCGGAACCACCGTCCATGATTCATCCGGCCTCGGGAATAATGGGACATTGATGGGCGAAAACGGCAACGTACCGGGTTGGGTGCCCGGGGCGCCCGGTTTTGGCGACGCTTTGTCGTTTACGAACGATGGCGCCAATCACGCCTATGTCAGCGTTCCGGGAAGCGCTTCGCTGGTGATCGGTCAGACAGCCACTAATCCTTGGACAATCACGGCTTGGGCTTACGAGAGTTCCGATGGCACCGGCAATTTTGCCGCCACTTACGGCCGGATTTTGGTGATCGACAACGGCACGGAACTGCAACTGGAGTCCGGGGCGTCTGGCGACGGCGAGTTCTACACTTGGGACCGGCAAAGCGGCTTGTGGGAAATCGGATGGGGCACTGGCAATTCCGTGTCCCCGCTGCTGGATCAATGGGAGCATTGGGCGGTGGTTTATGATGGCGTTGGAACCATCACCCTCTACCGAGACGGCAACCAGGGCGCCAACGGCGGCATGGCATCCGTGCCAGTGACTTCCTCCGTCGAATACGGCTCGCCTGACCAGGGCGCAATCACCATCGGCTCCGAACTGGCGCAAACCGGTGATCGCACTTGGAACGGCCTCCTGGATGATGTGGCCATTTTCAATGTGGCGCTGTCCCAAACCCAGATTCAGACAGTCATGGCCGGCGACTTCAGCGCTTTCGTCCTGCAGCCTCAGTTGTCAATCAGCCGCAGTTCGGGGAACGTTATTCTCAGTTGGCCGGCAGTTCAGTCCACGTTCCAACTTCAATCGACGGCAAAACTGGCTCCGGCTTCCTGGGCTGGCGTTACCAATTCACCGGTGCAAAACGGCAGCACGCTGACGGTGACCTTGCCGGTCGGCGCCGGGACGCAGTTCTTCCGCTTGATCGGGCCGTGAGAGCTCCAAACGGGCGAGAGTAATCTGGATTGATTGAATGATAAAACATCCCGACTCGAGAGCAGGCGCGGGCAGCCCGTGTTTGCCCGGGAATTCCCGATTCCCATTCTTGATGCCGGTTTGGTGGTTGCTCGTGGCGGTCGCGGTTTGCTTCAACACCCCGGCTGCCACGAATCTTCCATCCTATTACGCCCATCCCGCGGAAGTGGATGCTTATGGCGTGATCGCTCCCTGGTATCATGGATTGAACGGGCAGTTGGATGAGCGCCTGAACACGGCCGTGAACGTTTATAAGCGCTATCCGTGGGTGGACAAACCTAAGGCGGTCATGGCCGCGCCGGACTTCATTTACAATTCCCATTGGAGCATCAAACCCGACGGCACAATCCTGATTCCCCCGACGACCGATTGGATGTGCGGAGATTTGGCGCAACGCACCTGGAGCACCATAAAAGGACTCACCGCTTACTACCAATATAGCGGCGATCCGATCGCGTTCGTCTATATTCCCCGGGCGGTGGATTATATTTTGGATTACGGGTTGACCGATGAAAAGGCCGGCTGGCCCCTGTTTCCCATCAGCACGCCGACACGAGGAAAAGCCTATGGCAAATGCAACCCGGCAGGCCGCAATCAACTCGACCTCTGTGCCATTGTGGGCATTGAGGTGCTTCGCGCCTATAAGCTCACCGGAAATCCGCGCTACCTTCAAATGGCAAAACATTGGGGCGACGTGTTCGCCGCCAAGTGCCAGTTCACTCATCCAGACATTTCCCCGTGGAATCGTTACGTGGACCCGTCCGTCGTCGGATGGTCCGACGTGCTCACCGGCACCACATCCATCATAGTTGATTTTCTCGACGACCTGATTCAGATTGGCTATCTGGGACAAGATGACGCAATTCTCAAGGCCAGGGACGCTGGGAGGCATTATCTGAACGAGCAGATGCTGCCCGCCTGGTGGGTTGATGACACGTGGGGGCGGACGTATTGGGATTGGGACAATCCCATGATGTGCGGCATGGTCTCAATGTGCGCCGACCATTTCATGAAATATCCCAAAGCTTATCCCAACTGGCAGAATGATTTGCGGAACATGCTTTCACTGGTTTGGAATCGCAATTGCGTCGCCCCGGATTCCTATGGTGACGTGTATGGCGGCGCCTGGGCGTTTCCCGAATCTTCCGTTTGCTGCGGCACTTCTCTGTCTTACAATCAATACACTGCTGGCCCCACGCTGATTCGCTACGGCGTGCTGGCCCACAGCGAATGGGCTTCCGAAATTGGCCGACGCATGATGCTCATGGCGACTTACGACAGCCTTCCCAACGGTGTCGTCAAGGACGGCTTGTTTGGCGACCAGGTTGCGACCGCCGAATGGTCGAATCTGGCTCATCCGTGGCCATTGTGTCAGGTTCTGGAGGCCATGGCGTGGCTTCCGGAAAAATTCGCTCCAAACCGCGAAAATCACATTGTCCGTTCCTCTTCCGTCGTGCAGGAAATTCTCTATGAAAAAGGCAAAATCACTTACACCACCTTCGATTCGCCGCCGGGCGTGCAGGAAGTCATGCGATTGGCTTTTCGTCCCACGTCTATTCGGGCCGATGGCCACCAACTCAAAGAATGCTCCACGCTGGACGCCAACGGCTACTCGCTCGCTCCGTTGTCAAACGGCGATTGGATCGTCACCGTGCGTCACGATGGCTGCCGAAACATTCAAGTGGTCGGAGACGATCCACAACAAATTGCTGACAAGACCTCGTTCGCGTTCACTGGAACATGGGCTACGATAAAAGACAGCGCCGCGCCAGACGGTTCATTCCGATCTGCGGATCAACCGGGCGTGACAATGACCTTCCAATTCTCCGGCAATCAAGTGCGACTGCTGGGCGTCGTTGGTCCTGATGGGGGTTGGGCTGATGCCTTCGTGGACGGTGTGAAGCAACCAACGTTGGTTGAGTGTTGGAATCCCACGATACGGCATGAACAACCGATTTTTCTCAAGAATGGTCTGACCAATGGCCGGCATGAATTGAAAATCGTCGTGCGCGGTGAGAAAAATCCTCTGGCGCGCGGCGCTCAGATTGGAATCGAGTCCGCCCAATACTCCGCTGCGACCGGAGACGCGGGCTTCGGTTCCGGCAGCGGACCAAAAGGCGCGCAACGGCTGATCTTTGGTTACACCGGGCGGGAGGACTACATTGACTCGAAGGGGAACGCCTGGCGGCCGGGCACCGAGTTTGTCGCCCGCGTCGGAGCGGATATGGATACGGTCGCGCGGTGCTGGTGGCATAGTCGCCGGAGCATGTATATTGGCGGAACCGACGATGAAGAGATTTCCCGATACGGCGTTCATGCGCCGGAGTTTTGGGTGAACCTCACCGTGGCGCCCGGCCATTACCAAGTACGTTTGCACTGGGCTGACACGCCCGAAACGCCGTGGATCGAGCGTGAAGGAGACAAATGGGAATCGGTTTCCCGTCCCACCACGGTGCTCATCAACGGCCAAACCATGATTGAAAATCTGAACGTGCGAAAGGAAGTGGGAACGTTCCATGCATATACCCGCGAATTTCAAAACATCCAGCCCCAAAACGGCATCATTGAACTGCGGTTCAAATCCATCCCGGGCCACGAGGCAATGATTCAGGCGGTGGAGGTCATCCCCGCAGAGAATCCCGACGAGGGCAAGCCTTGACGTTGAACAGGAAATCAATGATTACAAAAACCAAGATCGGCATTAATCCTTCGCGGGCTAAATCGGCCTTCACGCTGATTGAGTTGCTGGTGGTCATTGCCATCATCGCCATCCTGGCCGCGTTGCTGCTGCCCGTGCTCTCCCGGGCCAAGAACCAGGGCAACCGAATCTCCTGTCTCAACAACCTCAGACAAATCTCAGTTTTCATGCAGCTTTATACTGACGATTACAACGACATTTTTCCCGCTCACCGAAACCAAAACATTGATAACAACAATGTGTATATATCCATGACCAACTGGTGGGGCACCACACTGCTCGCCATGGCGAACAACCCATCGCAAAGCAATCTCTTTCAGTGTCCTGCCATCAAAGGACAGCGGATTGACGCTGGCGTGAAATGGTCCTGGAATTTTGATCCTCATTTCGTCGGGTATGGCTACAATAATTATTTTCTGGGACTGCATCCTTTTTTGGCCACCACCCTGTTAGTGGGAGGAGTGCATTTTGACACCTCGCCTGATTTTAAACGAAGTTCCATTCTCCATCCGACGGATACCTTCATGATTGGCGACAGCATGCCGGCATCCGCCGATACCAATTCCACGGCTTGCTGGAGTTCAGACTGCTGGTGGCCTTATTCCTCCATGGGCAGTCTGCAAGGTGTCGAGACGTATCGGCACTCGGGCGTTGGAAACTGTGCGTTCACCGATGGACATGCCGAACCGCGCAAGGATGCCAATATCAATCCTCCGGTGGATCCAGCCGGAGCAACCGTTAAAGCGCTCGTTAATTCCCGATATTGGGACCCGTTGCAGAGATCCAATCACTAACCATTTAACTTTTTTGAACAAACAACGATCAATCACATGAACCAAATCCATTCGGCAGTCCTTATCCTCACGCTGGGTTGCAGTACTCTCCTGGCGCAATTGGATCCGGGCAATCCGTTGTCGGGCCTGGAGAAACTTAAAAACTTCGAGACCCGGCGGGCATCGTCCACCGATCCTGACTGGCGCCATGGCAACGGGGACTGCCGGCGGATCAAACCGGGCGGCAGTCTGACGCTGGCGGAACTCACCGGTCCCGGCGAAATCGTCCACTTCTGGTGCACGATTGCGGACCCGGAGCCGAATTATTCCCGGCTGCTCACGCTGCGCATTTATTGGGACGGCGAAACCAACGCCAGCGTCGAATGTCCGATTGGCGATTTCTTTGGCATGGGCATGGGCGTTGACAAGCCATTTACTTCATTGCCCGTCCGCGTCAGTTCCGAGGGCCGCGGCCGCAATTGTTATTGGCCGATGCCGTTTCGGAAATCAGCTCGCATCGTCGTTACCAACGAAGGCAAGAGCCCCTGCGAGGCGTTTTACTATTACATCGACTGGCAGAAACTGCCGTCATTGCCGGAGGACAGCGCCTATTTCCACGCGATGTACCGGCAGGAGTTTCCGTGCGTGATGGGCCAGAATTATCTGATCGCAGACATTACCGGTCGCGGGCAATACGTGGGCACCGTGTTGAGTGTTTATCTGACGTCGCCGGGCTGGTTTGGCGAAGGAAATGATTTCTTTTACATCGACGGCGAGCAGGAGCCCAGCCTGCGCGGAACCGGGACGGAGGATTATTTTTGCGACGGCTGGGGTTTCCGCGAGCAGTCCGGCCCGTTTTATGGCACCCCGCTGTGGGAAGGCTATGACCCCGGCAACCGCGGCAGCGCCTACCGCTGGCATATTCCCGATCCGATCACGTTCAAGAAGTCGTTGCGCGTGGAAATCCAGCACAAGGGCGGCCAGGATTTTCCCGATGGAACGTCCACCGGTTTCATTGAACGCGACGATTTGTTCTCCAGCGTGGCGTTCTGGTATCAAATCGAGCCGCACAAACCCTGGCCGGCCTTGCCGCCCGGGCCGGAGCGATTGCCGTTCCACGAATGGATCCTGCTTAAAGGCCACACCACCGTGGCCACGGCGAAGCATTCCGACGACCCGATTGAAGTGCAGTCCCTGGATGGGGTAACCGATGGCAAACAACTGTGGTTCCACCCGCTCAACGACAAAGGATGGGTGGAAGTGTCGTTCGAGAGCCAGACCAACCAGATGGCCGAACTGACGGCCAAGCTGGTGCACTCTTACGACTACGGGATTTATCGCGTGTTGCTCGACGGCCGGCAAATCGCCCGGCTTGACCTTTACGATCCGGAAATCGTCCCGACCGCGGAAAAACTGGGTGCGCAAAAACTGACAGCAGGAACCCATACCTTGCGCTTTGAATGCGCCGGCAAATCCCCTAAATCGGCGGGGTATTATCTGGGCTTCGATGCGCTGGTGGTGCGCGTTCCAGTTTACAGCCGGCCGGCGAATGTTGATTTGCGAACGTTACAAAAGCACAAATGATCTGGAACCATCTCCTTCAGGATTTGGCATCATAAGCGCTTGGATTTATGAAAATGTGGTTTGTTCCTTGGACATCGCCTCTCCGCCGCACGGTCAGCCGGCCAACTGTCGCGCGCCGATTTGCTGCCCTGTTGAGCGTCGCATGGTTCTTGAACACGAATGTCCTGCACGCCGACCAACTTTTCTGGCACCAGGTGCGACTCGATAAGGAAGGCGAGCTTCTTAGTTGGGTTAATTCCGAAGCTCCGTACGACTGGATCATCCGAAATGACTGGGAGATGTTTAAGAGCATCCCAGTGCAGCCGGATGGTTACCGAACCTATTTTACCTACCCGGAATTCAACGGACTGAATGATCCGGCTCAACCGCTGTTCTCGGGACGCCCCTGGGCTCACAATCCTGCCGGATTATTCGCCATGCTTACCGACTCAGCGTTACTCTATCATGCCTATAATGGAGATCAAACCGTCATGGACCGGGTGCGAGAGATGTTGGACCACATGATCACGTTTGGAACCACGGACGCCAACGATTCCTGGGCTTTGGTTCCGTATTCCAGTTCGGATGCGGGCAATCCGGTTTACAAGGGCGGCACCGACACCATTTACTGCGATCAGGAACACCACACGCCTTGCGGCCGCGGAGACGGCGTGGGATACCTGGAACCGGACAAGGTCGGTGAACTTGGATACGCCTATCTCCAGTTCTACGAGTATACGCTGGAGAAAAAGTATCTCCAAGCCGCTCTCCATTGTGCCGATGCGCTGGCGGCGCACGTGCGCCCCGGAGACCAAAGCCATTCTCCCTGGCCATTTCGCGTCGATGCCAGGACCGGGACTCGAATACGCGAGGAATACACTGCCAACACCATCGGCCCCATACGCCTGTTTGACGAACTTCTCCGGCTCAAGCAGGGCCGCCAAAAATCCTACGCGCGAGCGAGAGACCTGGCGTGGCGTTGGCTCATGACTTACCCCGTCCAGAACCAGGTCTGGACGCAGTATTTCGAAGACGTGCTGATCTACGCCGATTATCGCACCAACCGGAACCAATATTCAGCGCTGGAGACCGCCCGTTACTTGCTCCAGCACCCGGAGATGGATCCGGATGCCCTCGTTCACGCGAAGCGTATTCTGGATTGGGTGACCCACTACTTCGCATCCGACTCGATAACCATGGCGGGGCTCCATGAAAAGGGCTTACAGTGGGGTGCAGAAGTGCTTTCCGAGCAGTTGAATGATAAGGACAAAATGTCCAGTCACACCGCGCGCTACGCTTCCGTGCGTGCCCTATGGTACGAAGTGACTGGCGACCGTGATTCCAAAGAACGCGCCTTTCGTTCTTTTAATTGGGCAACTTATGCCTCGCGCGAAGACGGGCTGGTCCGGGCGAGCATTGATGAGCCCACCGGCTATTGGTTTTCCGACGGCTACGGAGATTACCTGCGCCACTTTCAGCGGGGCCTGGCCTCGGTGCCGGAATGGGCTCCGCCGAAAGAGTCGCACTTATTGGGCTCAACTTCCGTGGTGCGCGCCATTCATTATGGGGACCACAAGCTTGATTATCTGACGTTCGACAAGGCCTCGCGCGAAGTGCTCAGATTGCGGGATGCGCCAACGGCGGTTCGCGCGGGAGCGGAATTTCTGCCTCGTGTAAACAGCCTCAATGAATGCACCCAAGGATACACTGTGGAAGCACTTGCCCGCGGTGGTTTTGCGGTTCGTGTTAAACACGAGCATTCGGGTGCTGTCAGGATCCGATACGAGAACGCTGAGGAAGCGCATCCTTGAAAGTTCGAACGGCGTCAGACCCATTCGCGGCTTGGAGTTGCCTGTTTGCCTCCATCAGAATCCGAAGGGCCACTGCGATCGCCGTGAAATGATGCGCATGAATTTCCGCGGTCTCAACGATTTGTGGAGTCTTTTACACAAGGTGAAACCGGCCTCTGGAGGTCATTTTGGCGTGCCGACGAAATTCTCCGGGGGTGATTCCTGTTTTCTGCGTGAACACAGTGTGCAGGTATTCGCCGTAATTGAAACCCGTTTTTTCGGCAATCTGGGACAGGTTCCAGTCGGTATCTGTCAGTAATTGTTTCGCTTTTTCCAAGCGCAACCGTAACACCTCAGCTTTTGGGGAGCGCCCCATCTTCGCCGCGAAACGTCGTTCGAAGACCCGCCGGCACATGCTCGCCACCTTCGCCACCTCTTTGATGGTGATGGGATCAAATGCATGATCGCGGATGAAACGCAACCCGACGGCCAACTGGTGATCATCCAAGGCCAGCACCTCCGTGGAGCGCCGGGTCACAATCCCACGCGGAGGGATGAGGACCGGTTTGGCGGGAGGTTTGCCGCCGGCCATCATCCGATCGAGCAAAACTGCCGCATCATACCCGATGCGAAGTGTGTCCGGCGCCACACTGCTAAGCGGTGGGTCCGACAGCTCACAGAGGATTTCATCATTGTCCACGCCGATGATCGCCACTTCCTCAGGCACGGCCAAGTCCAGACTGCGGCAGAGATTTAAGACCTGCTGGCCGCGAATGTCGTTGCACGCCATAATTCCTATTGGTTTGGGAAGCGAGACCAACCAGCGTCCGAGGTCTTCTTGGAAGAGCAAACCTTGCCTTTCGTATCCGGTTGTTTGCCCTTCCGCCAATTGCATCGGCGGAGTAAAAATCTGACACGAAAAGCCGGAAAGTGTCAGTTGTTCTTGGAACCAATGGGACCGCTTGTCGGAATAATTGGCTCCTACGAATCCACAAAACGCATAGTGTCGAAACCCACGGCACATGAGATGTTCGGCTGCCAGGTTCGCCACCTTCCGGTCATCGGTATCAATCAGGGGCAAGCCAAAACCGCTGACCGAGCCGCGCACATCCACCGCCGGCATCCCGAGCCGACGGACAAACGCGGCCATTTCCGGCGTTTCCACCCGGGCAATGACTCCGTCCCCGTCCCAGTTCCTGAGCCAGACTGGAAAAGCGTCGGTCCACTTCCATTCCTCGCTTTGCACGGACCATTCGTGGTGCTCGCGCACGAACTTGGCAATGCCCAAAAACAGTCCCCGGCCATAAGCCCGCGACGACTCGATGATCAGTGCCACGCGTCGTCGGCGCTTTGGAAAGGCTCGCTTCCGGCGAGGTCTCATAGAATGAAAAGTTTATATTGTAACTCTTCCATACATGCTGAAACACCTGGATCATTCCCCGAATTGGCCAGGTTTCAAAAACCTTAACAGGCTCTTGGAATGGACGCTGAGTTTCTTCACCCTAATGACCCTTCTCTTAGTGCATTATCTGATGAATCACACGCGCGTTTTGCCAAAAGACGCCTCATCCTACACGACGGTCGCAAAAGCTCAATAGAAAAACGCGAAATCTCAATGACACCCGCTCAGATTTGCCGCATAAAGAACGGAGTGGACTTCGGTTGCGACCGGCGGCCACTTCACTTGATGAATGAACCGAAACGGAACAAAGATTCTTTATGAAATCATCAACGCAGTTGGGGCTGGCTCTTTTGCTGCTGGCATTGTACCGACTGGAGTTGAAGGCAGCAGACCCGGTCTATGATGTCTCGGGTGGCCTTCTGGGGAATCTTTGTCGCTCTTCCAAATCTCAGTCACGATCGATCTGCCCTGAGAATTTTACAGGTGAAAAAGGCAAGGCGGGCATGGCCACAAATGGCACCGGCTCATACGCTGCGCGGGATTTGGGACCGGGCTGGAAGATTTCGCCGTCGGTGGTGATCAAGGCCAAAAGCACGTTCACGCTGGGCGAGATCCAAGGGCCCGGCAGCATTCAGCACATCTGGATGACGCCCACAGGAAATTGGCGGCACTCAATTCTGCGCTTTTATTGGGATGGCGCAACCGTGCCATCAGTGGAATGCCCGGTCGGAGATTTCTTCGCCTGCGGCTGGGGGGAGTATTGCCAAATCAGTTCGCTGGCGGTATGTGTCAACCCGGGCAGCGCGTTCAATTGTTATTGGCCGATGCCCTTCCGCAAGTCAGCCAGAATCACCCTGGAGAATACCGACGACAAAGACATGGTGCTGTACTATCAGGTGGATTACACACTGTCGGAACTGCCGGAAGATGCCGCCTATTTCCATGCCCAATTCCGACACGAAGCGCCGGTCAAGCAAAGTGGTCTTTATACGATTCTTGATGGCGTCGAAGGCCGGGGACAATATGTCGGCACTTACTTGGCCTGGGAAACGCACGGTCCAGGATGGTGGGGTGAAGGGGAAATCAAGTTTTACCTGGACGGCGACAAAGAGTTCCCCACCATCTGTGGCACGGGTACGGAAGACTACTTTTGCGGTTCCTATGATTTTGAAAACCCCGGGACAAAAAAATATCAGGTCTTTTCCACGCCTTACACCGGTCTGGCGCAGGTCATTCCTTCGGATAAGATATACGAAGCGGGCCAAAAGTTTGGCTTGTATCGCTGGCACATCCCCGACCCGGTGCGCTTCCAAAAAAGCTTGAAAGTGACCATCCAAGCGCTTGGCTGGCAGTCTGGTGGCCGGTATCTGCCGTTGAAGGACGACATCTCATCGGTTGCCTTCTGGTATCAGAATGAACCGGACAAGAAGTTTCCATCGCCGTCTTCCAAAGACGGGTCGGAATGATTAAACTGATTGCCTAACCAAAACACATTATGAAACAGAACCTGATTGCAGCTTCTTTGATGCTTATGACAACAATCGCAGCAACAACTCCGCGCGCGTCCGCCGCCAGCTTCGGCGACGATGTGGCGTTTCTCAAAAGCCACACCGACGTGATTGTTCTAAGCGACAAGAAGGGCGAGTCCAAAGTCGCCGTCGTGCCGGCCTGGCAGGGGCGCGTAATGACGAGTACTGCCGGCAGCGACGACGGTCGCAGTTTCGGCTGGGTGAACCGCGAGTTGATCGCATCCGGGAACATATTGCCGCACATGAATGCGTTTGGCGGTGAAGATCGTTTCTGGCTGGGGCCGGAAGGCGGTCAGTTCTCAATCTTCTTCGCCAAGGGCGCAAAGTTCGAATTCGCCAACTGGTTCACGCCGGCGATTTTTGACACCTTGCCATTCAACGTCGTCAGCCGGGCCCCGACCAAGGCCGTGTTCGGCACGAAGTTCGGGTTGACCAATTATTCAGGAACCCGTTTTGAAGTGGCCGTGGAACGTGAGGTTCAACTTATTGCCCCCAGCACCGCTTGGAAAGATCTCGGTTTGAAGGCGGATAAAGACGTCAGTCTGGTGGCCTATGCTTCCAACAACAAGATCACCAACAAGGGCGAGGAAGCGTGGAAGAAGGAAACTGGCCTGCTCTCGATCTGGATTCTTGGCATGTTCACCCCTTCGCCCTCCGTCACGATCGTCGTGCCGATCAAGCCAGGGCCCGAGTCCGAGCTGGGTTCGAAGATCACTGCTTATGCCAGTTTCGGGGTCATCCCGCCGGAGCGATTGAAAGCGGAGGAAAACTTGATTTATTTTCGCGGTGACGGGAAGTTCCGCAGCAAAATCGGCATCAATCCCAAACGCAGCAAGGGTGTGCTGGGGGCTTACGACGCGGACAATAAAGTCCTGACCATCGTGCAATTCGACCAGCCCGCAGGTGTGACCGACTATGTCAACTCCTTGTGGGAGTTGCAGAAGAACCCTTACGGAGGCGACGTGGCCAACAGTTACAACGACGGGCCGGTCGGGCCTGGACAGCCGCCGATGGGGCCGTTCTTCGAGATGGAATCCTCCTCGCCAGCCGCGGCGCTGGCTCCGGGCAAAAGCCTGACTCATATTCATCGGACCTTCCATTTGAGCGGCCCGGAACCCGCTCTGGATCGGGTGGCTCGTGCAACGCTTGGAGTGTCGCTGGACGAAATCAAGAGCGCGTTCACAAAACAGAATTAACCTGGATTTGGATGCCGTCCGTTATCGGGCATCTCCATTGTTTCCTGAATTGAAGAAATTGTATCTCAGCCTGCCCAGATAAAATCAATGAATATTCCTGAAAAGCCGGTCGCGAGCGAAAGCAAACAAAGCCTGTTCGTCCTTCCAGACGGTCGCAACGTGCTATTCACCTTCTGTCTCGTCAGTTCGTTGTTCCTCGTGTGGGGACTATGCAACGGGATGATTGACGTGATGGACAAGCACTTTCAGACCCAATTGAAGTTGAGCCTGTCCCAATCGGCTTGGGTGCAGTTCGCGCACTGGATCGGCTATTTCATCATGTCGCTGCCGGCGGGTTGGCTGGCGACGCGCCTGGGTTACAAAGGCGGCATCCTCACCGGACTTCTGCTGGTAGCCGCGGGTGGCTTGTGGTTCATTCCCGCCACGAAGATTGTGGCGTTCTGGGCATTTCTGCTTGGCGTGTCGGTTGTGGCCGCCGGTCTGGCGTTCCTGGAGACGGTGGCCAATCCGTACACCACGGTATTGGGGTCGCCGCGTTTTGCGGCCCAGCGCATCAACATCGCTCAGTCCTGCAACGGTGTCGGCTGGTTGCTGGGGCCATTCATGGGTGCGTTGTTTTTCTATGGTGAGGATGCCTCCGGTCACAGCACCGGCTCCGAGACGCTCTGGATTCCTTACGCTACCGTGGCGGTGGTGGTGCTGATACTGGCCGTCGTTTTCGTCTTCGCCCCGGTGCCGGACATCAGGGCCAAGGATGACTATGCTATTGACGGCAAAGACGACGCGGGCGGCGAGAGGCAGGCCCCGGCCGAGCGCAAAGTGAATCGGGGATTATCATATGCGTTGCTGCTGGGCAATGTGATCGCGTTGATCGGCGTCCTTGGCATGATTCTGTGGCTGATTCTCAACTCCTTGGATGTGGGGCCGCGCCTTGTGGGGCCTGTTTCGAAGCTACCGCACCCGGCTGGTCTTGCCATTACTGCCGAGACCGCGTTGTTTCTTGTGATCCTCGCCGCGGGTTGCGTGGTGATTGCGATTGCGGCGATCTGGCTGGTCGGCGTGACCAAGCGACTGACGCACCACAGCGCATGGGCGCACGAACACTTCTCGGGCGCCGTGCTGGCCCAGTTCTGCTACATGGCCGCTCAGGCTGGCATCTTCGGCTTTGTGATCAATTACATGATCTCGGAGCCGCCTTCGCTTCCGGACTCTTGGCTGAATGCGGACAAAAGCTCATGGGTGTACAAGCTGACCGGCAGGCCGGTGGAAGTCAGGACGACGTTCGCCAGGACAGACTTCAAAGACGTGCCGTCCCTGGCCCAGAAACTGAGCGAGCCGACGGATCCGATGTCCGTCTTCCTGGC
Source organism: Verrucomicrobia subdivision 3 bacterium UBA7542 (assembly GCA_002479245.1). Lineage (GTDB taxonomy): Bacteria > Verrucomicrobiota > Verrucomicrobiia > Limisphaerales > UBA11358 > UBA11358. The sequence goes on along the minus strand of DLMG01000186.1, from coordinate 30,149 downwards.
CTCCAAGCTTTCGGAGTCGACCAAAGAGACGTTGAAGCAGTTCAAGGCCGGTTCGGTCAGCGAGAACGCAGCTCGGGTCGCCATCGGCAAGGAGCTGTACTCCATCGTCCGCGGGCAGAGCGTCTGGGATGAACAACGGTTCAGCGGCGTCGAGCTCCAGGATACCACGAAACAACTGCTGGCCCAGGATGCAAAGACCCGAAGCGAGCCGCGGCTCAACCGGCTGTTGCTGGTCGATGCGTATCCGAAGGAACTGATCTTCCAGGACGGGGTGGTGAGTGTTACCGACCAGTTCGCTTCGAAGATGGTCATGATCTTGTTCGCCTGCTTCCTTTTGGGCCGAGTGACGGGGTCGTGGCTGTTGCGACGAGTTGCAGCGCATAAGATGGTCGGCCTCTACGGGGTGTTGAACGTCGTGGCTTGTACGCTGGTTTTCTGCAAGCTCGGCTGGATCTCGGTGGCCTGCGTCTTCGTGAGTTACTTCTTCATGTCCATCATGTTCCCGACCATCTTCGCCCTCGGTATCTTCGGTCTGGGTAACAAGGCGAAAGGCGCGGCGGCGTACATCGTCATGGCCATCGCGGGTGGGGCGTTGCTGCCCAAGCTGATGGGTGCTATTGCGGATCACTTCGACATGTCCCGGGCGTTCATCGTGCCGATAGTGGCGTTCGCGATGGTCGCGCTCTTCGGCTACACGTGGCCCAAACTGAGCCGGGCAGAATCGATGCATGCCGTCGGTTCATCCATCAGTCACTAACGGCAGTGCAATTTGTCTTAGTGGGAGAACCATGCACAACCGCAAGCACACTCTCGGTCTTGATTACGGCACGAACTCTGTGCGCGCGGTGATCGTTGATGCCGCCAACGGTCGTGAAGTCGCCACCGCCATTTGGAATTATTCCACTGGCACAAAAGGTGTTATTCTCGCCCGCGATCCGAATCTCGCGCGGCAGCATCCCGCCGATTACATCAAAGGAACGGAAATCACGATCAAAAGGGCGTTGGCCGACGCGAAGAAGAAAGTTCACGGCTTCAAACCGGAACAAATCGTTGGCCTTGGCGTGGACACGACCGGCAGCACGCCGCTGCCGGTGGATGCCAACGGTCGGCCGCTTGCCTTCAATAAAAAATTCGCGAACCATCCCGCCGCAATGGCGTGGCTTTGGAAGGATCACACCAGCATCGCCGAGGCGGCGGAGATCACGGAATTGGCCCGCAAAATTCGTCCGCAATACCTCGCCCAATGCGGCGGGACGTATTCGAGCGAGTGGTTCTTCAGCAAGATCCTCCATTGCTTGCGAACGAGCCCGGCTGTTTTTGATGCGGCTTATTTGTGGGTGGAATGCGCCGATTGGATTCCCGCGATGCTTACCGGCACAGAATCGCCCGCCAAACTGGCCGTCGGTGTTTGCGCTGCGGGTCACAAGGCAATGTATAACGACAGTTGGGGCGGCTATCCGGACGCGGAGTTCCTGTCGCAACTCGATCCGAAGCTCGGTGAATTGCATTCGCGTCTGCGACCCAAAGCAGTCGCGATTGATCATAAAGCCGGCGAACTGACGTCGGACTGGTCGAAGCGAACGAGTCTCCCGGCGGGTATTCCTGTCGCTATTGGCGCGTTGGACGCACATCTCGGCGCGATTGGAGCAGGCATTGCCCCGGGCACGCTTGTCAAAATCATCGGCACGAGCACGTGCGACATCGCCGTCTGGCCGGGCACGGAACAATTGGTGGGCGTTCCCGGACTTTGCGGCGTTGTCGATGGCAGCGTGTTGCCTGGATTTTACGGACTCGAAGCCGGGCAGTCCGCCGTCGGGGACATTTTCAACTGGTGGGTCAAATACATTCAGCCTGGCAGAAAAAAACTGTCACACGCGGATTTGGACAAGGCAGCAGCGAAGTTGCAGCCCGGCGAATCGGGTCTGCTCGCGCTCGATTGGAATAACGGGAATCGTACCCTTCTTGTCGACCAACGACTAACTGGCTTGCTTGTCGGCCAGACGCTTTACACGACGCCGGTGGAAATTTACCGCGCATTCGTTGAGGCGACGGCATTCGGAGCATTAATCATCATCAACCGGTTTGAAGAATACCACGTGAAAATCGAACAGATCATCAACTGCGGCGGCATTGCCGACAAGAGTCCGCTGACGATGCAAATTTACGCGGATGTGACCGGCCGGCCGATGAAGGTTTCGCGTTCGGCACAGACGTGCGCGCTCGGATCAGCCATCGCTGGTGCAGTGGTAGCGGGCGTTTACAAGGATTTTGCGTCGGCACAGCGGGCGATGACGGGTTTGAAGCCAAAGCTTTACCAGCCGAATCCGAAAGCGCACACGGTCTATAAGGAACTTTACGCGCTTTACAAGCAACTCCACGACGCCTTTGGCACGCGCGAGTGGCGCGGGAATCTTTACGACGTGATGAAGCGGCTGATTGGTATTCGCAATCAAGCCAGAAAATAGTTCATGAAAAGACAGCAACTCAAATGATCAATATGTTAACAACGCTAAAACCCAGACATGTTTACCTGATGACAAGCGGCGACCTGCGCCTGTCGGCAAATCAAAAATGCTGGCCGGAGCAGTCGAAAATGGAGGCTGCTCTCACCAAAGCTCTCAAGGCTGAGGGTTGGACCGTTGTGCGGGCTCATTGTTACGACAAGGTCAAGAAGCACGGGTTCATTGATTCACAAAAAATGGGGATGGAAGTCTTCCGCCACCTTGATCCAACCGCACCGTTAATTGTGGCGGAAAGCGTCTGGCAATACAGCCATCACGTGTTGTCCGGCTTGCTCACGCATCGTGGACCAATTCTGACCATGGCCAACTGGAGCGGTACTTGGCCGGGACTGGTGGGCATGCTTAATCTCAATGGCTCATTGACCAAGGCCGGCGTCAAATACAGCACACTGTGGAGTGAAAATTTTTCCGACCGTCTGTTCAAAAACAGTCTGCGGCAATGGCTCGCCGAAGGCGTCATTACCCACGACCAAAGTCACGTAAAGGATTTGTCTCTTTTGAAACTGCCGGAAGCCGATGAGCAATTTGGCCGGAATTTTGGCCGGAATTTCAAACAGAAAAAGGCCATTATTGGTGTTTTCGACGAAGGCTGCATGGGAATGTATAACGCTATTATCCCGGATGAATTACTCCATCGCACCGGCGTCTTCAAGGAACGTCTCAGCCAATCTTCGCTTTTCGCCGCCATGCAGCGAGTTTCAGATGACGAAGCACAAGGAGTTTATGTCTGGCTTAAGCAGAAAGGACTGCGTTTCAATATTGGCCAGGACGAGGAAACCGAATTGACCGACCGGCAAATTCTTCAACAGTGCAAAATGTATGTGGCCGCCATCCGCATCGCGGACGAATTCGGCTGCGCCGCCATTGGCATTCAGTACCAGCAGGGGTTGAAAGACCTTACGCCCGCGAGCGATCTGGCTGAAGGTTTGTTAAACAACCTGGATCGTCCGCCGGTTAAGCACGAAAAAAACGGACGAATTCTTTTTGCCGGCGAAGCCGTACCGCATTTCAACGAGGTGGACGAATGCGCCGGGCTGGATGGACTTGTCACCTACCGTCTTTGGCGGAAACTGGGGTTTGCCCCCGAAAACACGCTGCACGACATTCGCTGGGGCCAACCCTACAAAAGCAATGGCGTGAACGAATACGTCTGGGTGTTTTTGATTTCCGGTGCCGTCCCGCCAGCGCACCTCGACGGTTACAAAAATGCCGTCAGCGAGCGCCAGCCACCGATGTATTTCCACTTGGGCGGCGGGACAATCAAGGGGGTTTCCAAGCCCGGCCCTATCGTCTGGAGTCGGGTGTTCATCATGGAAGGCAAATTGCACTGTGACCTCGGCGTAGGCCGCGCCGTTAAATTGCCCCGACAGGAAACTGAACGCCGTTGGCGCGAGACCACGCCTCAGTGGCCCATCATGCATGCCGTTCTCGACGGGGTTACTCGTGATCAGATGATGTCCAGGCACAAAGCGAATCATATCCAGGTGGTTTACGCGCCAAACGAAAAAGAGGCGCATCGCGCTTTGCGGATTAAAGCGGTGGCGCTGGCCACGCTCGGGCTTGAAGTTCATCTTTGTGGCAACGTGGAATTAATCTAAACAAGCACTCCCGGTGAGGACAGCATGCCATCATTGAAAGACCGACGGCTTTCAATTGCGCTTTGCGCTTGGTAGCGAGGGCGGTTGGAACCATTGCCTTTGATTGAATTCGTCGGAGGCTATCAACCGGCACACCTTGCCATGAGAACATGAGGTAATCAGGAAATGAAAATGCGCCGGCGACGATTCCTTCAAATCGGAGCGACCTTGCTGCTGCCCCTGGCGGGTGAGTGGCATATTCTGGCGGTTGGAGCCGCTTCCTCGTTCAGCCTCGATGCCGCCGGGGGAATCATTCCGGCTCCAAACGATGCTGCGCAGTGGCCAGCCTACCGGGTGGCGTTGGCCCGGTGGCGCGAAGAAACCCGGGCACGACTTCAATACAACGATGTTCTGTATCGATGCCCGGAGTTTGCGTGGTCCGCTTCCAATTACGCCTGCTGCTTTCTCATGATGTGCGATGAGACGTTTTACGACTGGCGTGGCAGCCGCTACACTGTGGAGACAATCCTTCGCCATGGGGACCGTGAATTCGGAGGTTACGACAGCGTCATGCTTTGGCACGCCTATCCACGCATCGGAGTGGACCCGCGGAATCAATTCGATTTTTACCGCGACATGCCTGGCGGACTGAAAGGCGTGCGTGCCGTAGTGCGCCAGTTCCACAAAAACGGGGTCAGAGTTTTCCTCGACTACAATCCTTGGGATGTCGGCACGCGCCGGGAGAAGGATTCGGACCTGGAAGTGCTGGCCGCCATCGTGCGTGAAGTCGAAGCCGATGGGGTTTTCCTGGACACCTTGAACAAGGGTGGCGCGAATTACCGCGCAAGGCTTGATGCCGCGCGACGGGGAGTGATTCTGGAGGGCGAGGATGCCTTGCCGCTGGAAAGCCTCCACGACCACCTGGCCTCGTGGGCGCAATGGTTCCAAGACAGTTATGCCCCCGGCGTGCTCAAGCATAAATGGATCGAGCAACATCATATGCAGCACCAGATCCGGCGGTGGGACCAGGATCATACAGGCGAGTTGCACACGGCCTGGATGAATGGCAGCGGGATGATGATTTGGGAAAATGTGTTTGGTTCCTGGGTGCCATGGAGCCAAAGGGATCGGTCCATCCTCCAGGGAATGCTTCTCATCCAGCGCCGGTTCACCAAGCTGTTCAACGACGGAAGTTGGACGCCGCTTGTTCCTGCCGAACCACCCGGCGTCTTTGCCACGTTATGGGAAGGCGACGGCCTGCGATTGTGGACACTCGCCAACCGCAACGAAACCGCCTGCAACGGGATATTGCTCAAAGTGCCCTCCATGGCAAACCACCGTTGCTTCGACCTGTTACGCGGCATCGAAATCAGTGTGAATCCCGACCAGGAAACCATGATCCTGTCCGGGAATATTCCTCCACGTGGCCTTGGTTGTTTCCTCTCCAGCACGGGGGCGGCTTTGGGATTGGATTTCGACAAATTTCTGACCCAACAAGCTCAGTTGAACTCGCAAAAATGTTTCAACCCCGATCGGCCGAAGGTTAAAATGGAAACGTTCCCGGTTACCCGTTCGCTGCAGCTACGAACCCCGCCTGGAATGGTGGAGATTCCTCCAGTCACCATTGAGTTGAGCATCGACATGCGCATACGGGAATGCGGCTATTATGAATCCACACCTCCGCCAGACGAGGATCTTGGAGATTCCTTTGCCTTTCGGGTTCATACCATCCGCCGTTCTGTCGTGCTCACGCGTTTCGCGGTGGATGAAACGCTTGTCACCAACGCGGATTACGCCTCCTTCCTGCAAGCGAGTGGTTACCAGCCGCGGCACCGGCAAAACTTTCTGAAGCACTGGCAGCACGGACGTCCCCCGGCGGGCAAGGAACAACATCCGGTTGTCTATGTGGACTTGGACGACGCCCGGGCTTATGCCCGGTGGGCGGGCAAACGGCTTCCCGCCGAGGAGGAATGGCAATTCGCGGCGCAAGGAAGCGATGGCCGTAAATACCCGTGGGGCAACCGCCTGGAACCGGGTCGCTGCAATGGCGGAGAAACGGGAGACACCACACCCGTGAAAGCCTTCCCGCAAGGCCGCTCGCCATATGGTTGCTATGACATGTGCGGCAACGTTTGGGAGTGGACCGAAAGCCAGCGCAGCGATGGCCACACCCGATTCTGCATTATTCGGGGAGGCGCCTTTTTCGAAGCCAGAGGCTCCGGTTGGTATGCCGATGGGGGCCCGCGCCCAGCCAATTTTGCCGCCAAGTTTTTGCTGATGTGGCCGGGTCTTGACCGGTGCAGTACTATTGGCTTCCGTTGCGCGGTTGACCTTGAGGCTTAGATCATTACCACAAACCATATTTAAGAGATTTTTTCAAAAATGACAAAGCACTTGAATGTTTTCTTATGAGAAAATGTAATTGTTCCGGCCCATGCGGTCCTCAAGACGACGGTCTTACTCGGCGTCGATTCCTGGGATTGGTTGGCACCGGCGCGGCGGCGACATTTTTAGCCGGCCCAGCCTGGGGTGCGTTCGAGCTTTCTTCCAATGAATTGGATCGTTGGAAACGTTCGCTCTTTGAACCGGGATCTCCGCGGCTTTACCTTTCGAACCAACACACGGACGCCCGAATGCATCTGGGAGGCATTGGGACCGGCAATTTCGAAATTGGAGCGGATGGCCAGCTTACAACCTGGCAGCTTTTCAACACTCTCCGCGACGGACAGGTGCCGTTTTATTTTGCGGTTAAAGCCGGCCACGCATCAAAACTCCTTCAAACCACTGGCGGCCCCGATTGGCCACGAGTGAAGCAAATCGAAATGACCGGCGAATATCCCTTCGCGACTTTGCGCTTTCGGGACGATGATCTGCCTGTCCAGCTTGAACTCGAGGCCTTCAGCCCTTTGGAACCGTTGAATACAAAACTGTCTTCCCTGCCGCTGGCGGTTTTCCGTTTTCGCATAAGGAATCCAACCTCCCAGCCGCAAACCGTTTCACTGGCTGCCCTGATGATCAATCCCGTGGGTTATGAAGCGAAGGTTGATATTCATGGCATTTCGCATCCCAATTTTGGCGGCAATATAAACGACTTTTTTCGTGAAGGTCAGGCTGCCGGTTTGTTGATGCGCGCTGAAGCCGGCGAAAAAGCGACACTTGATCGGGCGGTTTCCATTTACACGCTGGCCAATCTGCAAGACTTGACGGCCCCACCAATTGATCGCCCGGAAAATCTAAAAGTCGAAATTCTTAAACCGCCGGTTCTGCCCGCCAGCAAGCTAACTGATCCGACCAGCGTCATAATCTGGTTGGAAGAGGCAGCGACGACCCTTTCAGAATCCTTTCTGAGTGCCGCGCGGGAGATGGTGCGGGCTGGAGGCACGCTGGTCTTCTCGGGCGCCATCATGCCCTTGTTGCAGGAGTATGCCGCAGTCACGGATGGAAAACCGCTTAATGAAGCGGCCCTGCGCCCGGATATTCTGTTTGAAGATTTTGAGCATGGATATCTAAATTGGAAGATCGAAGGTGAAGCGTTCGGCCAGGAGCCTGCGCATGGCACTTTGCCCAATCAACAGCCGGTTTCTGGTTTTATTGGCAAGAGCTTGGTCAACTCCTTCGTCAACGGCGATGACACGACGGGCAAACTCACGAGCCAATCGTTTGTTATTGAGCGCCGCTTCATCCGGTTTCTCATCGGTGGCGGACATTACCTCAATACCCAAATTCGCCTCATTATCAGTGACCGGGTATGTCGCGCCACGTCCGGCAAAGATAATGAGCGGCTGGAGCCAGCCAGTTGGGATGTGCGCGAGTTTGCTGGCCAGACGGCGCATATTGAAATTGTGGATAATCAAAAAGGAGAATGGGGACATATTAACATAGATCAAATCGTTTTTTCTGATCAGCCCACTAATTATGCAGTCATGGAGTTGTTGGAAGAGCTGTTGCCCGCTCGTTTCAGCAACGTGCAGGAATTAGCCGCCCAGCCTGATGAATCTGGCAGGGTTCGTTTTGAAAATCAGGCAATCAAGGCGGGAAGTGAGCAGCGGGCGGCAAAAAATGGGCTGCCACTTTTGATCGGTCGGATTGGCAAGGGCAAAGTGATTTTGGCGGCCGGCCAAATCCTCGATCCGCTTTACGCCGATATGGTCCGGCCCCGTCAACTTGCTTATGCGATGCTCTGCGAGCTGGTCGGTGCTGACTACGTGCCAGCCAAGGGGCCGTCGCCAGAATCGCCCGGCTTTGGGACACTGGCCCTGGCAACCCTGGGACAAAATCCAACGGTATTAGTTGGTTTTGAGGATTGGGCTGAAGCTTGGGAACCTTTTTCAAAGCAAGGTTGCTTCCTCGCACCCGAATCCGCCAAATCCGCTTCGCCGACCTTGCCGGGTCAAACCCTGAACGGGGCGCTGGCCACGACAGTTTCAGTGCCCGCCGGGGGCACCGTTGAAGTTCCTTTCTTCCTGGCCTGGCATTATGCGAATAGCTATTTTTATCGAAATAAAAAATGGATTGGTTGTTACTACGCCACCCGATGGACCGATGCTCGTGATGTCATTCGTGAGGCGATGGGGAGTTATGCCACCTTGCGTAAAAAGACCGGGTTGTTCCACGATACCTTTTACGACAGCACCTTGCCCTACTGGCTGCTCGATTGTGTAACCGCAAACCTGGCCATTATCCGGCATAGCGGCGTCGTTTTCCGAATCGCCAATGGCGATATTTACGGCTGGGAAGGTTCAAACGGCTGCTGCGATCCCACCTGCACGCATGTTTGGGGCTACGAACAGTCGCTGGCCCGCCTTTTTCCTGATCTTGAAAGGGCAATGCGCCGGATTGATTACCTGCACCAGCAAAAACCTGACGGTGGAATCAACAATCGCACGGATGTGCCTTCACCGTCTCACCCAACCGGGGAACATCCCTTTGCCGACGGTCACGCCAGTTGCATTCTTAAAGCCTATCGTGAGGCGTTAAACTCTCCCGACGATTCATTCTTCAGAGAGTATTGGCCGCACGTGAAACGAGCCGTGGAATATTTGATTGCCCGCGATGCAAAGGCTTCCAACGGCCAAACCAGAGGCCTTTTGCAGGATGACCAATGGAATACGTACGATGAAGCCTTGCATGGCGTTACCACGTTTATCAGCGGTTATTACCTTGCGGCTTTAAGAGCTGGAGAGGAATGGGCACGCCGCATGGATGATGTGGTGACGGCTGACCGTTTTCATGAGATTTTTGAAAGTGGCCAAAAGAAGCTGGTCGAACTGTGTTGGAATGGAGAATACTTTCAACAGTATTTGCCGGACTATTTGAACCGAAAAGGGGAAGTTGGCCCCGGCTGCATGTCCGATCAACTCATCGGCCAGTGGTGGGCGCATCAGCTCGGCCTCGGCTACATTTTGCCGAAAGATAACGTTCTTTCCGCACTGCACTCCATCTTCAAATACAATTGGAAATCAGACCTTACGGGGTGGAAACACGCCCCTCGTGCGTTTGCCGGAGCGAACGATAAAGGTCTGATTATCTGCACCTGGCCGAAGGGTGGGCGACCGGCGAATGTGATGCTTTACTCGGATGAAGTCTGGACGGGGATAGAATATCAAGTCGCGGCGCACATGATTTATGAAGGATTGCTGGAGGAGGGTTTTTCCATCGTCAAAGGCGCTCGCGACCGCTATGATGGCATCCCGCGTTTGCCCATTGGACGAAACCCCTGGTGTGAAATTGAATGCGGTGGCCATTACGCTCGGGCCATGTCTTCGTGGTCACTACTGCTTGCACTTTCTGGTTGTCAATATGACAGCCTGCGTCATGCCTTGCGTTTTACACCATGTTACAAGCCGGACAATTTCAAATGTTTCTTTTGTGCATCAGAAGGCTGGGGCAGTCTGACACAAAAATCGGAAGGAAAAGTTCAAAGAATAGAAATTGCAGTTAAATCGGGCAAGTTACTGGTGAAGATACTGGAATTAACTGTCATCCAGGGTGTGGTCCCTCATGGCGTAACCGCTGTGCTCGGAGGTAAAACAAGGCCGATTACGTTCGCAATAAACAGTGCACGATGTCATATCACTTTTGATGGAAGTGATATAATTGTAAACGCAGGAGAAAGGTTGGAGATCATACTGGCGTGATAAGCTGGTTTGAACAGATTGTTGGTTCCAGTTGCTGGCGCGAAAGGAGAACATTTTCGTTTGTAAGAACAGTTATGAATTTTCAAAAGAAATCATAGTTGAAGTTACATCATCGGCCCGCCCACATTGATTCCGTGCTTCAGGCAATATGCTCCGTTGTCCGCGTATTTTCCCGCCCGCCATTTCAGCTCCGGAAAAAGCGGGCGGCCAGCAGATTGGCAGCGGCGCCGAATGCCAGCAGAACGCCGATCGGCTTGAGCACCGCGTCGAAGCCGCTGCCAAAGCTGATGAGTTGATGCAGCGCCTGCAATGCCCAGCCGGTCGGCAGGCAGAGGGCGATGGTTTTCATTACCGGCGGCCCGATTTCCAGCGGCCACCAGCAGCCGCCCAGCGCCGCCATGAGCAGGCTCGCCAGCACGCAAATCCCGGCCACCCGATCATGCTCGGCAACCAGCGATCCCACCAGCACGCCGAGCGACCCGGCGACCCACGCGAACACGAGCAGCGTCAACGTAATGGCTGGCAGGTTCGCGCCGAGGTTGACGTGAAACAGGAATTTGCCCACCGCCAGAAAGAAAACGATCTGAACCACGCCCAGCAGCATCAGGCCATAAATTTTCCCCATGACCAGTTCCAGGCGTGTCACCGGATGGACCATCAATCGCTTGATCACGCCGTTGCGCCGCTCCGCCGCCACGGTCGCACCGCCAAAGATCAGCAGGTTCATCATCAGATACATCACCAGATTTCCGGGAAGTGAAAAGTTGAAGCCGGACGGCACCGGTTTTCGACCCGCAAATTTGGCGTTCAGGCTCACCGGGTTCGGCTTGGCCATGACGGCGCGAAGTTTCGCTTCGGTCAGCGCTTCAGGCGGGTTCGTCGCCGTGGCGGCTTCGAGCAGATGACCGTTCATGGCTATCAATGCCCGCACGAGCCGCACTTCGATGAGCGCCGCGTCCGCCTCGTCCGAGGCCTCGTGCCGGAGAAACTGCACCTTGCTCTGCTGCTGTTGCAAAATCCGGCCCGTGAAATCGGCGGGGATGCGGATGACGCGCGCGGCGGTCTCGCGGTTGGTCGGGTCCAGGAGCCACATGTTCTGCGAACTCAGTTCATCGAGAAAGATGCGTCCGAGAAAATTCGTGTCCGCGTTTTCGACCAGCACGGGCGGCGTGCGATTGTAAGGTTTGCCGGGACCGTGATTGGCAAAGCCCATGAAATACACAAACGCCAGCGGCATGGCAAACAACCACACGTACGCGCTCTTGTGCTTGAGAAAGAGCCGCAAGTCCGTGTGACCGATGTCGAGGATTCGTTTCATGCGCGCAAACCCATTTTGAACCGGCGGCGGAACAACCCCGCCGCCAGCGCGAGCAGCACCACGCTCAGCAACACGAGTTTCAACGTCACCAGACCCCAGGCGACGTTCACGCCGCCGAATTGGAGATTGCGCGCCGTGTCCACAAACCAATAGCTGGGCATCAACGGCGTGATGTGCTCGCGCAGGAACGCCGGCAGTTGATTCGCCGGGAACGCGCAGCCGCCCACCAGCCCCAGGGCCATTCCTGCCATGTTGTTCAGCACCGCCGCGCGGCGTTCATCCGGCATGAGCGCCACCAACACGGCGAACAAAGCCGCGGCGAAACAAGTGTAGCCGACGGTGAGCGTCATCAGCGCCAGGGGTTGCTGCCAATGAATGCGAAAAACCAAGCCGCCGCCGCCGATCATTATCGCGCTGCAAAGCAGCAGCATCACCACTGCAAACACGGCCTTGCTGGCGATGAATGGCACCAGTGAATCCCGCAGCGTCTGGTATCGCTCGAAGGTGCGCTGCCGCAATTCACGGTAGAGATCGCTCATCGCGTTGCCGGCGATGAAAAGGAGAAACATCGCGGACATCCCCACCAGCAGAAAGGCGAACACGCTGTCGGTGGAACTGTTCTTCGCTGCATCCGACTTTGTTTCCCCGCCCTTGGCCGCGCCACCCTTGGATTCATCGGCGGGCGCCTCCTTCTCATAGCTGACGAGCGGCGGGTTGATGTAATTTTTGGCCGTCTTCAGTTTGTCGCCCGCGCGGTCAATTAATTGGGAAACCCTGTGGTAGTCCGTCTTGCCTTCAAACACCGCCTGCCAATCCGGAAACTCCGACTGGAAATTGCGCGAAATCGCGTTCAACCCCGTCACGACCGCGCCAAGCAGTTCCTCCAGCACGGCGGGATGAATGGACTCCGCCGGATTCTTGATCAACTCCAGACTCACCGGCTCGCGGGCCGTGAAATAATTCCGCATGAAGTTCGTGGGAATGATGAGCACCGCGCTGATTTTGTTGGCGTTGATCTCGCGCAACGCGTCCTCGCGCTCCATGAACACCGGTTCGAGATATTTGCCGCCCTGGTTTTGATTCGCCGATCCCCGCAGAAAATCGGATAGCAGCGATTTATCCTCGTCCACCACGGCGAATCGGATGCGGCCCAGCGCACCGCTGTCGGAATGTCCGCCGAACACCAGGCCGATGAGCGCCGTCATCGCCAGCGGCACGATGAGATTGATGAGCCACGGTAGCGGGTTGCGCCACGCGCGGCGCAGGTCTTTGGCGAGGAGAACGCGCAACATGGCTATTCCCGGAGGTCGCGTCCCGTGAGTTGCAGAAAAACATCATTCAGACTCGGCCGCTTGAGCGTGACGTTTTCCACACGAACCGGAAGATTAAGCAAATCTTTCAGGCACTCGGATGAATCACGCGTTCCCACCGCCGCGACGACGAGTTGCCGCTCGGATTTTTGAATGATGCGAAAGCGTTGGGGGAATCCGTTCCAATTGTCCGGCGAGGTATCCTTGAAATCGGCTTCGAGCACGAATACACGGTCTCCACCCAACCGTTCCTGCAATTCACTTAAAGTTCCCTCGGCCAGCAACCGGCCGTGGTCAATGATGCCGATGCGCTGGCAAAGCGTCTCGGCTTCTTCGAGGTAATGCGTGGTGTAAAGAATCGCCGTGCCGGACGCGCGCAAGCCGCGGATGAATTCGAGAATGTTCAGCCGCGCCTGCGGATCAATGCCCACCGTCGGCTCGTCGAGCAGCAGCAGTTGCGGTTTGTGCAGCAGCGCACAACCAAGGTTGATGCGCCGCTTCATGCCGCCGGAATAAGTCTTCACCGCGTCCTTCGCGCGATCCGTCAGTGTAAGCGCTTCGAGCAATTCCACCGCGCGCGACCGGGCTTCGCTCGAACTCAGGCCCGCCATGCGACCCCAGAACTCAAGGTTTTCGCGCCCCGTCAACTCCTCGTAAATCGCCAGTTCTTGTGGCACGACACCCATGATGCGTTTGGCCTGCTGGGGATTGGACCAGAATGGTTTGCCGCCTACGAAGACCTCGCCAGCATCGGGCTTGAGCAGGCCGGAGATCATTGAGATGGTGGTCGTCTTGCCCGCGCCATTGGGGCCCAGCAGGCCATAAATTTCACCCGGACGCACCTCGAAGCTGACTGCATCCACGGCGCGGATGGCGCCGAAGGTTTTGGAAAGACGTTCGATTTTTAGATGGCTCATTTCAACTTCCGTTTACCGACTTTTTAAACACGGTAGAAGAGCGGTTAAACTTTTCAACACAATTTGGTTTCAAGCAATCCCCGCACTTGAACTGGCACCTGGATGTTTTTGCGAAAGAGCGATCTTTAACTTTGCCGCGGCTTGCCCCTGTTGATTTTGTGTTTCAGGCAATACGCGGCATTGTCAACGTAATGTTCCGCCCGCCATTTCAGTCCGGTGCGTTCCTTTTTTGTCAGCTTGCGCACGATTTTCGCCGGGGCGCCAAGGACGAGTGAGCCGGGCGGAATTTTCATTCCCTGAACTACCAGCGCCTTCGCGCCGATGAGGGATTGTTTGCCGATGACCGCGCCGTCGAGAATCACTGCGCCCATGCCGACCAGCACTTCGTCGCCGACCTTGCAGGCATGGACAATGGCGCCATGGCCGACGGTGACCCAGTTGCCAAGGCTGCACGGAAAATCGCCGGCCAGATGCAGCACGGCGTTGTCCTGAATGTTGGTGTGGTGGCCGACGACGATGCGGTTGATGTCGCCGCGCAGCACTGCGCCATACCAAACGCTCGAATGGGCGCCGATGGTCACGTCGCCCAGGACGACGGCGGTCCTGGCGAGGTAAACGCCCCGGTCGAGTTTCGGTTTCTTCCGCAGAAATTTGTCGAGCTGTTTTTCCGTCTTGTTCACGCGGCGAGTTTAATAAGGTTCCTGATCTTCGCGCGAAGAAAATTAAATGTAAACCCTCAGCCGGCGCTGTGCGCCACCCTCGCCCCGCCCGGCGGGGCGAGGGCCTGGGTGCCACGGATTGATTTTCCATTTCATTCGGCACGCCGCGGGGTTAAACTGCAGGAGACATATGAAGAAACCGGTTTCGCAACGTCCCGCGCCGCCACGCCGGAGATTACCGCGCTCTTTCAAGGATTTGACGCCGTCGAAGCATTTCAATCCGCGCACGTTTTTCCGTGAACTCGTCTGGAAAGCGCTGCTCACCCCGCGCATCGGACGATCACGCCACCCAATTTTCCCGAACCTTTCGCACGGACAGGTCGCCATCACGTGGATTGGCCACGCATCGTTTTTGATCCAGTTCACGAACCTGAACGTCTTGATTGACCCGAATTTTGCGAACTGGCTGTTTCTTTTGAAGCGCATCAAACGCTCCGGCCTGAAAATCCAGGACCTGCCGCGGATTGATCTGGTGCTGCTCACGCACGCGCATTTCGACCATTTTCACAAACCGACGTTGCGCCGGCTGCCGCAGCCGAAAATCGGCGTGATGCCGCGCGGCGTCGGCGATCTGGCGCAAGACCTCGGCTTCGCGCGCATCATCGAGCTGGATTGGTGGGAAAGCTTTTCCCAACGCGATTGGAAGGTGACCTTCACGCCAAGCCGGCATTGGGGCGCGAGAATGCTGCGCGACCAGCATCGCGGTTACGGCGGTTTCCTGCTCGAATATCAAGGCCGCAAAATTTACCACGCGGGCGACAGCGCCTATTTTGACGGCTTCAAGGAAATTGGCCGGCGGCTCGCGCCGGAAATTGCGTTGCTGCCGATTGGCGCATATCACCCGGAATCGTTTCGACGTGTTCACATGGGGCCGGACGAGGCGGTGAAGGCGTTCCGGGATTTGCGCGCGCGCTGGTTGGTGCCGATGCACTATGGGACGTTCAAGTTGTCGTTCGAGGAAATGGACGAACCGCCGCGCTGGCTCCGCGAGATTGCTGTGAAGGAAAACCTCACGCAAAAATTGCGAATGCTTGACGAAGGCGTGCCGGTGGTGTTTTGATCTTGAACATTGCGCCGCCCAAATATGACCGACGACAACGGTAATTCCAACTCATCGTCCCTCGACGCGGTCCGGCGTTACGTGCCACTCGCGGTTTGGGCCATCGTCATTCTGGTCGTTCTTGCCATTCCGCTGAAAATTATCGGCTACGGCTATTTGCCGGCCGACGACGCGCTGCGTCACGCGGCCAAGGCGGTGAGCGGCAAACCGTGGCCGGACATTCTGGTGGTGGGGCCCGCTTTCCAGATAGATCACAACTTCGGCTGGCATTTTCTGCTGCGACAAATTTTTCTGTGGAGCAAATGCAGCACCGAAGGGCTGGTCCTGTTTTCCGTCGTGGCGTTGTTCGCGTTGGCAAGCTGGTCGGTGTTGCCGTGGCTGAAGCGGCCGGAAGCCTGGCTGATTGCCTTGACGGCGGCGGCGCTTACAACGGATGTCCCCTTGCGGTTTTTAACCGGCCGTCCATTTATACTGACCATTGCCGTGCTGCTGACCATTCTTTTTGCCTGGCAGGCTCATGGTTCGGCTCCGCCCAAATGGTGGACGGTGTTGTGGCTGGCGCCGTTGATTGCCCTTTGCACGTTCATGCATGGAGTGTGGTATCTCTGGATGCTGCCGGTGGCGGCGTTTTTCCTCGCCGGACAATTTCGCTGGGGATTGACGCTGATTGCAGGATGGGTGGCGGGAGTATTCCTGGGCGCTTCACTCACGGGGCATCCGTTTGCGTCCATTTACCAGGCTCTCGTTATGGCATATCGGGCTTTTGGAATGCATACCACACAGCGCACGCTGGTCACTGAATTCCAGTCATCGTCGGGCGATGTTCTCGCGCTGATCCTTCTGGGTGGCCTGTTGATTCTGCGTCAACTGGCCGGCTTGAAGACACGCCCACTGACCTCCAATCCGGTGTTCTGGCTCGCCTGTCTCGCGTGGGTGCTCAGTTTCAAAGCGGTGCGTTTCACGGAAGACTGGGGCTGGCCGGCGCTGATGGTTCTGGTCACTTGCGATATGCAACTGCTCCTGCAGGCGCGCTTCGCGGCGGACTCTTTCAAGCGCCTGGCGCTGACCTGCGGTCTTGCGGCCATTGCGTTCCTTGTCATCACCAACGATCACAACAGCCGCTGGACATATAATCTGACCCAGCAATATCTCACGCCGGACAATCCCGACCTCAACGGCTGGTTGCCGGAAAAAGGTGGCATCCTTTATTCCGGGGACATGACGGTTTTTTATCAGACATTTTTCAAAAATCCGAACGCGGACTGGCGATATATTCTTGGCTTTGAGCCCGCCCTGATGCCCGATGAAGATTTCCAGGTGTATCACAAAATCATGTGGAATTTCGGCGACGCCAAAGCCTACGAACCGTGGTTGAAAAAAATGCGCCCGCAAGACCGCCTCGTCATCCGCGGCGGCCGGAGCAGCTTGCCGAGCAGCTCGCAATTGGAATGGGAGTATGGCGTCAGCGGCATCTGGATTGGACGCCTGCCGCGCATCCCGCAAAGCGGGACGCCACCACCGACCATTCCCGCAACGGCGCCGCGTGACACTTCAACCAATTCGTTGAATTCAGCGAAGTGACAGCGCGTCGAACTTTCGCGCCAGATCAAAATCCTTTTCCGTCAAACCACCGGCGTCGTGCGTCGTGAGCGTGAGCGTCACCTTGTTCCAGCGGATGTCAATATCTGGATGATGCCACGCCTGCTCGGCGAGTTCGGCAACTGTGTTGATAAATTTTATCGCGGCGGGGAAATCTTTGAACGGATACGTCCGCGCAATCGTCGCGCCTTTCTTTTTCCAATCCGGCACGGTGGCGAGCGCGGTTTTGATTTCAGGAGCGCTGATTTTTTTCATGGCTCAATGACAACCGGAACAAACCTCGGTAGGGCGGGCAGTCCTCTGCCCGCCGCTCGTCCCACAACAATTGCGGCGCGCACGGCTTGTCCCGCCATAGCCATGCGACGGCGGAAGTGACGCGCCCTACCCACGTGCCGATTCACACTGGGAGTTGGTATCACTCCCGCGGCAAATCAGAACCATTCCTTGCGTCCGTCCACGTAAGTGCGCACAAACTCTTCGTCAGACTTGCACAGGTAAATGATGCCTTCGATGAGGCCGATGATGTGTGTCACCACGCCGGCAATGCCGCAGGTCAGGATCGTCACCAGCAGCATGATCAAACCGGCCCCGGTGTAGCCGAGGATGAATTTATGAATGCCGAGTGAGCCAAGCAGAATCCCGCAAATGCCGGCCGGAATTTTGTTGGACGCCCGTGATGCAACGGCGGACGGAGGCGGCGCGATCGGCGGCGGAACCACATTCAATCCGGAGGCAAATTCAGAAAACGAACCCAGCGGTTTCCATTCCTGGGAACCTTCCATTTGAACCGACGTTTGGGCGTTGACGCGGTTCTCGGCAATCCAGCGCCGCATTTCCTCCGCGCTTGCCGGGCCGTATGGCCGCCCGTCCGTTCCGATGATTTTATACATAACGTGCCTTTCTTGTTTCAGTTGCCGTCACGAAAATTTCAGGACAGTTTTGGCGGTTGGCCGGGCACATCCGCCATCCGTGGCGGAATGGATTTTGGTTCAACCTGTCCGTCCGTTTTTGCCTGACGCAACAAACTTAAACTCGTGACCAGCGACCACAACCAGCTTGCGCCGAATAATAACAGCCCCCACTTCCACATCCAGCCGGATGAATCCGGCGGAACCGCCTCGCCGAATTGCTGGAGAAAAACGCGGTGGAACAATTCAAACATCCAGCCAACGATCAAAACAAAACCCGCCAGGGCGAGCAGCAATTGACCGATTCCGGCAAAAATCCGCCGCGCCATCAGCGAACCCAGTCCCGGGGTGGCACATAGATTTGTCAAAACGCACGTCCAGGCTCGGGCGCGGCTTAACGGTCGGGTGGTCCGGACGGTCATTGTGCATCAACTGAATTGCGACTTCACTTCCGGCTTGTTCAAAACCACCAGCGCCCAAATGCCGAAGGGCAGCCCGAGAACACAACACGGTGTCAGGCAGGGGATCATTGCCAGAATGGCGGCGGCAAATGCGAATTCAAAACTTCGCAAAGACTGCATCTTCGCCGCGCCGATCAAAACCAAAACCGACATCGCCAGCCCAAAAAGACTGTTGATAATGCCCAGCGGTCCATAGGTCAAATGCAGCAATTGCTGCACTTGGGGATCGTTAAATTGTGGTATTCCGGAATAAAGCCGGCTCACATCTGAACGGAAAAAAATCAATTTTACCAGACTCCACAGGGCCAAAACCAAATTGAGAATGGCTGTCACTTTAAGTCCGATGGCGGGGCCTTTGACCAGTTGCAAGGCCGCGTCGTGTCCTTCACTCGCACCCGCCACAGGCGCAGTCAACGGCGGCGGCGGGGCGGAACTGGCGGCCAGCGCATCGGCGAACTCAGGAAATGCGGAGAGCGGACGCCATTCGGTGTCATCTTCCTCCTTCGCCAAAGATTGTTCATTGAGCCGGCCGTCGGCAATCCACCGGCGTATGTCGTCCGCCGTGACCGAGCTGTACGGTTTTTGATCGCCGCCAATGATGGTGTAGAGTGCCATAATTTTGTCCCGTGTTTGCCGACTTCTAGTTCATTGGCCGCAAAGGTGCAAGCCGTTTTGCTGTAGTGGCGGGCATCCTTGGCCCGTGAAGCAATGCTTCACCGGGCCTGCCTGCCGTAGCCGGCGGCATCCTTGCCGCCCGGGCCACAAAACCAAACCTGCGTCATGACCTCGCTTCCACATCAGACCACCCGGCTGGACCTGCCTGCCGGCAGGCAGGAGTCCGGGCGATACGGCAGCCAGAGATGGCTGCCGCCTACGGTGGCAGTGCCTCCGGATTCGCCTGGTTCGGAGCGGGCGTCACTGGTTCCGCACGAACAACTTTCCCGGCAACTGCTTCACCACGCGCTTCATTTCCAGACCCAGCAACGCCACCGAAACCGCCGAACTCGGCAAACTGCTGCGCCGGATGACTTCGTCAATGCTCGATTCCTCGTTGTTCAACGCGTCATAGACCAGTTTTTCGTTTTCAGACAGGGTGAGGGCCGGGAGAACGCCGGTTTCGCCCGGCGACGGCGGACGGTTGCTCCCCGGAAACAAATACTCGAACTCACTCAAAACATCCTCCGCGTCTTCGCACAGCTTCGCGCCTTTTTTAATCAAGTCGTGGCAACCCTTGCTGCGCGGCGAATCAATCCGTCCGGGCACGGCAAAAACCTGCCGGCCGTATTCCGTCGCAAAATTCGACGTGATGAGCGCGCCGCTGTGCAGGTCCGCCTCCACCACCACCGTGCCGAGCGTCATGCCGGCCACGATGCGGTTGCGGATGGCGAAGGATTGCTTGTCCGCGTTGCGGTTGAAGGGGAATTGCGTGATGACTGCGCCGGATTCGGCAATGCGCCCGAACAATTCCGCGTTCTCGGGCGGGAACACAATGTTGATGCCCGTGCCGAGCACGCAAACCGTCCGTCCTTTTGCCGCCAGCGCGCCCTGGTGCGCCGCCGTGTCAATCCCGCGCGCGCCGCCGCTCACGACCGTCACGCCGACATAAGCCAGTTGATAGGCCAGCTTGCGCGCAGTCTCGATGCCGTAATGCGTCGTCATCCGCGAGCCGACCATCGCCACCGCGTTTTTGTCCTTGGCGGTCAGCGCCCCCTTGACGTAAAGCACCAGCGGCGGGTCGTAGATTTGCCGGAGCGATTCGGGATAATCCTCGTCGCTTTGAATCAAAATATGGCAGCCGAATTCCTGGATGCGTTTCAATTCACCGGCGAGGTCAACGGTTTTCTCCCAGCCGGCAATCGCCCCGGCGGTTTCGTCGCCGATGTTACGGACGCGGCGCAGTTCGCTCTGGGACGCCTGAAGAATTTTGGGCGCGTCGCCGAAATGTTCCAGCAGCAGCCGCGCCCGCACCGGGCCGACGTTTTCGATGAGGTTCAAAGCAATGAGCGCTTCCCTTGAGTCCATGCCGAATTAAAGAGTTTCAAGTTTCAGGTTTCAAGTTCCAAGTGACAATATTCACGGGAAGCAAATTTTAGCGCCGTCAGGCGCGGCATATTTGTAGAACCAGAAACAATTAAAATCTAAAGCCCCGTCAGGGGCGGCATATCTGAATATGTCGCTCCTGACGGAGCTTGGAATTTCTCTGGCGCGTTTCTACAAATATGCCGCGCCTGACGGCGCTGAAGAAAAAATGCGCGGCGGCATGAATTGTTTCGCGCTGGACTCAAACTTGGCCGGGAATAGTGTTTCAACGTGAAACGGAATAAGCTGCAAACCAAGTCGTCCAATAACTATTAGGCCACCCACGGCTTAGGATGAAAATAACCTTCTATCAAACGGCAGCTCTTTTGGGAATTGTTGCTTTTTTTCTCAATAGTATGGCCTATGACCACTGGGTGCATGCCTCGCGTCATAAGGCATATAGTATTGAAGCAGCAATGAAGCAGCACATTGTGTATGTGCGCGATATGGAGGCAGTTCGCTTAGCGCACACTGGGAATGTTCTCAGCATGGTCGGGCTAGCAGTCATGCTTTTTGGCGTCAGCTGTATGGTCGCAGCCATAATGAGACGTGAGAACGGATGGTATTTGATTCTGACGGGATTATTCGTCGCGGATGTCTTTGTTTTGATGCTGTGTTGAGCTTGATTCGTGGTCTGACAACCAGACAGGCTGCAAACTTCCTTCGCCCGTTTCCCAAGATTGATTGCGCGGCGACTTCCTGCTATTGAATCTGCGTGCCTGATCCCAGACTGTTGCTCCTCATTCCGGCTTACAACGAGGAGCGCCGCATCGAACCGGTGCTGCGCGACTACGCACAATTTTTTGGGAAAAATTATTCCGGCAAATTCCAACTCGTCGTCGTGCTCAACGGCTGCACGGACAACACGCTCGGGGTGGTTCGGCGGGTCGCGGTGGAATTTCCGGCGGTTCTTCGGATGCTGGAATTCAAGGAGCCGATTGGCAAGGGCGGCGCGCTCATCGAAGGCCTCAAACTCGCCTCCTTCGGCGATTTGATCGGTTACGTGGATGCCGACGGCGCGACGCCGCCACACGCGTTTCTCGAATTGGTCCGGCACCTTGGCGACGCGGACTGTGTCGTCGGCTCGCGCTGGCTGCTGGATTCGGTCATTCATCAATCGCAGACCGGCAACCGGCGATTCGCCAGCCGGGTGTTTCACGCCATCGTGCAACTGTTCTTCCGGTTAAACATCCACGACACGCAATGCGGGGCAAAAGTGATGAAGCGCGAAGTCGTGGAAAAAGTTCATCCCTTCCTTCGTATCGCCGACATGGCCTTCGACATCAACCTGCTCGTCGCCCTCAAGCGCGCCGGGTATCGCATCCGCGAGGTGCCAACCGAGTGGACGGACAAAGCCGGCTCCAAAGTCGCGCTGTTCCGTTCCTCGCTGACGATGTTCCTTTCCGTCGTGCGCATCCGGCTGATTTACTCGCCGTTTTACAAATGGCTGCGGCCGTTGCGCCCGTTGGAAGGCTGGATTTACAAAAAACTTCACCAGCCGCGACCGTTGCCGGGGCCGGATTCGGAAAAGCGAGGATAGCGAACGGCGGATGGAAAAGCTCCCTGCGGGGGAATCATCCGCCATCCGTTATCTGCCATCTTCCATCCTTGTTTTTGCCTTCATCCCCCACGTGAACCACGCGCACACGCCGAACAAAAGCAGGTTGAACCCGCCGAGCGTTTGCAGCACGATTTCGAGCCGCCCCGGAAAATGGTTCAGCATCAGCGGCAACGCGAAGCCATAGGCCACTGCCAGCACCACCATGAACGGCACCACACGGAATTGCAGGCGCGCCAGCAAATCGTTCACCAGCACGTTTGCCATCGCCAGCGGCACCATCGCGCCAGCATACCACGGAATCAGCGCCATCGTCCCGGCGAGGTCGCCGGATTTATAGATGATTTTCACCAGCAGCGGCCCGACCAGCCACAGTCCCGCCATGCCGCAGATTCCCAACACCGCCGTGCCCAGCACCACCAGTCCGAATAAATTGTTTTTTTCCGACTTTGCATTCGCATGCACAATTTTCGGAAACATCACCGTCGCCAGCGGCAGCACCAGCCACAACAGGCCGCGCGACATGGTTCCCGCCGCCACATAAGGTTTCATCGCCTCCGGGCTGAAATAAGCCTTTGCGAACATCGTGTCCGAAGTAAACATGAA
This sequence comes from Verrucomicrobia subdivision 3 bacterium UBA7542, assembly GCA_002479245.1. Taxonomy (GTDB): domain Bacteria; phylum Verrucomicrobiota; class Verrucomicrobiia; order Limisphaerales; family UBA11358; genus UBA11358. The sequence continues at coordinate 7,378 of DLMG01000186.1, read as the reverse complement.
CTGCCACGCGCCAAAACCCCAAATCAGCGGCAGCACCTGCCGCAGCAATTTTTTTACATCAAACGGTTCCGCCCGCAACGACCACAAATCCCGCGTCCGCCAGATTGTAATCACCGCCGCCATCCCAATGCCGAGGAGCGCGCCCGCCATCATGCCCGACGCGCCCAAACCCAACGCCAGCACAAGCAACGCTGCGAATCCCAAACGTCCCACGCCGCCAAGAATGGACGACCAGCCCAGCCAGAAAAAATCCTGACGCCCTTGCAATACCCCGCTGAACAACGGCAACAACAACGAAATCAGCAGCAACGGCAGCGTCACCAGCAGACCCGCCGCGCCCGGCAACTGCCAGCGCTGGACAATGGCTCCCTGAAACAAAAAAACCGCCAGTGCTCCCAGCGCCCAAATGATGAACGTCCACAGCCACACCAGCCGGATCATTCCCGACAGTTGCCGTTCCCGGCCGTTCGCCAGCGCCAGCGCCGACTGCTGCGCGAACACCATCTGCAACGGTATGGTTGGCAGGCACGACACCACCATCAGCAGCACACCGAACGCCGTGTATTCCGAGTCGGGGATATGTTTGTTGAGCGGATGCACCCCCAACGTCATCACGCCCCCCACGATGTTCGCGACCATCAGCCAGCCGCTCTGCCGGAAAAACGCAGCGTGCGGCTTGTGGTCAACCGTCGGAATCGTTTCAGTCTTTGCCGTGGACATGAGCGTTGGACAATACGCTGCCGGCCCCGTTCAGGGAAGCGATTTTAGAAAGCTCAACAGCAGGTTTTTGCCGCGCTCCAGCGAATCCAGCGAAATCCATTCGTCCGCCGTGTGCGCCTGCGCAATGTCACCCGGACCAAACACCACGCTCGGAATGCCGCCCCGTGACAACACCGCCGCGTCGCAGAAAAAGTCCACGCCTGCAGGCCGCGTCTGGCCGATGCTCCGCAGAAACTGCCGAACCAACGGCAGCTTCGGACTTGTTTCCAGCGGCAGGCAGGGCGCGAGCTTTGTGCTGGAAATTTTTGCCGACAATCCTTTCGCGCGCAGCAACGCGGCAATTTCCCGCCGCACGTCCATTTCCGTTTCACCCGGCAGCGTGCGCCGGTCAATGGTGATGACGCAACGGTCGGGCACGATGTTCGGCTGGGCGCCGCCGGAAATCATGCCCACGTTTACCGTCGCCACGCCGAGCAGCGGATGACGGCGGCGGCGCAACCGCGCAGCGTAATCGGTTTCGAGCATGTCCACGATGCGCGCCATTTCGTGGACGGCGTTTTGGCCGAGTTGCGGTGTCGCGCCATGCGCCGCCTTGCCGCGCGTTTCGAGTTGCAGCCATAAACTGCCTTTGTGCGCGGTGACCACCTGCAACCGTGTCGGCTCGCCGACGATGGCCAAAGCAACTGTTTGGAGTTCCGCCTTCAGGCGGTTCGTGCGATCTCCCATTCCTTCTGGCCGCCTGAAGGCGGAACTCTGAACCGAGCCCGTGAATATGTTCGCTACCAACGCACGCGAACCGGCCTGCGCGTTTTCCTCGTCCACCAAACCAGCGAAAACGATTTCGGTCTGCAGCGGACGTGATTTTGCATTCGCCAGTTCGCAAAGCGCGGTGAGCATGGCGGCCACGGAACCTTTGGTGTCGCACGCGCCGCGCCCGTACAGCCGGCCGTTTTTCCGGCGCGGGACAAATTGCGAATCGTCGGCACTAACGGTGTCGAGGTGCGGCGCAAGCAGAATGGTTTGGCGGATTTTGTTTCGCGGCAGGAGGCGGGCAATGACATTGGCACGTCCGGGCGCGACCTTTTGAAATTCGACATCGAGTCCGGCGTGGGCAGCAAACGACGCCAGAAAATCCGCCACATTCTTTTCACCATAATGCGATTGACGAAGGCGGGCCTGTCGCGCCGAAGCTCCATCGGATGGAGCGAAGGCGGAATTCACGCTCGGCAGCGCGATGAGTTCGGCCAGCAGCTTTTCCGTGCGCGTCATGGCTTCAGAGTGGCACAGGCTTCCAGCCTGTGAAAAGTAATTACTTCACAGGCCGGAGGCCTGTGCCACTTTTCCACTTTCTTCTCGACGTGGCATTTTGCTCGCATCGAAGTTCACGGTCCATTGACCATTTTATATCTTCCCTCTGCTAAATTCCTTTTAGCGAGTTCCTTTATGGAGTCAGAAATTTTTGGATCAGCAACCAAACCCTCCACTTCGCTTTTGGTGAAACATTCATGAAGAAGCAGATCTCCAATTTCGCTTGGAAATTGGTCGACAATGTATTTTTTCCACTCATCAGTCACATCGAAAGACTTATCTGAAATCAAAACATAGACTCCGGTTTCTCGAATTCTGCGCGAATATTGAACACCTTTGATAACTTTAATCAGTTCATTCTGACTCAGCCGCTTATACCGCATCAGTTCTTCCATTCTGCCGGGAAATTTCTTGATAAGGTATTCATTCATTTCTGGCGTAACTTTGAACGATTGATCTTCAATCAAGCGGTCTAAACCATATTGTGCAGAAAAGTCTTGGTTGGTCTGACCGTTCCAAAAATCGTCACTTGTTATGAGCGAGGAGTTGGTGCGAAGTTCGTTGCAATAACTCTGGATTCTTGTCTCTCTTGCCTGTTCCCGTTTTTGATACGCGATAAAACTTTTGTTACTTTCTCGTGCTCCTTTTACTGCCTTGGGAATCTCAATACAAACATTGACGATAAGCAATAACGACGGGATCCCTCCTAACAAAGAAAGCCCCCATAATTTCTCTCTTGTTGCCACAGAAATTCCAGTGGCGATACAGGAGAGTATACAGCCAACGAACAATCCGAGGAAAATCCGACCCAGAACTGCTCCCCCAAACCAGTCACTTTGATTATGTGGCGCGATGACTGCAAAGAAATAGCCAGCGCCGAATCCCATGACCGGAAGCAGAATTGCTGCAAGCCACCATTTGCCATTTGATCGATTCATTCTATTCTGAAATTACCAATTTACAGCGTGACTGGAATTTTTTACCGGTCAAGTAAAGACAATTCGTTTTAAATAATTTCCACCGGCCATTTCGGGAGCGCGTCAAGAAAGGCCTGGCCTTATTGCTTGGTGAGCACGCGTTTGTCCAGCACCACGATGATGCCGGTGTTGACATTCTGCCACAAAAGGAATACTTTTGCCGCATGGAAACCGTCACCTTGAAAATGGAGCGGAAGCACATCACGCTCTTGAAGGAACAGGCGAAGGCGCTGGGGCGTTCTCAAGCTGCGATTGTGCGGGATTTGATTGACCAGCATCTTGCCGGCAAAAAGCGCCCGTCGCTGTATGATTTGACCAAAGACCTCTGCGGCAGCGTGCGCGGGTCGAAAAATTTGTCCACACGGCCATTGACAGGCTATGGCCGGGACTAAAATTCTGGCCGATACCGGGCCATTGGTCGCTTACGTCAGCGAAACGGATCAGCACCATCGCTGGGCGCTCGGCGCATTCAATTCCTTTTATGAACCGCTTTATACGTGTGAGGCGGTGATTGCAGAAGTTCTCTTTTTGTTGCGATCCGATGGAGTGAGCGTTGAAACTTTTCTGCAACTGCTGGAGCGTGGCGCGGTCAAAACCACTTTCAGCATGGAGGAAAATCGAGCTGATGTTTTGAATCTTCTGCGCAAATACGCCGATCAACCAATGAGTCTGGCGGATGCGTGCCTCGTGCGCATGACGGAATTGAATGACAATTGTCAGGTATTCACGACGGACAGGGATTTTCTGGTTTACCGCCGCAAAGGGCGGCATGTTATTCCATTGCTCGCGCCTTACACCTGATTTTTCTTCGCGGCAATTTTCTTTCACACAATCTCCACCGGACATTTCGGCAGCGCGTCGAGGAAGGCCTGGCCGTATTGCTTGGTGAGCACGCGATTGTCCAGCACCACGATGATGCCGGTGTCGGTTTTGGTGCGGATCAGCCGGCCCACGCCCTGGCGGAATTTTAAAATCGCCTCCGGCAATGAAAATTCGCTAAAGGAATTTCCGCCGCGCGCTTCAATCGCCTCGATGCGCGCCTCGATGAGCGGATGGTCGGGCACGGCGAACGGCAGCCGGGTGATGATGACGTTGCTCAAGGCCTCGCCCGGCACGTCCACGCCCTGCCAGAAGCTGTCCGTGCCGAACAGCACCGAGTCCACGTCGTCCTTGAATTTCTCCAGCATCGTCGTGCGCGGCGTGCCCTTGCCCTGCACAAAACACGCGACCCCAAGTTTATTGAAAAACGGCTCCATCCGCTCGCCCAGTTCCTGCATGAGTTTGTAATTCGTGAACAACACAAACGCCTTGCCGTGCGTCTGCTTCACGAAATGGGCAATCCAATGTTCGAGCGCGTCGGCGTAACCGGCTTCGCGCGGGTCGGGCATTTTGCTGGCGACGAACAATTTCATCTGCCGCTCGTAATCGAACGGTGTGCCGACTTGGAGTTGGGCGGCGGATTCCGCGCCAACGCGGCGGACGAAGTATTTTAATCCGCCTTTCCGTGGCACAGACCTCCGGTTTGTGCCTTGGGTGTGTGGCACAGACCTCCGGTCTGTGTCTGGGGCGTGTGGCACAGGCCTCCGGCCTGTGTCTGCTTCTTCTGCTGGGGTAATGTGTTGTGGCCCACCCACGCCGGTTCCAAATCCCAAAATAAATTCTCCGTCTTTCAATCTGGCACTCGCCGGGTTTTGCCGGATGTATTCTGCAAATTGCTCCAGCGCTTGCGGCGTGCGCACAATGTGATCGAATGATTCTTCCTGCCAGAGTGTTCCCGTTCGCCCGAGTGATTGGTTGATTTCGCGCGCGGTGAAGGATTTCCACGACTTGAGAATTTCCGAAAGCGTGTGTCCCGCCAGCGGCCGGACCAAAACGTGAACGTGGTTCGGCATCACGACAAAATGTCCGAGCGCATATCGTTCGCCGTCAAAATGCCTGAGCGCGGCGGCCACTTTTTCGGCTGCCTGCGGTTGCCGCAGCACACACGAACCCGCACCCGTATCCAGCCAGTTCTCAAAGCGATTGGCAAATTTTTCGTGATATTCGCGCTCATCCGCCTCCAGACGCGGTTCCGGATGAAGCGCCAGCCACTCTTCGCGTTCGGCGAGAAATTGTTTGATGCGCACTGCGGGAACGGAATCAGCCAGACGGAACGTGACGAAATAAGTTGTTCCTTCCTGCCGCCAGTGCGGGAGATTTCGTCCTGGTTTGGACATGGGTGACTTGGGATCAAAAGAGGTGAATGGCAAGGCTGTGGCACAGGTCTCCGACCTGTGTTCCTTTTGACCAGATTGAACCACTGCCCCCTTTGCCCTACACAGACCGGAGGTCTGTGCCACATCGGTCGCCAGCGTCGCACTGGTCATGATGATGCTGGTGTCGCTCTCAAACAGACGGCGGCGCAAAAATTCCGCCACGTCAATCGGCGCGGCGTTCAACGCGAGATTTTTGTGCGCCTTGCCGCTGCGTTCGACCCAGTAAACGTGATCGGCTGCGCTCTGCTCGAGGAACGCCTTCACCTCGTCACGCAATTCGGCCAGCCGGCGGTTGCACTCGACCAGTTCCTGCCCGATGTCCTTGTCCGCGCTCAATTTAATCAGGTCGCCCACGGCTTCACGCAAACGCTGAATTGGCAGCGTGACGTTGTCCTTCACCAGTTCAGCGCGGCGGATGCGGAGTTCGGTCCAAGGGCGCCGGCGTCCGCCGCTTTCGCCGCCACCGAAACGGTCGTGTTTGGCGTTTTGCTGGATTTCTTCGCACGCGGCCTCGACGTTTTCGAAAAACTTGTCGGCCTCGCTCAAAATATCGGCCACGAGTTTCACCGCGGCGCCCTTGTGCAGTGTCGCCAGCAGCCCCTTTTCCGTGCGCGGATTCCAGAGCCGGTTCAGCGCGTAACGCACCTGCCCGCTCGACACGCTCAGGCCGATGTGCCGTGATGCCACATTTTCCATCTGGTGCGCCTCGTCGAAAATCACAAAGTCATTCTTGAACAAGATGCCGCCCTCGATGTCCTCGTCCACACCGCCGAGCAGCGTGAAAAACAGCGTGTGATTCAACACCAGCACGTCCGATGACAGAATGCGGTTGCGCGCCCGCTGGAAGAAACAAACCCCGTGGTCCTTGGCAAAATCGGACGGATGTCCGCAAATTTTCGGCGAGCACAGTCCGCGTTCGGAACAAACCTGCGCCCACACTTTCATGTCTGGCTCGATGTCAAAATCCGACAGGCTGCCGTCCCTGGTTTCCTTCGACCACTCGTAGATGCGCTGGAGTTCCTCGGCCTCGGACGACGTGAACAGATTGCCGGACTGCTGCATCGCCTTGTGCAAGCGGCGCGTGCAGAGATAATTCGCGCGGCCTTTGAGCATCGTGAAGTTGAATTTCACCGGCAAAATCTGCGCGAGCATCGGCAAATCCTTTTCCGTGAGCTGCTCCTGCAAATTGATGGTGTGGGTGGAAACAACCGCTTTCTTTTTCTGCGCTACCGCGAACAAAATCGCCGGAATCAGATAGGCCAGCGATTTGCCGACGCCCGTGCCGGCCTCGACCGCGAGATGCTCGCGGTTCTGGAGCGCGCGCGCCACGGCCACGGCCATCTGCTGCTGCTGGGGGCGATACTCGAAATTCTTCGCGCGCGACAGCAGACCCGTCGGCGAAAAGATCGCCTCGACCTGGAAAACCAAGTCTGCGCCGGCGGGTTGATGTTCGGTGGGCGCAATCACGGCGCGCGAATATGCCGTTCGGTTGTTTCCCCGGCGAACAAAAAAATTCCAGGATTCCCAATTTTGCCGCCGGCTTATTCCCGGGTTGATGAGGAAATTCACATGGGCGGTTTTCGCCAACAGGCCAATAATCAGACGAATCACTGGCTTAACCAGCCGGGTATTATGGTATTAAGTATGCTGTAAATTGGGGGTGTTCGTCCCGAGTCGTTGATTGGCTGTTGTTTACATGGGGTCGCACGGACCATCCCGGATGGAAGCGGCAGAAATTGCCCGGTTCCGAATCGGTATAAGATATGAATTTTCACGCCCGGATAAAATCGGCTGATGGCATGTATTCAAACATCATGCGATCGCAGATTTTCTCATTCTGGTCCGGTCGGGGAAGGCCGGGTCGGCGGCTGGCCGGCACCGTCGCGTGCCTGCTTTTCGCCCTGGTGCCGGCAGTCTGGAGCCAGGCTCCAAACCCACTGCCCCAAGCCAACCAGGTTCTGACCAACATCGGCGAGATTTGGACTCTGCCGCCCGAGCATCGGTATGAAGAATATCGGATTCGAACTGAGATGCTGATTTATTACTTTGATGCCAAGTGGGGCAACGCCTGGGGCGAATGCCTGGGAACTCCCAGATGAGACTGTCTCAAAACTCCGG
>DLMG01000185.1:9314-9678 GCA_002479245.1 Verrucomicrobia subdivision 3 bacterium UBA7542 | reverse complement strand
TGCCCGGCGGTGAAAACCATTCCATTGCCGACGCGAAATTTTTCAACCGTCAGCCGCCGCTCGCGCTGGTCAATGGCACGTTTTACCTGCTGCGCAACGCGCCGCCGCCGCCGGTGCTGAAATATCTCGCGCAAAAACCGTCCGTGCCGGTGCGCAAACTGAGCCATCGGCTGTTGCTGCACCTGCGCAAGACGCAGTTGAATCACGGCGTGGATTGGGAACAGCTTTGCGTCGCGCATCCGGCCAGGCCGCAGTTCGTTTTCGAGTTGCTGGACGACACGGTGCGGTTGCGGTTGCTGGCCAAAAGTCTCCGCGACCAGAGCGTCTGGTTTTGGAACGGCCACGAATGGGTCGCGAACGAAGC
>DLMG01000185.1:8208-9152 GCA_002479245.1 Verrucomicrobia subdivision 3 bacterium UBA7542 | reverse complement strand
GAAAATTTTCTCGGCACGCTCGCGGCCGTGTGGGCGGAACGTCCCAGCGAAGCGGAATTTCTCGGCAACCCGGCATTTCACCGCCTGTTCCTGCAACCGCGCCAGCTCAAGCCGCGGCTCATCGTCAAGGGCAGCGGCATTGACTGGCTGGCGGTTTCCGCCGAATGGGAGGCCGAAGGCCTCAAACTCAGCAAGGCGGACCTCGAACGGCTCGCCGCCGCCACCAGCCGTTTCGTCAAGCTGCCGAATTCCGGCTGGGTGGAACTCGATATCAACGCCGTGCAGGGCGCGCACGAGGCCATGGCCGAAATGGGCGTGGACGGCCTCATCGCCGTGCCGCAAAAAGTCGGCCTGGAACACGTCGCGCATCTGGACGAGAACGAGTTCTCCCGCTTCGCCGATTCGCCGGAAGCGAAGGCGTTGCGCGAACGCGTGCGGGATTTCAAAGGCGTGCCCGCCATTGCGTTGCCTGCCGGATTGCAGGCCGAGTTGCGTCCGTATCAAAAGGACGGCTTCGATTTTCTCTGCCACCTCACCCATATCAAACTCGGCGGCATTCTGGCCGACGACATGGGTCTGGGCAAAACGCTGCAGGCGCTGGCGTGGCTGGCGTGGCTCAAGGAGCGCAACACGAAAAATCCCAAGCCATCGCTCGTCATCTGCCCCGCGTCCGTGCTGCACAACTGGCGGCGCGAAGCGAACCGGTTTACGCCAAATTTGAAGGTGCTCGTGCTCGAAAGCGGCGCGGCACGGCATAATTTGCGGAAGCAGATTCCGCAGCACGATTTGATTGTGACGAATTACGCGCTGTTGCGGCGTGATTTGGAGGAGTTGCAAAAATTCGCGTTCCGCGCGGCGATTTTGGATGAGGCGCAGTTCATCAAAAATCCGGGCGCGCAGGTCACGCAATCGGTCAAGCAGCTCAAGTCCGAATACCGCCTGGC
>DLMG01000185.1:7497-8129 GCA_002479245.1 Verrucomicrobia subdivision 3 bacterium UBA7542 | reverse complement strand
CCGCTCGAAAACCGGCTGCTGGATTTGTGGAGCATTGTTGATTTCATCCAGCCCGGCTACCTCGGCAATCAGGAACAATTTGCCGAAACTTACGAACCGCGCGCCCAGGCCGGCGACGAGATGGCCCCGGTGGAACAGCCGGCGCGCAGCGAGAAAACCGAGTCGATCCAGCGCATCGCGCGCAAACGGCTCTCGGCCCGGCTGCGCCCATTGTTGCTGCGCCGTTTGAAAAAGTATGTCGCGAAGGATTTGCCCGACCGCATCGAGCAGCGCCGCGATTGTCCGCTCGGCGACGAACAGCGGAAGCTTTACCTGGCCGAATTGCGCCGCAGCCGCGACCAGATCATGCATGCCGTCGCGGAACAGGGCCTCAACAAGAGCAAGATGCACGTGCTGGCCGCGCTCACGCGGTTGCGCCAGATTTGCTGCCATCCGCGCCTCGTTGGCAGCGACACCGCGTCGGGCAAGACCGAGACGCTGTTCGAGTTGCTCGATCCGTTGATTGAGGAAGGCCAGAAGGTCCTAGTCTTCAGCCAGTTCGTGCAGATGTTGCTATTGCTCGAAAAGGAATGTCGCGAACGGCAGATCAACACACACATCCTCACCGGCCAGACCAAGGACCGGCAGCAGGT
>DLMG01000185.1:7120-7376 GCA_002479245.1 Verrucomicrobia subdivision 3 bacterium UBA7542 | reverse complement strand
TGCGCGCGGCGGGAACCGGTTTAAATCTCACCAATGCCAGTTACGTGGTGCTTTACGATCCGTGGTGGAACCCGGCGGTGGAGGCGCAGGCGATTGACCGTTCGCACCGCATCGGCCAGACGCAGACCGTCAACGCCTACCGGCTCATCGCGCCCGGCACGGTTGAGGAAAAAATCTGGGAACTGCAACAGAGCAAGGCGCAGACGATTGCCGACGTGCTGGGCGAGGAAGGTTTCGCCCGCAGCCTCACGACGAC
>DLMG01000185.1:4655-6984 GCA_002479245.1 Verrucomicrobia subdivision 3 bacterium UBA7542 | reverse complement strand
CACTTGACAATGGTAACATAAATGATACTTTTACGTCCAGTGATGCGGTAATTTACCACCTCACAAAATTGAAAATACAAAACTAATACTAAAACTAAAACTAAAACCAAAGGAAGAATTATGAAAAAAAATCGCAATAGAAAGGACTTATGGCTACACAGTTTGAAGTCAAAGAATATATCGAAAATGGACGTTCACCTTTCGCAGAATGGTTTAACTCACTGGATGCAGTAACTGCCGCACGCGTTGACAAATACATTCGCCGGCTCGAAGCCGGCAACTTTGGCGCGACCAAATCGCTGGACAAAGGTGTATTTGAATTAAAATTGGATTTTGGACCGGGTTACCGGGTTTATTTTGGACGAGACGGCAAAACGATAATCATTTTACTTGGTGGCGGGAGCAAGCGGCGACAATCAACCGACATTACTACCGCGATTGAACGCTGGAAGAGATACAAGCAGTCAAAGAATTAACATGGCACTGACGCGAGAATACAAAGAAACAGTTTTGGCCCGGATTAAACGTGATCCGGAGTTTGCGCGAGCGTTGTATGCCGAGGCGGTCAACGCGCTGATGGAAGGAGAAACTGACGAAGGACTTTCGATGCTGCGCGATCTCGTTCATGCCAACATCACTTTCAAGGAATTGTCCCGACAGACCGGCTTTGGCGAGAAGGCGCTACATCGCATGTTGAGTCGTCATGGTAATCCCACCACGCGCAATTTATTCACAATCACGAAGGCGATCTGCGAGGACCTGGGCATCAAATCAAGCGTGATGCTTGCGACCTAAAAATTCGCCCACAGCCTCACGACGACGGATCTGGAATACCTGTTCGCGGAAGATTGATCGCGAATTTTTTGCCCCCAATTCTTATCGGGCCGGAACAAGGACGTTGGAATGAACTCGTGCCGTTTCAGGGCCTTGCCTCAAGTCAGCAGTGAAGGCGTCGTTGAGGAAGATGAGCAATATTTATTTGACGAGTGGGGCATTTTAGGCAAAACCTGCGCCCGAACCTTATGAACACAACCCCGGAGGCAAACCCAACGTCCGCTCCTGTTGGTCCGCGTGAGGAGCAATCTTATTTGCTGGTTCTGATTTCCGGCCTGGCTTCCACTGCGCTTGCGTTGGTCGGGGTGTATGTTTTAGACGCCAAGACCGACTTCCATATCATGGGCTGGTATGCCAACTACATACTGCCTATCGGAGCCGTCCTTGTGGGTGTGGCGGCTTCCAGCGGATATGGTCTGGCGTCATGGTTCAGCGGCATCAAGATAACCCGCTCACTTCTCTGGATCGTGCTGGCGTTGCAGTTGGCTGCCTATTTCGCCACCCAATATATCGGGTTCAAAAGTTTGAATTTGGTGCACCGGAATGGCGCACCGGTCGGGTTTGTCGAGTATTTCGACGTGATGGCGCGCTCGTTTGCCTGGCGGCAAAATGACGGTTCGCCGGGGAAACCACTGGGAGCCTGGGGTTACGCCTTTCGCGGGCTGGAGATTGTTGGATTTGCCGCCGGCGGTTTGATCGTGCCGCTGGTGCTGCGCAAGAAGCCTTATTGCCAGGCCTGTCAGCGGTACATGCGCACCCGGCAGCTCGGCTTGGCGCCGGCGAGTGTGCCGGTGAAGAAGGTTAAAAAATCCGACGCCGCCGGTCTGGCGGCGTACGAGGCAGAGCAACAGCAGGCATTCGACCGTGGGAAGCAGACCGTGGAAGCGCTTCAACAACATGCGGCGGGCGCCAAAACAGCCGACTTTCAGAAGATTTTGACGGAACTGGAACCGGGCAAAAAGCAGACAGCCAAACTCCCCAAACGGTTCAGCCTGCAACTGGTCCATTGCAATCGTTGTTATGCAGGCCAATTTGTCGTCAAGCAGTTGCTCGGTCAGGGCAAACAACTCAAACAGACTGACTTCAGCAGCACGGAGCTGCACCCTGACTTTGCGCGGTCAGTCTGCCAGTAGAGTTTGTCGAAGCCGGTTGTTCGCGGAAGACTGACGGACACGCCTGTGATTTATTCATATCTCAACGATTCAATCGGGTCGAGGTTGGCCGCCTTGTAGGCCGGGTAGGTCCCGAAAACAATTCCAACCACGGAGCAAATCGCCAGCCCGAGCACAATCCAGTCCACCGGGATGGCGGGCGGGGCCGCCATGTACCAGGCGAGGCAGTTGCCGCCGAGGATGCCCAGCACGACGCCGATGACGCCGCCGATTTCGCACAGCACGACGGCCTCCATGATGAATTGGGTCATGATGTTGCGTTTCTTGGCGCCAATGGCGCGGCGGATGCCGATCTCGCGCGTCCGCTCGGTGACCGAGACGAG
>DLMG01000185.1:433-4612 GCA_002479245.1 Verrucomicrobia subdivision 3 bacterium UBA7542 | reverse complement strand
ACCGAGACGAGCATGATGTTCATGATGCCAATGCCGGCGGCGAGCAGGGCGATGGAACTCACCACCGCCATGCCGATGCGCACGGCCAGGGTGAAGGAATTGAACTGGGTGATCATGGAATTGTTGGACAGGATCTCGAAATCATTCTCCTCCCCGGGCGGCACTTTGCGGATGGCGCGCAAAATGCCGGTGGCTTCCTCCACGCAGGCGTCGTAGCCGGCCTGGTCGTGCGCCTGCACGAGAATCTGGAGGCTGCGCCACCAACTGCCGCCGTAGCGGTTCAGCCCGGTAGTGATGGGGATGACCGCAAAATTGTCCTGGTCGCCGCCCAGCGAGTTGCCCTGCGGCTCCAACACGCCCACGACGGTGTAATTGATGCCGTCAATTTTCAATCGTTCACCGATGGGCGAGACGGACGGGAAAAGGTTGGTGGCCAGGGTGTAGCCCAGCACGCAGACATCGCGCACGCCCTGCACGTCCGTGTCCGCCAGAATCCGCCCGTCGGACAAGGTCCAGTTGCGCGCGGAAAAGCTGCCAGGGGTTTCGCCGAGCATTTGCACGTCGGGCGCAGTCTTGGCGTGGGCCGTTTGGATTTCCCCCGCCCAAAAGTAGGACTGGATGCCGACGCTCTGCGCCAGCGTGATCTTTTCCTGGAACCGCAAGCCCTGCTGGAGCGTGATGTTCTTGCGGCGCCGGATTTTTTCGATGCCTTCCGGCAGGGTGAAAAAAATCGCCGGCCATTTCCGGATCATGAAGGTCTGGCTGCCCAGGGAGCTGATCTGGGCTTCGATGCGGCTTTGCAGCACGCGCATGGCCGTCATCACGACGATGATGGAAAACACGCCGATCAACACGCCGAGCAACGTGAGCGCCGAGCGCAGCTTGTGCGCCGTCACGGCATTTATGGCCATCGAGAAACTCTCGCGGACCTCGGCGAGCAGCAGGGTTGGCCGGTGCAATTTCATTCGCTCCTCAACGCGTCCACCGGGTCCATCCGCGCCGCGCGCCACGCGGGGAATATTCCGGAAAGCAGGCCCGTGACCAGCGAGACCAGCAGGGCGATGCCGACGACGGTGAGCGACATCGTTGCCGGCAGAAACCGCTGCACCACCAGCGTCAGCGGCCAGGCGATGCCGAGTCCAATCAGCCCGCCGATCAGGCAGATGGCCGCGGCTTCGATTAAAAATTGCAGCAGGATGGTCCGGCGTTTGGCGCCGATGGCCTTGCGGATGCCGATTTCGCGCGTCCGTTCGGCCACGGACACGAACATGATGTTCATGATGCCGATGCCGCCGACGAACAGGGACAAGCCCGTGATAAACAGGCCGACGGTGGCAATGACGCCGGTCACCCGGTGCACCATGGCCAGAATCTGGTCCTGCTGGTTGATGGCAAAATCGTCCGGGTCGCTGGGCGCGAGATGGCGGATTTTCCGCATCACGCTGTGCAATTCGTCCCGCGCCTCGTCCAGGTCGGCCACGGCCGCCACTTTCACTTGAATCTGATCCAGTTCATGGGTGTTCTTATAGCCGGAGATCATTTCCGGCATGGGAATAATCGCCTGGTTGTCAATGCTGCTGTCGAGGAAAGTGCCCTGCTGTTCGAGGATGCCGATGACTTCAAACGGCTGCTGGTCAATTTTGATTTTTTTCCCCAGGGGTGATTCCCTTGGAAACAGGTTGGTGGCGAGCATGGAACCGATGACACACACGGGCCGTCCGCCGTCAACCTCCAGCGCGGAAAGAAACCGTCCCTGGCCGACGGAAAAACCGCCGGTGAAAATAAATTGTTCCGTGGTCCCGATGATGGTGACGCCGCGCGCACTCCGTTTGTTGTATCGGATCCGTTCCCCCGAAAACATGACGGGAGCCACTGCCTGGGCCAGTTTCAGTTCTTTTTCCAACGTACCGGCCTGTTCCAGCATGATGGGGCGCCGTTTTCGCATTTTCAGCCATTCCTCCTGCGAATGCGGCACCCAATCGGTGGTCTGAACGTAAAGCACGTCCGCGCCGATGAATGAAATGGTGTTCAGAAAAGACCGGTTCAATCCCTCGATGGCCGTGCCCATGAGCGTGACGGTGACGATGCCGATGATGATGCCAAGCGTGGTGAGCACGGACCGCATTTTATTGGCGCGGATGGCGTTCCACGAGATGCCGAAGCCTTCGCGGATTTCGGCAAGGAGTTTCATCGGATTGGTGGATTAATGGATTTATGGATTGGTGGGAGGCAATGTGTCCTGCCACTCGTTTTTTCGGCGTTTGTTTTCCAACGATTCGATGAGCCGCAGAAGCTTGTTCTCCACTTCATAATGCAGTTTGTCCAAATCCTCAAAGTCATCGTTCGAAATGAGTTTGACGTTTTGCAATCCAATTGCCCGGGGGGGTGTTTCGGCAAGGGAACCTTTGGCAGTGTAAAGGAATTGCAGGTATTCGGGCAGTGAACGCCGGCCATAACCTTCCGAAATATTTGCTGAAACGGACTGTGCGGCATCTCGAAACTGCGATTTAAGCTTCAAGTCCAACACATCCTTGGACAAACGGAAGGCCATGACAAACAAGTCCATTCCACGTTGCCAAGCTTCGAGTTTCATATAGCCGCGGTTCAAATTTCGTCGTTTTGTATATTCCATAAATCCAATAATCCAAGAATCCATTTATCCAGTTTGCCTTTCGTCGCTCGCAATCAAACCGTCGCGGATGCGGATGATGCGGCGCGACTGCCGGGCGATGTCCTCCTCGTGCGTGACGACGATGATGGTGTTGCCGGCGCGCGCCAGGTCCTCAAACAACGTCATGATTTCGGCGCCGGTTTTGGAATCGAGATTGCCGGTCGGTTCGTCGGCCAGCAGGATGGATGGTTTGTTGACGAGGGCGCGGGCGACGGCGACACGCTGGCGCTGGCCGCCGGACAGCTCATTGGGTTTATGGTGCATGCGGTCGGCCAGGCCGACCTGGGAAATGGCCGCCAACGCAATCTTCCGCCGCTCGTCGGCGGGTATGCCGGCGTAAATCAGCGGCAGCTCCACGTTGTGCAGCGCATTCGAACGTGGCAGCAAATTGAAGGTTTGAAACACAAAGCCAATTTCGCGGTTGCGGACTTCCGCCAGTTGATTGTCGTTCATCTCGCTGACCAGAACCCCGTTGAGTTCATACTGCCCGGACGTGGCGGTGTCGAGGCAGCCGATCAGGTTCATCAGGGTGGATTTGCCGGAGCCGGACGGGCCCATGATGGCGACGTATTCGCCGCGCTGGATTTCGAGCGACACATCCCGCAGGGCGTGGACGGTTTCCGTGCCCATCTGGTAGCGCCGCGAAACGTTCTGGAGGCGGATCAGCGCCACGGTCAACTCTTGGGTTCTTCGCCGGCCGCCGCGCCCTTGCGAATTTTTTTGCCATCGTCGAGGTCGCGGCTGATGGCGCGGAACCCGCCGGAAACAATTTCGTCGCCCTCCTTCAAACCTTCGACGATTTCCCAATGCGTCTCATCGCTGATGCCGGTTTTGACCGGCGCCATTTTCACGTGATCGCCTTCGACCACGAACACCACGTCCACCAGCTTCTGCGGCTCGCCGGCTTTTTTATCGGCCTTGGCGACGTTTGTTGCGCCGTTGCCGGTCGGGGCGGTGTTGGTCTCGCTGCCGACAACCTTGGCGATGTTCGTTTCGCTGCTACCGGTCTTGACGATGTTGGTTTCGCTGCCACCGGCCTTGACAATGTTGGTTTCGCTGCCGCCGGTCTTGGCGATGTTGGTTGCCTTGCTTGCCGGCGAAACCGAATTGGTTTTTGGCGACTTGCCCGGCGGTTTCGGCGGTGGTTTTGGCGGACGTGCCGTCACGCTGGCAAAGGGCACGGCCAGCACATTCGTACGGGAGCGCGTCTCGATTTCACCGGTTACGGACATGCCGGGACGGAAGGATTCCTTTTCGTTGATCCGGATGCGGATCTCGAATTTGGTCGCGTCCTGCGTGGAGGAGGAGCTGGCGGCGGACAAGGAGTTCAATCCTTCCGAAGAACTGGCCACGTCCGTGACGGTGCCGGTGAATTTCTGGTCTTTGAACGAATCCACTTCCAACGACACATTTTGTCCGGGCCGGATCAGCACCACGTCCATTTCGCCGACGTCCACCCGCGCCTCCATGGCGTTCAAATCGGAGACGACCATGATGTCCGTGCCGGC
>DLMG01000185.1:0-311 GCA_002479245.1 Verrucomicrobia subdivision 3 bacterium UBA7542 | reverse complement strand
GTGCCGTCCAGCGGCGAAACGATGGTGGTTTTGGCCAGTTCCTCCTCGGCGTTGTCCACGTTGGCCTTGGCGACGTTGACCTGGTCGTTGGCGCTGTCGAGTTGCGCCTTGGCCACGTCACGGGCGGATTTGAAACCGATGAAATCCGATTCCGAAAGCAGCTTCTGGTGGAACAATTCCAAATTGCGGTCGTAGTCCGCCTGGGCTTTTTCCAGGCTCGCCACCGCCGAGGCTTTGGCAGCGAGCGAGGCTTCGTAACTGGCCTTGGCCAGATTGACCGCGGCGATGTAAATGTCCGGGTTGATCTTCAC
>DLMG01000096.1:3033-3335 GCA_002479245.1 Verrucomicrobia subdivision 3 bacterium UBA7542 | reverse complement strand
AGGTCGAGAATCTGCCGCTCCTCGGCGCGCGACGGGTAGCCGATTTTCAATTTGAGCATGAAGCGGTCAACCTGCGCCTCGGGCAGCGGATAGGTGCCTTCGTGCTCAATCGGATTCTGTGTGGCGAGCACGAGGAACGGTTCTTCAAGCTTGAATGTCTGTTCACCGATGGTGACCTGCTTTTCCTGCATGGCTTCGAGCAGGGCGCTTTGCACCTTGGCGGGCGCGCGATTGATTTCGTCGGCGAGGACGAGATTGGCGAAGATGGGGCCTTTGCGCGTGGTGAAGCCGCCGGACTGCGG
>DLMG01000096.1:0-2924 GCA_002479245.1 Verrucomicrobia subdivision 3 bacterium UBA7542 | reverse complement strand
GGCACGCCTTCGAGGAGGACGTGGCCGTTGGCGAGCAGGCCGATGACCAGCCGTTCGGTCAGATAATTCTGGCCGACGATGACTTTGCCGAGTTCGTTGAACAGCGGGTGCGTGAAGGCGCCCGCTTCCTTGACTGCGTCGTTGATGGCACTAATTCCAGTATTCATTTTGAGATTTTATTGACTGATGGACAATGAATCCAGCTTCTGTGTTCAAACGAAAACCGAGACACGGATTCCACGGACTAACACGGATTCCAACCCGCCAAAACTTGTGAAAATCTGTGAAATCCGTGTCTAAAATCGTTTCTTCGCCCCGGCAACGTCCCGCGCAATCTGGGCTTTCAGTTCTTCGAGCGTACCAAATTTCCGCTCGTCGCGCAGCTTTTCGCCGATTTCAATTTCCAATTCCTGGCCGTAAAGGTCGCCGGTGAAATCAAGCAGGTGCGCCTCGACGCGGAGCTGTGGGCCGCCGGTCGCCAGCGTCGGACGGAAGCCGATGTTGAGCGCAACTGGTCGCGATTTTTTTCTGATTTTGGCGAGACCGAGGTAAACGCCGTTGGGTGGCAGAACCAGGCCTCCCGCGTCGAGGTTCGCGGTCGGAAACCCGAGTTTACGGCCCACGCCATCGCCCTCAATCACGCGGCCCGAAATCGCGTAAGGCCGTCCGAGCATCTGGCTCGCGTCATCGAGATCGCCGGAGCGAATGGTTTCGCGAATGCGCGTGCTGCTGACGATTTGACGGTCGAGCGACACGGCGGCCAGTCCGTGAACGGTGAACCCGAGTTCGCCGCCAAGTTGTTTGAGCAACGCGACATTGCCGCTGCGTTGGTGGCCGAAAACAAAATCCGCGCCAACGCAGAGGCTTTGGATTTTTCCGAGGTCGCGCGCCAGGCTGCGAATGAAATTTTCGCCCGTCTGGCCGCTGAATTTTTCGTCGAAATGAATCAGCAACAGCGTGTCCGCGCCCAGCGATTCAATCGCGCCCAGTTTTTGCGGCAGCGAATAAATCAGCGGCGGCACGCGTTCGGGCAAAACGACGACGTTCGGGTGCCGGTCAAACGTGATTACCAGCGCAATGGCGTCGTGCTGACGTGCATCGGCGACGGTCTGGCGGATGATTTGCTGATGGCCGAGGTGGACGCCGTCAAAAAAGCCGATGGCCAGGCAGACCTTGCGCCCGGCCGGCTTCAATTTATTTGCGGCGTGGATGATTTTCATATTTCTCAACGTGCTGCCGGCATCCTGCCGGCAGACCAAATCTTTTGCATGGCTCAAGGCAAACAAGTTTAGAGCTTCCGGCAAGATGCCGGAAGCACGTTGTTACGAACCACCAGCCAGTTTCAAAAACGGTATCACCTTCTTCTCCAGTTCCGCCGTCGTCAATTTCAATATGTCATCCAGCTTCGTCGCGTCGGCCACGTCAAATTTGCCGGAAACGGTGCGGCGGAGCGCGGCCAGATGCGCGCCACAACCAAGTTTCTGGCCGAGTTCATGCGCGATGCTGCGGACGTAAGTGCCTTTGGTGCAGGCGACTTTAAACTGGCCGAGCGGCGGCTCGTAATTCGTGAAACGGCAAGTGTAGATGTGAACCAGCCGCGGTTCGCGCGCCACCTCGATGCCTTTGCGGGCGAGCTTGTAAAGCGGCACCCCTTTTATTTTGATGGCCGAAACCATCGGCGGTGTCTGCATCTGGTCGCCGACGAATGTGGCGGCGGCTCCGTTCAACTGCTCGAGCGTCAACGGCGGCACCGGCGCGGTCGAAATAATCTCACCGTCGCAATCGTAACTGTTGGTCGCCTCGCCGAATTTGATGGTGCCTTCATAAACCTTGTCGTCGCCCATCAATTTTTCGGAAAGCTTGGTGCCGCGGCCGAGCACGATGATGAGCAGGCCGGTGGCATTGGGGTCGAGCGTGCCGCAATGGCCGACTTTTTTGATGCCAAACCGGCGGCGAATCACGTCCACCACATCGTGCGACGTGGGGCCGGAGAGCTTGTCAATGAGAATGGCGCCGTCGAGCGGGGAAAATTCTTGCATGGTAATTTCAAGGAGCTTTGCTGAATGGTTGCTTTGATGCGTCCGAAACCATGTCACAAATTATTTCGGATTTGACGGTATCCGGCTCTTTTAACTGCTTCGTCAAGCGGAATAGGTGGGACTTTTCCCGTCCAGACAAGCAAGCCAGCCTTTCGCACAAGTTTTCCGCGAATCTTGTTTTTAGTTTTGACTGAAACTTTCAAGACAAGCAGTTTGAGTTTTATTTCGCAGCATTCAACGCACGTTTGATGGCAGCAATCACCCGGCGTTGAACTGACAGCGGTTTGCCGGCGATGCGCGCGCCCGCCGCCGCCGGATGGCCGCCGCCGCCAAATTGTGCGGCGATTTCGTTCACGTTCACCCGGTCGCTTTTGGAGCGGAGGCTGATACGGGTCAGTTCCGGTTCAATCTCCTCAAAGACGCACGCGATGACGACCGGCTCGATGGCGCGAATGTGGTCAATAAGTCCCTCGGTGTCCGCGCTTTCCGCGCCGGTGCGGGCGAAATCAATTTTCTTGAGCCAAAACCACCCGATGCGGTCGCCATGGGTCAGACGAAAACGGCTGTAAATGTGTTTGAGCAGTCGTGCGCGGGAGAGCGGATAGGATTGGTAAACCTCGTCGCAAATTTTAGCGAGGTTCGCGCCGCGCGTGACGAGTTCCGCCCCGGTGTGAAACGTGCCGGGCCGCGTCGTGGAGTATTGGAACGAGCCGGTATCGGTGGACACGGCGGTGAACAGACAGTCGGCGATTTGCTTGGTAATCGGCCAGCGCGCGACCTTGAGCAGTCGAAAAATCAATTCGCCGGTGGAAGGCTCGCGCGCGGAGACCCAGTTCACGTCGGCATAGCGCGTATTGCTTTCGTGATGGTCAATGTTGATGAAAA
>DLMG01000104.1 GCA_002479245.1 Verrucomicrobia subdivision 3 bacterium UBA7542 | reverse complement strand
CGCGTTGACCAGGCTGGTGGATTCCCGGCCCATGGCCCCGGCGTCGCTGTTGTTTTCTGTCACGCACAACTCAATGTTGGTGCCCGTGAGTCCAACGTAATCGCTGATTTGCTGTCGTAAGTTGGCGGCGGCGCTGGCCCAGTCGGTCCAGGTCAGGGGACACGGATTGCCTGCGACCTGCAACAGCAAGGGGTCGCTGTCGGGAGAGCCAGAGTAAAAGCTCCAGCCGGAGCTGGTGTATTGCCAGTAAAAATGATAAATGAGGAAATCGGGCAGGACCCCCAGGCTCTTCAGTTCGGACAACACGATGGGGGTCCACCCATAGTTCGTGGTGCCAGTCCTTGGATTGGTGGTAAAATGTGTCGCGTTATTGGAAGAACTTCCCTCTCCCGGCACGACGACGATGCCCACTTTAATGGGCACATTCGGGTAAGCCGCCTTCATCTGTTGAATGTAAGCCGCCGCATTGATGGCATAAGTGTAAGGATCGTGGGGAATGGCATGGGAATCGGCTTCCCATGAACCATAGCATTCATTGCCAATTTCCCAATACTTGAAACCGCAATTATTGGTTTTGTTGGCCGAGAGCACCCAGGCGGCCGCTTCATCGGCAGTGCCGGTGCCGTAATTGACAGTGGTGAAAACTTGAGCGCCCAGATTAGTGGCGATGAACATGAAGGTGGAATTCCCGCTCGGGTCGCTGGCCCAATTATAGGCGTCCGAAGTCGAGCCCCCCGGCCAGCGCAAAGTCAAACAACCGATTTGCTCAAGCAACGGCAGCGTTGTTGAACTGTCCAGACTGCCGTCCCAGGTTGCGGTATTGAGTCCAAACTGGCGCGCATCCACTGTGCGCAACGCCTGCCCGGCATCCACTCCCAGGTGAACCAGGGCCGGCGCAGACGCGGCCACCAGTTGAACGTCGTCCACGTAAAAAGTGGATTGGGCCGCGCCGTTATCGTTGCCCTGAATCCCAAAGCCGCTGCAATTTGCCTTGTTGGACACGCTCAAGGCGGAAAGCGGAATGGTGATTTGCTGCCAGGTATTGGTTTGTAAAGCTCCCAAGGAATAGGCCCCCTGATTGGTGCCATCCAGCGATCCCCACACTTGCAGTTTTTGACCGCCGGCGCTGCCGCCATTGATCCAAAAACTAAGACTGGCGTAGGGGCTGGTATTAAAATCCGGACGTGCAAAAACGAGCGCCTGGTAGTTACCGCCATCGGTGACACTGATGGAATAAACGCCCGAATGAACCGGCGAATAGTTTTCCAGATTTACCGCCGCCCAACTCCAATTTTGAAAACCATTCACCAGATTATCGGTGTAAATCGGGAGATTGGCCTGCGCCAGGCTTGAGCCAGACGGGGCGTTGACGACTTGGTTCAACATGTTGGTGCCGCCCGGATAATTGCCGCCGGAGTAGATGGCGGTGATCAGGTCCGTGCCCACCGGCAGATTGGTAATGGAGAAACTGGTGGCGCTGCCCCCGCTCACCGTGTTGGTGCTGAACGGACCGCTGGCTGCAGAAAACACCACCTGGCCGGTGGCGTTGCCTGCGGTGACCCCATTGGTCAACACTGTGGCGGTGAAGGTGACGCTGCCGCCGTCGGCTAAAGGGTTGGCCGATGAGGTCAGCACGATGGAATTAGCAAGATGCACCAGGATGATATTGTCGATGGTCAGGGTGTCGGTGTAGCCGGCGCCGCCCCACTGCCAGGCATTGATTTGAAAGTTCAACTGCCAGGTTGCGCCGGTCGGGTTGGCCCCCGTGAGACTGCCCAGGTTTACGCTGAAAGTCTGCCAGGTATTGGCCGCATTCAACTGGTCGTTGACGGTCGCGTCCATGATCTTTGTGCCGCTCCAATAATTGCCCGACCAGGATTCGATAATGAACTGTATGTTGGCCGCCTGGCTGCCTTTGGCATCGAAGGACAACACGTAGTCTGACGGGGTCGCGTCCGTGTTCCCGGAAACCGTCGACAACTGCACCTGCCCGGTATAATAGTCACTGCTGGTCGTTGCCGTCATGGTCTCCTGCCAGCAACCGTTCGGGTTTCCGCCGCTCGCCTGTACAGCGTTGCCGGTGGCGGTGGGGCTGCCTCCTGAATACGAGGATGTGCTGAACGCGCCTGTATATCCGCCGTCGAAATTTTCGTTGAATATTGTCGTCTGTGCCAGACCGGTGGCGGCGAAGCCACCGAGTATGATTGCCAAGGCTGCAATTTGATATCGGGATTTCATAAGTCGAATCGAATGTTTAAGGAAGGGGTAAAGAGGTTTTGGTCAAGGCTCAAAGTTTGATACCTGCGGGCGGCTTTCCATTGAGCTACGCCTTCGGCGAGATCGGGCAAAACCCCCCAATTCATTGCCGGTAAAATAGCATATTTCATTGATATTTCAAGCAGAATTCGTCCTAACTCGCCACTATTTATCACAATCCTGTCAGTACTTTCACTGACAGTCCGGACTGACTCTGTGAGTCGCTCGTTTAGATCAATCCTGTCAGGAGGCCTTACCACGTTGATTCGCCACAGAATGGTGAGATGGCGGTGACTATCGTTCGCCATCGGATGTTGTGTCAAAAAAGAGTGAGCAAAACTTACAACACGACATAGAACATGCTTGATGAAGAGATCTGTCAGAGCCCCGCCCCAAGACCGGACAAGTTCGCCGGTCTGTTGACTGGATTCTGGCTGGCTTGCCGGATCGAAGCTCGTGGCGAAGTTTGACTTTGGCCCGCCTTCGCCCTGCGTTGCGAATCAGACTGGCTTGCCGAGCCGTAGCCCGCTGGCAGTGTGTTGTACCAGCCCGCCTACGCACTCTGTGCTCCGGCGCGGCAACCTTCGTCCTCGCTACGCTGCCGCATCAGCAACTGGCTTGCCGAGTTGAAGCTCGAAACATTTCTGTGATTTTAGCCCGTCTACGCTTCGCTCCGGCGCGGCAGCCCCGAAAGCTTTCGGGCCTGGTGGAGCCGAGGGGGTTCGAACCCCTGACCTCCTGAATGCCATTCAGGCGCTCTACCAACTGAGCTACGACCCCATCCGGAGAGGACGTAATCTAAAGTCCCAGCCGCGCTTGTCAAACTTTTTGCCTGCCGGTGACGCTGATACGCTGATTATGATTGAACGGTCCGGCCCAAATTGCATAGCGTTACCGCGTGCGCGAATCCAAATTTCCGTTGCGTATCGCGTTTCTGACCCACGAACCGTTTTATCCGCCGTCCGGCGGCGGTTCGGCGGAGGCCGTTTATCTGGTCGAAGAAATGGTCCGGCGCGGCCACGAAGTCCACGTTTTTTGCCCGCAAATCGCCGAATCCGAAGCCGTCAAAGAAAAATTCCACATCCATTTGCATCAGTTCACCGCCTGGCAAATGGGACGCTACGCCCGGCTGCGGAATTTTAAATATCTGCTCTATCCATCCTTTTTGCAGCGCATGGTTGCCCGGGCCGCGCGCACGATAAAATTCGATTTACTGCTCTCGCAACACGCGATTTCCGCCGTGGCCGCCGGCCGGTTGAAACGACGGCTGAACGTGCCGGTCGTCATGAATTTTCCCGACCTCCTCACCGGTTTCATGGAAACCTGGCCGGCCTACATCGCACCCCGTCCGTTTGTTGAGATGCTCAAGCGCTACGAAATTTCCATGCCCGTCCGTTACGGTGCGGACGGTGTGCTGGCGATTTCCGACACCCTGGCCGATTACTTTGTCGAGCGCGGCTATCCGCGCGAAAGAATCCTGCCGATTTACTTCGGCTATGCGGCGGAATATTTTCCATTTTATGTGCGGATGATTGCGCCCAATCTCCCGCCGGTCGTCGTCATGCACGGTTCGTTTGACGCGCATCACCTCGGCGACATTGCCTTTGGCGCGATCCGGCATGTGACCCAAAACCGTCCTGGCACCGTCTTTCGTTTTGTCGGCCAGCGCACCGCCGCGCTTGAAAATTTTTTGGCGCGCACACACCGGGAAATTCCCGGCTTCAAATTTGAAGCCACCGGTTTTGTGCCATACGCCGAAGTGGCCAGACACCTGGCCGACGCCAGCGTGGGCATCGTGCCCTATGAGGAATCCGCTGGCACACACTGCGCGTTCGTCGCCAAGGTCGTCGAATACGTCGCCAGCGGACTGCCCAGCGTCTGCACGCCCCTCCAAAGCATCCGGGGCTATTTCCAAAACGACCCGATGGTGCGCTTCTCGGAATTCGATGGCACAGATTTCGGCAAAAAAATCCTCGACTGGCTTGATGAACCATCCCCGGCCTGGCAAATCCGCGCCGCCCAATCCGCCGCGCGGGTCGAAGCCGAACTCGACTGGGAGCCGCTGTGCCACCGGGCGGTTGATTTTGTTGAAGTAATTTATACGCGTTCCAAAAACTGACGCGCGCTCGTCGCATGAAAAAATCGGACTGGCAAAAACTGGCCGGAACTTCCGCCGATCCGGCCCGGGTCAAACATTTCCTCGATTTGCTCGTCGCGACGGGCGCCGGCCCCCAACTCGAAAAAATTTCCGCCGATCAGATTCGCGTTGTGGTTGTACTGTTGAGCGGTTCACAGGCACTCGGCAATTTGCTGGTCGCGAATCCCGATTGGCTGTCGGCGCTTGACATCGAGCAGCTTAAATTTCCACGCCGCGCAGATGGCATTCGACGCGAGATCGAAAGCGGGTTGAAACCTAAACTGGATGCGCGCGATTACGCCGGCGCGCTGGCGGAACTGCGCCGCTTCAAGCAGCGCGAAATGCTGCGCATCGCCGCGCGCGACCTTGCCCGCCTCAGCAACGTGGTTGAAATCACCCGCGAAATATCGGACCTGGCCGACGTGTGCCTTGACGCCGTGTGGCGGATTTGCCGGCAGCAATTCACCGGGCGATTCGGCCAGCCTTTTCATCAGGATGCGGAGGGGAACTGGCAGCGCACGGAATCTTGTGTGCTCGGCCTGGGCAAGCTTGGCGGGCAGGAACTCAATTACAGCTCCGACGTGGACGTGCTGTTCCTCCATAGCGATGAGGGCGAAGTGTTCAAAGCACCGCCGGCGAAGAAAAAAGCGCAGCGCGCCACGATGTCGAACCGCCAATTTTTCAACAAGCTCGCCGAAGCTTTCATTGCCGAAGTCTCCCGCGTGACGCCGGACGGGATGTTGTTCCGCATTGATTTGCGATTGCGACCCGAAGGTGACGCCGGGCCACTGAGCCGTTCGCTTGAAAGCTATGAGAATTATTACACGGAATGGGGACAGACCTGGGAGCGGATGATGCTCATCAAGACGCGGGGTGTTGCCGGCGACGAAGGTCTGGCCGCCGAGTTCCTCGAAATGATCCAGCCCTTCCGGTTTCCGCCTTTGCTAAGCGCCGACGTGCTCCGGGAAGTCGCCGCAGTCAAGGACCGGATCGAAAAGGAAGTGGTGGGCGAGGATGAACTGGAGCGCAACGTCAAACTGGGGCGCGGCGGCATCCGGGAAATTGAATTCATCGCCCAATCGCTGCAAATTTTGCACGCGGGCCGGCTGCCATTTTTGCAAACCGCGCAAACGCTCCCGTGCCTCGCCAAACTGGCGCAGTACCAATTGCTCACGGATGAGGATGCGCAACAACTCGATGCCGCCTACCGGTTTCTCCGCGATGTCGAGCATCGCCTGCAAATGGAGGACAATCAACAAACGCATGTCATTCCCGCCGATCGCCCGGCGCAACTAAGGCTGGCGGGGCTGATGGGTTTCAAGTCGCTGGCGGAATTCGAGACGGCGCTGCAATTGCACACCGGCAATGTGCGGCGGGTTTATGACCGGTTGCTGAAGGCGGAATTGCCCCAGGCACCGGCCGGTCTGCCGCCGGAATTCGACGGCGCGGAGGCGGAATGGAATAACCTGCTCGCGGCGCATTCGTTCCGCGACCCGGAGACGGCGTTTCGCCTGCTCAAGGAATTTGCCGAAGGTCCGGGTTACGTCCACGTCTCGCCGCGCACGACGGAACTGGCCCGGCAGTTGATTCTGAAATTCCTGGCTCTTTGTCCTAAGGCAAAGTCCAGAGTCCGGAGTCCAGAGTCCAAAGTTTTTCCACAATCCCCAGTTCTTTCCGATCCCGACCGCGTCGTGACGCGGCTGGACAGTTATCTGGAGGCCTACGGCTCACCTGCGGCGTTGCTGGAGATGTGGCACGGCAACCCGGCGGCGTTTGAGTTGATGCTGTTGCTGTTCGACCGTTCCGAATTTCTGGCCGAGGCCGCCATTCGCGATCCGGATTTAATTGACGATTTTGTGGCCGGCGGGCGCCTGCGCCAGCGCAAAATGGCGCCGGAGATTTTGAAGGATTTGCGCCACGGACTCGACGACGAAGATCAATTTCTCTGGCTGCGCCGCTATCATGAAGCTGAATTGATGCGCCTCGGTTTGCGCGACATCCTGGGCCTTGCCGATTTCGAGGAAAATCTCGCCGAACTTTCCGCGCTCGCCGACGCCTGCCTGCAATACGCGCTTGAAGTTGTCATGCGCAAAAACAAAATCCGGATGCCGCCGTTTGTCGTCATCGGTCTCGGCAAACTGGGCGGGGGTGAAATTGATTACGGTTCCGACCTGGACATCCTGTTTGTCACGGATGCCGGGGCGAAAGAACTGCCGAAGTTGCAGCGGCTGGCCGTGAATATGAAGGAATTGCTGTCGCGCCGGACGGAGCAGGGGATGGTATTTCACACCGACGCGCGGTTGCGTCCCGACGGCGAGAAAGGTTTGCTGGTCAACACGCTGGCGGCTTACGAGGAATATTACCGGCAGCGGGCGCAGCTTTGGGAAATTCAGGCGCTTACGCGCACGCGACCCGTGGCCGGAAATTTTGCGCTGGGCGAAAAGTTTCAGGGGTTGGTTGCCGGATTGACGGATTTCTCGAAAGTGGGACAGGCTTCCAGCCTGTCTAAAACATTAAAACGAAATGACAGGCAGGATGCCTGTCCCACCTTGCCTGCCTGTTTCGTTCCTGACTGGAAAAAGCAAATTCACCAGATGCGGCTGCGCATCGAGAAAGAGCGCACGCCGCATGGTCAAGACAACCTGGCCATCAAAACCGGCAAAGGCGGTTTGATGGATGCGGAATTCATCGCCCAGGTTTTGTGTCTGGAAAATGGCTGGCAGGAGGCAAACACCCTGCGCGCGCTCGAACGGGCGCGCGATGACGGAGTGCTGCCAGACGCGGACAAGCTGCTGGAAAATTACCGCAAGCTGCGGCGCGTCGAGGGTATTTTACGCCGCTGGAGTTACGAAGGTGAAACGGTTTTGCCGGACGATCCCGCGCCGTATTATCGCGTCTCGGTGCGGTGTGGTTTTGCCACGCCGGAGGAATTTGGAAAGGCGCTGGTGAAATGGCGCAAGGCCATTCGCGAGGTTTACGGGAAGGTGTTCAAAGCGGAGTAATGGAGTGATGGAGCAATGGGATATTGAACTCCGCAATCGCGTCACTCCAGTAATCCAACACTCCATCACTCTAATTCTTCCCGCTTTATGTCTTCCCGCGCTGGCGCGCGACTTCGTAGAGAAAAACCGCCGCCGCGGCCCCCACGTTGAGCGAATCCACCGTGGGTGGCATGGGAATGGCCACCGCTTCATCGCAAGTTTCCAGGACTGGCGCGGAAATGCCTTCGCCTTCGCTGCCGAAGACGATGCAGCAATCGCTGGAAAAATCCGCCTGCGACAGGGATTTTTTATTTGTGTGCGGATGCGCGGCGATACAGCGGACGCCGCGAGCGCGAAGGTCCTTCAGGCATTCAACGAGCGTTTGGGCCGTGGTATGCGGTTTGGCGGTGAACTGATGCCGCTGGCCGAGTTTCGCCAGTTCGATGACCGGCAACTGCAAAATCGTGCCCATGGAATTGCGGACGGCGCGGCGCAAAAACGGGCTGCTGGAAGTTTCGCCAACGATCAGCGCCTGCACGCCGAAGGCGACGCAATTGCGCGCCAGCGCGCCGAGATTTTCGGCGCTCGTCAGCGCATCCACGGCGACAAGCAACAGCGGTTTTGGATTTTTCGACAAAATGTCGTCGAGCGAAGCGGATGGGGGAATCTTTCCAATGGCGAGATGGCCTTGATACATCGAGAAACCGATGAGCTGCTCGAGCAGCTTTTTATCCGCGAGATAAACAGTGAGATTTTCCGGGCGCGCTTCGAGCAGCGGGCGGAATGCCTCCAGGTGTTTTTCGGGCAGCAGGACGGAGACGACTTCAAAACGGCTTTCGAGCAGGCGGCGCACGACTTTTTCGCCTTCGGCCACGAAGATGCCCTGCCGCTCATGCTCCAGCGGCCGGCGCATCGTGCGATACGGCGCGAGTTCGGGCAGATCGAGCGAGGAAATTTTTTGAACGTGGAACATTTCGAGGATTTTTGCGTGGCCAGGTTGAATCGCAAAGGAGAAAATTCCGGTAAATTTTCGTTGTGAATCGGATGAATCCGATTTGCGGGTAAGAACAGCGCCGTAGGCGCGGCATATTTGTAGAATAGGATTTCAAAAATGAATCAAGCTCCGTAGGAGCGAAATAGCCAGGGAATATGCCGCTCCCACGGAGCTAATTTCGAATGGGCTAAGATACTACAAAGATGTCGCGCCTACGGCGCTGGGAATTTAGCTCTACAGAACCAAAGTCGCACACGGCACATCCTGCGCGGCGGTTTGAAGTCGAACGTGGGTGGCGCCGATTTGGTGGAGGCGCTCGTTCATGACGTAATGCGCCAGTTCGGGCTTGTTACACTCGCGGCTCAGGTGGGCGAGGTAAAGGTGGCGCAGTTCAGCGGACATGATTTGCGCGGCGGCTTCGGCGGCGGCCTCGTTCGAGAGATGGCCGTGACGGCCAAGGATGCGCTGCTTGAGACTCCACGAGCGGCGCGGGCAATCTTGAAGCATCTTCACGTCGTGATTGGATTCGAGCACGAGGACATTCGCCGGACGGATGCGTTCGAGCACCAGTTTCGTCATGTGGCCGAGGTCGGTGACGAAGGCGATGTTGCCAGCGGGCGTGCGCAGCAAGTAACCGACGGGGTCCTGGGCATCATGCGGTATGGCAAACGTGTCCACGAGCAGGTCGCCGATTTCAAAGCTCGCGCCGGTGTTGAAAAGGTGGCAGTTAAATTTGGTCTCCAATTGAAATTCAAACGCTTCCTTCGTGGCGCGGTTGCAATAAATCGGGATGTTCAGTTTGGCGGCGATGCCGATCAATCCCTGGACGTGGTCGGAATGTTCGTGCGTGACCAGGATGGCGGTGAGATTTTCCGGCACGCGACTGATGGTGGCGAGCCGCTGGCGGATTTGGCGCGGACTGAACCCGGCGTCCACCAGTATCCTTGTTTCATCGGTTTCGAGGTAGGCGCAATTGCCGCCGGAACCGCTGCCAAGAATGGTGAATTTGACGGCCACGACAGGACGTTAGTAATGAGCGGGCAAATGGGCAAATTTATTCGGCGAAGCTGACAACGCGTGGCAACGGCTAGTGCCCCTAATTTGAATTTTAAGCTGAGAACCGGAGCGCGAGTTGTCCCAACTCGCAGCACGCCCGACAAATCCAGCCGCTGCGGATTGAGGACAATCCGCCCTCCGTGATAAATTAAGGTACCGCCTGGCAGGGGGGCAATTTGCTTTTCAGATTAATCGCATATAGATTGCAACCAAACTTGGCGTTTTTCTCTTAATTCTTGGAACGCCATGTGATTTATAAATAAAATAATGTGGATTAAACCTGACCTTTTCAATAAGTCGCACTTTGCATTGAAACCCCGGCTTTTATTGACTGCCATCGGCATTGGCTTGGTGCTGTTTTTCGGCACCGTCCATCCGGGTTTTGCGGCCGACCGGCAGTTTCTATACGGCCATGTTCCGCCGGTGGTGGCGCGGTTGCAACCGGTGGGCCGTCTTCCGGATACAAATTGTCTGAACCTGACGATTGGCCTGCCGTTGCGGAATCAGGTGGAATTGGACGAACTGCTGCGGCAGCTTTACGATCCGGCCAGCACGAACTTCCACAAATTTCTCCTGCCGGCGGAATTCGCCGCGCGGTTCGGCCCGACGGAAGAAGATTACCAGGCGGTGCAGGATTTCGTCCGCAGCAACGGACTGGTGGTGACCGGCACTTACAACAATCGCGTGGTGCTGGACATCCAGGGCCGCGTGGCGGACGTGGAACGGGCATTCCAAGTGAATTTGCGGATTTACCGGCATCCCTTCGAGGCGCGCGATTTTTTTGCACCGGACACCGAGCCGTCGTTGCCGGCAAATCTGCGGGTGACGAGCATTGAAGGCTTGAGCGATTACAGCCGGCCACGGCGGGCAGACATCCGGGTGAAGGCGCCGAAAGTCCGGCCGTTGAGTTTCAACGGGAGCGGACCGGGTCAGGAATATGCGGGCAACGATTTTCGCAATGCCTACGTTCCCGGCACTGCGCTGACCGGCGCCGGCCAGACGGTGGCGCTGCTGGAGTATTCGGATTACTTTCCGGTGGATATCACCAATTACGAAAACGTCGTCGGGGCAACTATCGGAATCACCAATTATGTTCCTTTGACGAATGTGGTGGTGGGCAGTTCCACTCCGAGCACCGCCAACAATGACGAGGTGGCTTTGGACATTGAGATGGCCATCGCCATGGCGCCGCAGTTGTCGCGGGTGATTGTCTATGAAAAAAACACGGTTTCCTCCTCCTTGTTGAACCAGATTGCCACGGACAATCTGGCCAAACAAGTGAGCAGTTCCTGGATGGTGGGCAAGTGGAGCAGCTCAACCGCCACAAATTATGATAGCATCCTCAAGAACATGGCGACGCAAGGCCAGTCCTATTTTCAATCCTCGGGCGACGGTGACGCCTATACCGGCGCACAACCTTTGGACAGTGGAACCACCGTGCCGGCGGACAGTCCTTACGCCACCATTGTGGGGGGGACAACCTTGACGATGAATGGTTCCGGCGCGTCGTGGTCTTCGGAGATGGTCTGGAATTACAATCTCAACGGGATACCCAACGAAGGTTCCGGCGGCGGCATCAGCTCTTATTACCCCATACCTTACTGGCAGACGAACGTCAGCATGGCGAACAACGGCGGTTCAACCGCCAAACGCAACATTCCCGACGTGGCGCTGACGGCAGACAACATTTTTGTGTCCTACGACGACGGCGATGACAGCGGCACAGATTATTTCATGGGCACCAGTTGCGCCGCGCCGCTCTGGGCGGGTTTTTGCGCCCTCGTCAACCAGCAATCCACCGCCTCCAACCCCACCAACTTCGTCGGGTTTCTGAACCCGGCGCTTTACGCCATCGGCACCAGCGCCGGTTACGGCAACTATTTTCACGACATCACGACTGGCAACAACATCGGCACAAACACCCCCGGCCTTTTTTATGCAACCGATGGCTACGATCTCTGCACTGGCTGGGGTACGCCCATGGGACAAAGTTTGATCGACGCCCTGGCTGGCCCGCCCGATGTTCTGATTATCACACCAGCGTCAGGTTTCAACGCCTACGGTGCGATTGGGGGTCCATTTGCAGTCACCGCTCAAACCTTTTTACTGACCAATTCGGGAGCGGCCTCATTAAACTGGCAGATCGGCAGCACCTCGTCCTGGCTCAATGTCTCTTCCTCCAGCGGGACGCTTGCCGTTGCCGGGCAAACCTCCGTGACCGTGGGTTTGAATTCCGCGGCCAGCAATCTCGTCGCCGGAACTTATGTTGCCAACGTGTGGTTCACGAATCAGACCAGTGGCATTGTGCAAAACCGTCAGTTCACCTTGCAGGTCGTGCAACCGCTGGTCATCACGCCGGCCACCGGTTTTACCGCCACCGGGCCGGTCGGCGGCCCCTTCAGCGTCACCACCCAGAACTTTTCACTGACCAACATCGGAACGACTTCCCTCAACTGGAGCATCATCAACACGTCGCTCTGGTTGAATGCTTCGCCAACAAGTGGGACCCTGGCACCGAACGGGGCCGCCGCCACGGTGACGGTGAGTTTGAATTCGACCGCCAACAGCCTCGCTGTGGGGAGTTACACGGCAAGTCTTTGGTTCAGCAACCAGACGACCCATGTCGCCCAACCCCTCTGGTTTAACCTGACCGTCTCGGCACCGGAATTGATCCAGAACGGCGGCTTTGAAACCGGCGATTTCACCTCGTGGACGGTCAGCAACAACGACGGTTATAATTACGTTGACGACGGCACCCTGACTGAAGGCGCGATCTCACCTCATTCGGGTACTTATTTCGCCGCCTTCGGCCAGTACTCCGCCGATGGCTTGTGTACCATTTCCCAAACGTTGCCAACCGTAGCGGGACGTCCTTATCTGCTTTCTTTCTGGTGGGAGAGCGTGAACTACTTCGGCAACGGTACCGTGCCCAATGAATTCGAGGTGGTATGGAACGGGATTACTCAACTCGATCAAATTGATTCAGGTGCTTTTGGATGGACCAACCAGATCTTCATTCTCACGGCCACGGGCCCCAGCACCACGCTCTTGTTTGGATTTGCCGACGACAATTCCTACCTGGTTCTCGACGATGTCAGCGTGACGCAGGCTCCGGCGCCCGCACTTCAAACGCCGACCAAAACGGCCGACAGTATCAATTTGAATTGGAGCGCCATGGCCGGGCTAAATTACCAGGTCCAATATACGACCAATCTGGTCGCCCAGCCCGACTGGATTAACCTGGGCGGTGTCGTTAACGCGACTGGCAGTACCGTCAGTTTGACGGACACCAACGCCATTGCGAATTCCCCGCAGCGTTTCTACCGCATTCAGTTGTTGCCCTAAAATTTCACCATCCTTGCCCACCGGGGCGGATGCAGTAGCATGGGCGCGTGACCGATTTGCCCCAGCGCGTTGAACAAAACATCCAAAACCGCCGGCTGCTCAAACGCGGGCAGGCGGTTTTGGTCGCCGTCTCCGGCGGGTTGGATTCCATGACCTTGCTGCAGGCGCTCCACAAACTTTCATCCCGCCATCGGTGGCGGCTGACCGTCGCGCATTTTAATCACCAGCTCCGGGGACGCAGCAGCAACGCCGACGAAGAACTGGTCCGTCAAACCGCCGCCGCGATGAGGCTGTCCTTTATCGCCGGACGGGCAAACGTGAAGGAATTTGCGCAAAAATCAAAAATGTCCGTCGAAATGGCCGCGCGAAAATTGCGGCACGATTTTTTTGCGCGCACGGCGAAGGAACGCAAAACCCGCGTCATTGCACTGGCGCATCATGCCGACGACCAGGTGGAACTATTCTTTCTGCGCGTCCTGCGCGGCGCGGGCGGCGAAGGTCTGGCCGGAATGAAATGGCGGTCGCCGTCGCCAGTAGATTCAAAAATCATGCTCGTTCGTCCGTTGCTCGATGCGACCAAAGCCGAACTGCGAGGGTTCGCGCGCGAAAATAAAATCCCCTTTCGCGAAGACGCGACGAATGCCCGGCTCGAAATGCCGCGCAACCGGGTGCGAAACGAACTGCTGCCGCTGCTGCAACGTCGCTACCAGCCGGCCCTGACAAAAACAGTTTTGCGACTCATGGAAATCGTCGGCGCGGAATCGGATTTGGCCGGTGAAGCCGCGCGCCAATGGCTCGTCTCAAAACGAAAAATTGAACGCGCCCCTCGCCCCGTCCCTCTCCCCGCCGGGCGGGGAGAGGGTGGTCCGCGCAAAGCGGGACCGGGAGAGGGGACAGTTTTTAAAGATTTGCCGGTTGCAATTCAACGTCGCGTTCTGCAATTGCAACTGTCGGAGGTTGGCGTACCGGTGGATTTTGAGTTAATCGAATCGCTCCGGCAATCGACCGATGTTCCGGTCAACCTTGGCCCTCAGCTCTCCGTCCTTCGCGATGCGACCGGCGCGGTCAGTTTGCGCCTGGCCCGGACGTCCGTTTTCAACGCAAACGAGACGGTCGTCAAGCTGGCGGGCAGGGCAGGGGAAGTGACCTTTGACGGCGTCCGCGTGCGCTGGCGGTTTAACGCGGTGGAAAAATTCAAGCGACCCGCCGCCCGGCCGGCCTGTGAATCTTTCGACGCGGACAAGGTCGGTGGCAGAATCACGTTGCGTCATTGGCGTGCGGGCGACCGGTTTCAACCGATGGGTTTGAGGTCATCGGTGAAACTTCAGGATTTGTTCACGAACTGGAAAATTCCGCGCGCCCGGCGGCGGGAGTTGATGGTGGCGGCGGCGGAGAACGGCGAAATATTTTGGGTTGAAGGTCTGCGGATTTCGGAGAATTTCAACCTGACCCCGCAGACAAAGCGCCGGCTGACCTGGCGCTGGCAGCGTCCGGCCGGTGTTTGAAAAGCTTGAATGCTTTGACAACCACCTTGGTCGCACAACAATAATCAGAAATCTATGCCGCTATACGAAGGGCGTTTGTTTCGTCCGGTGCTTTGGTTGGCGCTGCTGATCATCGCCATGTTGTCCTCAGGTTGCCGAACGACAACCGGGGCTTCACTATTCACCACCTCAGGTCCGGGTTGGCATGTGCAGGAAGGCCAGGCCCTCTGGCGTCCGGGCCGCGGGTTGCCGGAGTTGGGCGGAGACCTGGTGATGGCCAGCCACGAAGACGGACGGTGCGCCATCGAGTTTGCGAAAACGCCGCTGTCGCTGGTTTCGGCGCAAACCACCCGCACCAATTGG
This sequence comes from Verrucomicrobia subdivision 3 bacterium UBA7542, assembly GCA_002479245.1. Taxonomy (GTDB): domain Bacteria; phylum Verrucomicrobiota; class Verrucomicrobiia; order Limisphaerales; family UBA11358; genus UBA11358. The sequence continues at coordinate 4,348 of DLMG01000104.1, read as the reverse complement.
CTGATCCAATTCCCGGCGGGCAGAATGAGCTTCACCGGGCGCCGGCAGCCGCCTGTTCGTTTTGCCTGGCTTTATCTGCATGCGGCCCTTTCCGGGGAACAGCTCCCTCCGCCGTTGCGTTTTGAGCGCAAACCAGACGGAGGCTGGCGATTGGAAAACACACGCTCCGGCGAGACCTTGGAGGGATACTTGAAGCCATGAAGTCCCGGTGGCGTCTCGCATGGTGGTTGTTGTTTATCCTGCCGGTCGGTTTCGGTTTAAGCCGGCTGCGGTTTGACGCGGAGATTTTGAATCTGTTGCCCACCGACCAGCCGACGGTGCAGGGCTTGAAGCTTTACCAGGAACACTTCGCCAACGCCCGGGAACTCATCATCACCGTGCGCGCTCCCGACAGCGAGCAGGCGGAACGGCTGGCGGGCGCGCTGGCGGCACGGTTGCGGCAGGAAACCAACCTCATTGCGGGGGTGTCGTGGCAGGCGCCCTGGATGGAGCATCCCGAACAGGCGGCGGAGATTGTGGCGTGCCTGTGGTTCAATCAGCCGCCGGAATCCTTTGGCACGCTGACCAACCGGCTCGCGCCCGACCATCTTCAGTCGGTTTTGGCGGAGACGCGGGACGTGCTCGCCACGTCGCTCTCGCCAATGGACATCGCCCGGCGCGCGTTCGATCCCTACGACCTGCTCAGCGTGCCCGCGCTGGCCAATTTCAGCGGGCTTTCCGCAGAACAAGGACAACGGGCGTTTGCCTCGGCGGACGGAACCTTCCGGCTGATTTACGTCCAAGCGCGCCCGGACCTGGCCGGCTATCGCGAATGTTCGGGTTGGTTGAAATCAATCAAGACCACGGTGGCCAGCGTTCGTACCAATCAAGCGGATTGGGCGGAGGTGGTGGTGCGTTACACCGGGCGGCCGGCGTTCGTGACGGAGATCGCCGGCAACATGCAGCGCGACTTGAGCGGTTCGGTGACAGCCACAGCGGCAATCATCGCGCTGCTGTTCTGGCTGATGCACCGGCGCTGGCTGCCGGTGTTGTGGCTGCTGACCTTGCTGGCGTTGATTCTCGTCGCCACGCTCGCGCTGGGAGGTCTGATTCTGGGACCGATTTGCGTGGTGAGCATGGGCTTCGCAGCGGTGCTGCTGGGGCTGGCGGTGGACTACGCGGTGGTGCATTACCAGGAGGCTCTGGCGCACCCGCAATTGTCCGTGCCGGAAATCCGCCGCGCCATTGCGCCGAGCATTCTCTGGGCGGCCATCACCACGATCAGCGCGTTTCTGGTGTTGAATTTCGGCGGGCTGCCCGGTCTGGCGCAGCTCGGTTCGTTGGTGGCCATCGGCGTGGCACTGGCTGCGCTGGTCATGGTGATGGCGTATCTGCCGCCGCTGTTTCCGGGGCGGCGGAACGCGCCGGCCCATCTGCCCAAACCCGCGTGGTGGACGTTTCTGTTGCCGCCGAAAGAAGCGGAAGCCGCGCCGCCAACTCCGCCGGGGCCAACCGGCGCGCGTGCGGCGTTTTGGGTCACGGTCCTCGTCCTGATTTTTACGGGCGCGGTGTTGTTGGTCCGCCAGCCGAAGCTGGATCGAACCGCAAATGCGCTGCGCCCCCAGCAAGCCGAGGCGGAAACGGCGCTGAATGAACTCACAGCATCCATGGGCATCCCGCGCGACCCGATTTGGGTCATCGTGGGCGGCAGCGACGAAGGCCAGGTCTATGAGCGTCTTTGCAAGGCGGAGGCGCTGCTGAAGCAGGCGGTTTCAAATCAGATGATCAGCGGCTACCTGCTGCCAACGGCGCTGTGGCCGCGCCCGGAATGTCAGGCGGCCAACCGCGCTGCAGCCCGCGTGCTGGGCGCGCAGGGCCAGTTGCTGCGCGAGACGGCGGTGCGCGCCGGTTTTGAAACCAACGCCTTGTTCCTGACCGAGGAACTGATTCGCGCCTGGGCGCGCATCGGAGACAGTTCCGGCGTCGTCTGGCCGACGAACTCGATGAGCCGGTGGGTGCTCAAACAATTTGTGGCCCGCACTCCAAACGAGTGGCTGGCGATGGGTTTGGTTTATCCTTCCACCAATCGAACCGCCGTGGCGGCCCTGGCGGATTTGTCGGCGCAAATGGCGCCGGACCGGATTTTGCTTTCCGGTTGGGAACTGTTGGGCGCCACGACGCTCAAGCGCGTGCAAGGCAGGCTGTGGCTGCTCGTGATCCCGATGGTCGGGCTGGTGCTGGTTTCGCTCTGGCTGGCGTTCCGCCGCATCACCGAAGTGCTGCTGGGCGTGGCGGTGCTGCTCCTGAGCGGGCTCTGCCTGCTGACGACGATGGCCCTGGCCGGCTGGTCGTGGAATTTGCTGAACCTGATGGCGCTGCCGCTGGTGCTGGGTACCGGCGTGGACTACGGCCTCTTCATCCAACTGGCCCTGCGCCGGCACGGTGGCGACACGCGGACGGTGCGGCGTTCGGTAGGCCGCGCGCTGTTGTTGTGCGGCGGAACGGCCATTACCGGGTTTGGCTCGCTGGCGTGGTCCGGCAACGCCGGCATGGCCAGCCTGGGCAAAGTGTGCGCGGTGGGAATCGCCGCCAACATGCTGATCGCGATTTTCCTGCTGCCCGCCTGGTGGGCGTGGTTGAGTCCAAAGTCCACAGTCCAAAGTCCAAAGTCTGAAGGAAATCAGAAGTCCGAAAACGGCGACGGGCTATCACGTGTAGCGTCAGGCCCTGCCCTCAACCCTCAACCCTCAACTCTCAACCCTTCATCCTTCTATCACGCCGGGCTGTGGCGGCTCGGATTGGGCATCGCGCGGATTTTGCCGATCTTTGTTTTCAACGCGTTTTGTCTTCTCGTGGCGGAAATTTACTACCGGCTCCACCGTGAGCGGCGCACGGTGGTCCTGCAAAACCTATTGCCCGCCTTGCATGGCGACCAGGCAGCGGCACGGAGAACCGCGCACCGGCTCTTTCGTCAATTCGCTTTGAAAATGGCCGACGTATGGCGCTACGAGAGCGGCGTCCTGAAGCACAGTTGGTTGAATGAACAGAAGGATTGGGATCATTTCGAGGCTGTTAAGGCACGCGGTCAGGGCGTGTTGCTGATCACGCCGCACCTCGGCAATTGGGAACTCGGCGGGCCGCTGCTGGCCCATCACGGCTACAAGCTGCTGGCTCTCACCCAAGCCGAACCCGACGACGCCCTCACTCAACTCCGCATGGCATCGCGCGCCCGGTGGGGCATCGAGACGCTCGTGGTGGGCAACGACGGTTTTGCCTTCGTGGAAATCATCAAGCGGCTTCAATCGGGCGCGATAGTCGCAATGCTCATTGACCGTCCGCCCGCACCCAGCGCCGTGACCGTGGAACTTTTTGGACAACCCTTTCAGGCTTCCATCGCTGCCGCCGAACTGGCGCGGGCATCGGGCTGCGCGCTGCTGGGCGTTACACTCACACGTTCCAGCGCCGGCTACACCGCGCACGTTCTGCCGGAAATAACCTACGACCGCCGGGCGCTGGGCACGCGCGAAGCGCGCCGGGAACTCACCGGGAAAATCATGCGTGTATTTGAGCCGGAGATTTGCCAGCATCTGGACCAATGGTATCACTTCGTTCCCATCTGGCCGGAGAACAAGTAGCCGCAACGTTTCCCCTGCGGGGCGCGCTGTCCGCCTTGCTGCTCCTCGTTGCAGTCCTCACCGCTCACGCCGCCGAGCAGAGTCTCGTCCTCGACACCTGGTTTTCAGCGCAGACCAATCTCCACAGCTTTACCGCGGATGTCATTCAAACGCGGACCCTCAAAGTGCTTTCGCAGCCGCTGGTGTCCACAGGCAAAGTCTGGGTGGTCATCCCCAACCGCTTCCGCTGGGAAATCGGCCAGCCCGCGCAAACCATCGCGCTACGCCAGCCCGACACGCTGTTCCTCATTTATCCCCGGCTGAAGCGCGCCGAGAAATACCCGCTCAACGACAACCAGCCCGGTCCGTGGCGCGACGCGCTGGCGCTGCTGGAAGCGAGCTTCCCGCGCAGCCGGGCGGACCTCGAATCGCACTTCCGCGTGCTGTCAGTCACTCAAACCAACGCGAACTGGGAATTGATATTGCAGCCCAAAAATGCGCTGGCCCGCCAGATGATGGCGGAAATCGGCATCACCGTTCGCACGAACGATTTTTCGCTCGCCGCCACGGAAATGAAATTCGCGGACGGCTCCCGCATGAGAAACGACTTCACCAACGTCGTGCTGAATCCGGTGCTCGGTGAAGAAATCTTTGATGCGAAGCTGGACCCCGGGATCACGGTGGTCGAACCATTGCGGCAGTGACCCGCCAAGTCAACAGGCCGCTGATAAACGCGCCAGCGTCCTGGAGTGTCC
>DLMG01000004.1 GCA_002479245.1 Verrucomicrobia subdivision 3 bacterium UBA7542 | reverse complement strand
GCTACAACGCGCGTTACGTGGACACGATGTTGCGGGCGGCCAAAGCGGAGTTGTGGCGCGCCGATGTTTCCCGGATCCAGATCATCCGGGTGCCGGGCGCGTATGAAATTCCCGTCGTGGCCAAACGGCTGGCGCGGACTTCGCCCGGTTTGTCCGCCATCATCTGTCTCGGCGTGATTTTGCGCGGCCAGACGGTTCACGCCGCGCACATTGGCGAAGCCGTGAACCACGCGTTGATGCAAATCCAGCTCGCGCACGAAATTCCCGTCATTCACGAAGTGCTGCTTTTGGAAAATGAAGCGCAAGCCGGTGCCCGCTGCCTCAACCCAAAGCACAATCGCGGCACGGAAGCGGCGCAGACCGCGCTGGTGATGGCGCGCGTTTTGAAAAGTTTGCAGAGCTAGAACACCGTAATCAAACGTCGGGCGATGCCATATTTACTGATCTTGATGATAGTGGCATGCGCGATTTTCTTTCATCGCGCGGCTGAGTTCGAGAACGAATCCAGTCTGGTGTGGACTGGTTTGTCGGTGGTGATTTCCGTCGTGACCTTGTTTTTCCTCCACTGGGGCTGGCCTGGCTGTCTGCTGGGGCAGATCGGACTTTTTGCCGGGATCACGGTTCTCCGGATGCTCCGCAAATCGTGATGTTGAGAAAAGTAATATTCACATTAACAATTCAGCCTTGATAAAACGAATTTCTGTCAGGTTCATCGCGCAGCAGTTCGCGTGGAACGTCCGTTACGCCGGCCCCGATGGCGTGTTCGGAAAGCATCTCCGTCCCGCGCGAAGCGTTTGGACTGCGGCGCGTTCACCGCCGCTTTTCCCCTGGTCGTCCATCGAAAAATGATTTTGGCAGCAGCGGTTTTCTTCGCCCGGTGCGAGAGTTTCCCCCGGCATCTGGAGTGCGCCCGTCCCCGGGCGCAGCAACGTGGCAAAGCAGGCTGGTGTCGGTCTGGCCAAAGCGCTTCGCTGTTCGTGCATTGCTGTGGCCGGGGACTCCGATAAATCGCGAGCAGGCGGCCACACTCCGACGTTGGCGGAGAGGGAGAATCGTTCGCCGGCTTCTTGAAAATTCGCGCGATTGAATTGGCCGGACAATTACCCGCAGGACCAGAATCGACGACGACCATCAAGCCGCCGACAATTCCACCCGGGCCAGGGCGGCCTGGAAGGCGCTGAGAAGTTTTCCTTTTGCCGGACAACCGCGTCCGACGGGGCCAGCTTCTGTTCCAAAGCCAGGCCGGATTTCGGCTCGGTGAGGCGGAGGATGCGCTCGCCGTTCAGCAATTTGATGAGGTCGAACTGGATTTTATCGCGGTCAACCATAAGCTTATTGTCGGCGAAATCCGTGAAATTGCAACAGGAGATCGAGATTGGCCGGCGAGGCATTTCCCCATCGTTTTTGCGCGTCATGGGCGGCCCGTTCAAAATCCGCCTCGTTGAAATCCATCACGCTGGCAGGCGGGTTGGCCAAGGCGACGGAAGCGGCTTCGAGAATTTCGTGATAGAGCGTGATGGACAATTCTTCCTCACTCAGCCGGAGCGGATGAACAATCGAAATCTGCCGGCAATGGCACTCGTTTGCGCGATGGCTTCGCGTCCGATGGCATCCACGATTGGATCCTCCGTCAATTCAATGTCGGTGATAATGAACCCGCCATGAAGCCGGAGGTTCTTGAATTGGTTGATGTCAATCACTGCCAGATTCAAACGCCACGCCGCCCCTGTCGTCCATTCCAAAATGAATTCAGGAGCGCCCGCGGCCTTGGCTTGCGGCGGTTTTTTTTGAGCGTATAATTTTACCAACCAGCATGGCTGAAACTCCTCAACAACTGCCGCGAACGCTCTGGATTGGCATCGTCCTGCTCCTCGTCGTGCTTTGCATGGCGTATGCGCTTTCGCTGATGGAATTAAATCGCGCTCATCAACGCGCATTGCCCGTGCTCAGCCCGGTCGCCGGCTTCACGCTCATGAATCAGGACGGCCGGGCAACGACGCTCGCCGACTTGAGCAACCACGTCTGGATCGCCGACATTATTTTCACGCGCTGCGCCGGATCGTGCCCCCTCATGACGGCGCAAATGAGGTCGCTCCAGGACGCCCTGCCGCAAACGAGCCGGGCCAAGCTGGTGACGCTGACGACCGACCCTGATTTTGACACGCCGCCGGTGATGAAAAATTACGGCGAACGTTTTGGCGCGGACTTCAACCGCTGGATGTTTCTGACCGGTTCCAAGACTGAAATCGCCGGTCTGGCGGGTGACAGCTTGAAATTAAGCGCCGTACCGGTGAAACCGGAAGAGCGCCGGAACGACGCCGACTTGTTCATTCACAGCACGATTTTTGTTATTGTGGACCAGCACGCGCGGCTGCGCGGAGTTTTTGAAACCCAGGGCGACGGCGTGAATTGGACGAACGTTCAGCCGCGCCTCATCACCACCGTGCGCCAACTCGAACGCGAGCGATGACAGCGATGGGCATCCTTGAGCCGCGTTGGAGCGCCGGCCTCCGGCCCGGCGTTTTGGAGATGGCCATTTGCGTCGAGCCGGGCCGGAGGCCGGCGTTCCAATATTTTGTGAGTGCCCATCTGGCAAAGGCATCATGACCGTCCACGATTTGCCCGCCGTCAACGCTTCGCTCAACGGTTTGAGCGCGATTTTTCTGACCGCCGGTTATATTTTCATCCGGCGCAAAAACCAGACCGCGCACCGCAACTGCATGATGGCGGCATTTGTGACCTCAGTTGTTTTTTTGATTTGCTACCTTACCTATCACCTCAACGTCCAGACCGTCACCCACTTTCGGAATCCCGCGTGGTTCCGCCCGGTTTACCTGGTGATTCTGCTCACACACACCGTGCTGGCCATCGTCATTGTGCCGCTGATTTTAGTGACGCTGTACCGCGCATGGCGGCAACGTTTTGACCCGCACAAAAAAATCGCCCGCTGGACATGGCCATTGTGGATATATGTCTCCGTGACCGGCGTGGTGGTTTATCTGCTGCTCTACCGGATTTTTCCGCAGAAATAAAATCGCATGACATCCGTCGCCAAAGTTCTGATTCACGCCAGTCAGTTTCCGGAAAAGGTCCGGCGCGATTTGCTCGAATCGCTCCGCGCGCGGCGCGTGAACCACAAGTTCCACTACGACAGCGTCAGACAGACGCTAAAATGGCTCGCACTGCACCAGGAGTATTCGCCAACGCGCAACGATGCGGATTGCCGGGCCGTTTACACTCAAGCTTTCAAGGCTGCCGCTGAAAAAATCAAAACCCCGCGTGTTCACGTCGTCGGCCTCGGCTGCGGCGGTGGACAAAAAGACACGCAGCTATTGAAGTTGTTGAAAGCTCGCGGCCGGGAAATTTTTTACACGCCGTGCGATGTGAGCGCGGCCATGGTGTTGGTCGCCCGCCGGACCGCGCTCGCCGTTTTGCCGCAGAAAAATTGTTTCCCGTTCGTGTGCGACCTGGCTACGGCGGATGATTTGCCCGTCACCCTGGCGCGTCGAAGCGAAGCGAAGACGGCTCGACTCTTCACCTTTTTCGGCATGATTCCGAACTTCGAGCCGCAAATCATCCTGCCCAAGCTCGCATCGCTCATTCGCCCAAAGGATTTCCTGCTGTTCAGCGCCAATCTCGCGCCCGGCAAAAATTACGCCGCCGGGGTGAAAAAGACCTTGCCGCAATACGACAACCCGCTCACCCGCGACTGGCTGATGACCTTCCTGCTCGACCTCAGCGTGGAACTCAACGACGGCAAGTTACACTTCAAAATTGAAGATGATCGGGTGAACGGTTTGAAACGCATCGTAGCCGGCTTTCATTTCACACGTTCGCGTCGGATTGAAGTGGATGGCAAACGGTTTGATTTCCGCACCGGCAAAAGCATTCAACTTTTCTTTTCGTATCGCTACACGCCGGAACACGTCCGCAATGTTCTTGCCCGTTACGGCCTGGAAGTCTGCAATCAATGGATAACCAAGTCGGAGGAGGAAGGGGTATTCCTAGTTCGTCGTAGCGGCGTCTCGGGAGAGCGCCGCTGATTCGGTATCGGGAAATGGCGGCGCTCATCCGAGTCGCCGCTACGGAACGGATTAAAAAACCTTCAGCGTATCCAGCACCGCCTTGATGCGCGGGACTTCGTGGGTGCGGAACAAATCAGTCCTGCCCAGCGCGGCCAGCACGGCAAAGAACGGTTCGGCGCAGCGCACCTCGTCGCGGAAATATTCGAAGGCATGCGGCAGCGCGTGACAAATCGGGAAACCGAGCGCGCGCAGCCGGAACGTGTTCAGGAAAACGGTCATCTGATGCCGCACGCGGACGACGCTGTCCTGCAAATTGCGGTAATAAAAGCCGAGACCGGGATCGAGGATGATTTTTTCCACACCGTGGCGCTGCGCAATTTCAATCTGCCGCGCAAAATAGCCGCGCATCATTTCAACCGGGTCGGCACTGAAGTCGAAATCGCCAACCTCGCGGACGTTTTTGCCCTGCACGTAACAAATAATCACCGCCGCGTCGTGATCCGCAACCAGGCGGAACAAGTCGTCGCCGTGGTCCGTGCCGGTGAGATTCAAAATGTTCGCACCGGCTTCGAGACAAGCGCGCGTGACGGCGGGTTGATACGTTTCGACCGAGACCAAAACGCCCGCCCGCCGCAACTCTTTGATGACGGGAATCAGTTTGCTGTTTTGCGCCGCGCCATCCGCGCGCGCGGCATGGGCGAGTGTGGATTCCGCGCCGATGTCCACGATGTCCGCGCCTTGTTCGCGCAAAACTTTGCCTCGTTGAATTGCCGCCTCCGCCGTCAGACAGACACTTTCGCGATACCACGAGTCGGGTGAAAGATTGACGACGCCCATGATGGCGGGCTGCGAATTGAAGGCGAACGGTTTGCCGCCGATGGAAAATTCCTTCACGCGCGCGGACGCGGCGGCCCGGTTTTTCTCCAACAATCCGGCCATTTGTTCGAGCGTCAACATGCGGCGAAGCTACCGGAAAATTGAAAATGAGGAAACTGTTTTGAAATCCGCATTTGGCACTCGTAAATCGGCAACACCGCTCCGCGCGTGCGGAGTCGCAAATCGTAAAGGGAATGGTACGCCCGCCGCGATTCGAACGCGGGACCCTCTGCTTAGAAGGCAGATGCTCTATCCAACTGAGCTACGGGCGCTCACCAATAAACACAAGCATTTTATAGCTTGTGTAAAATGAAATTTGACATTTGGATACTGCTTTTGTATACTGGCTGCATGAGTGAGAAAAAAGCGCGGCCAGTGACTGCCGAATCGGACAAAGATTGGCAGAAAACACAGTATTCAAACTTAATTCGCTACGTTCCATCTGGGACTTACTATGCACGTTTGCGCGTTAAGGGCAAGCTCATCCGTCGCAGTCTCAAGACCGATGTGCTGTCAGTCGCCAAGCTGCGGCTTTCCGATTTTGAGAAACACGAGCGGCAAGTCGCCGAGTCCCGCGATTCGGTAGCGGCTGGCAAACTGACGATGGCCGACGCCATCAAAATCCATAAGCAACGGTTGGCCGGCAACGTTTCATTAAAACCACGCACCAAGGACTATTGTGTCCAGCGGATCACCGCCCTGCTCAAAAGCTGGCCGGAACTCGAAAGAAAAGAAGTTCGTTCCATCACGAAAACCGATTGTTTGAATTGGGCGGCAAAATTTGGTCCAGGCCGGAGCGCCACCGCGTTCAACCATACGATTTCAATTTTGCGGAACTTGTTTGAAATCGGGATTGAAATGGGTTCGCGCTACGACAATCCGGCGCGGTTCATCAAACGACTGCGCGAACGTCCCAAACGACTGACTCTGCCGGAACCCGAAAAATTTACGGAATTTGTTTCCGCTGTTGAAAACGGTGGTGGTGGTTTCAGCAAGTATTGTGCGGACCTGGTTCGCTTTCTGGCCTTCGGTGGATTTCGTAAAAGTGAAGCGGCCAACATTACCTGGGCGGATTGTGATTTTGACAAGGGGGAAATCATTGTGCGCGGCGACCCTGTAACCGGCACGAAGAACTGGACGATCCGCCGCGTCCCGATGATTCCCGACATGCGGAAACTTCTGGAACGGTTGAAGGCGGAAAATCCTGACGCTCTGCCTTCGCATCCGGTCATGCGCGTGCGTGAATGTCAGAAAGCAATGGATCGGGCGGCGAAAGAGATCGGTATGGAGCGGATCACGCACCATGACCTGCGGCATCTTTTCGCGACACTTTGCATCGAGTCCGGTGTTGATATTCCCACGGTGAGCCGCTGGCTGGGACACAAGGACGGCGGCGCGCTGGCGATGAAAGTTTACGGACATTTGCGCGATCAACATTCCGTAAACATGGCCCAGCGAGTGACTTTTAATCGAGCGAGCAGCGAAAAAATAATCCCATTGCCCGTCGAGGGAACAGCGAGTCGGTGAATGATGGCAAAATCAGATGATAAATCAGGCGGTGAAGTGAACAGCAGCGCCAGTGGACGCAATGTCGAACCGACGATATTTGCTCGAATGATGGACTTGCACTGTGAATTGCGAAATGCGGTGGGCCTCGAACCGCTTCCGGGATGGGAACCCACCAACAGCACGCCAGAGTGGGCCAAAAATATTTGCATTCGATACCGGCAGACCATTTTGAAATCCATCTTGAAACTCAAGCCCAAACGCCGTGTCAACTGGCAAAACTACGGTCGATGCATCGGCCTCATTGAGCGTTGCAAAGTATTTTACACGCACGACGTTCCAAAGATTCTGAAAAAAGAGGGTTTGGATAGGCTTTCGGAGAAACAACAGGCCAAATTTGATGCGGTTTCCGGGGAGGAGGAAATGCGGGAGTATTATTTGAAGATGCTGAAACGTCCGTTATCCGATAAAGCATCATTGGAAGAGTTGCTGACGCTGGCATCAAAACCAAAACTCGAGGATCTCGACAAACACCGGCAAGTAGCGCTTTACCATGTGGCAAATCAAGACGCCAAGGCCGGCAAAATGTTTTATAAAGGAATGAATGAGGGATATTCCATTTTCTTGAATGAGGATGGAGAATTCAGCGGAGATGATCGGCGGGCTGACGTTTACGGCGAACTGCTGGCGTTCCAATATGAGGTGGAAAAAATGCGTCGGACGCTGCCCGCTAAAACTCGCAAGGACTTACGCATCGAATTAAAAAAATCGCCTGCCTTTCAAGACCGGGGGCAAGAATGGTTCAATGATGTCTGCGATGAAATCAAACTTTCGATGAAAGGTGTCGGTGCTCCGTACAAGTTTTTGAAGTCTGCTAGTTCCTCTGGTTAGTCTGCCGGTTTCCTCAACATGCAGAACCGGCAATTAACCGTCGCGAATCTGTTGTTAAATATGGACGATGTTAACAACAGACAAGAACTCGACCGAAGACCAGACGCCGAAGCTGGGCCTGAACCGCATTGAAGCGGCGAGGGTGATTGGCGTCAGTCCTGCAACTCTCGACCGCCTGACAGCGCGGGGTTTGCTGCGTCCCTGCCGCGTCACCTACCGCCCGATTTATTGGGTCGGTGAACTGGAACGGTTCCTCAAGGAAAATTCCAAACCCTCGGAGTGGAGCGTATGACCAACAAGGAGCTTTGGGAAATCGCCAACCGGGAACGTTTGTGGCTAACCGCCGAAGAATTTTATGCGCAGATCGAGGCGCACAAGGCGGCGCGTCTAAACGAAAACCAGGCGCCCCGAAAGCCGTTTCAGCCCGGTCCTTTTGTCCGGGAATACCGATTATGGGACGGGAATTGGATATTTAGGCCAAAAGTTAAAGCTCCAATCGCGTCGAAACCGGAGGTGATGCCATGAACCACCTTGGGGAAACCTGCAAAGAAACCGTAAGCCAAGGAGGTGGGGGTGGGGATCGAAACCTGCCGGCGAAAGCCGCCAATCAAACCGATGCCTACGAACAAACGATCAAGGAATTCATTCCGGCGTCGTGGTTTCATCCGGTTGGCATTTTCAAAGTGGTGGCGCGGTTCTGGGACCGGCTGCCCGACGTGAGCGGCAAGCTGTTTCTAACATTAACGCTCGATACGAAACTGTTCAAAGATGAAGAATCGGCGTTCCAGCACAGCCGGGAACTGCTGCGTAAAGTCTTCTTTCAGCTCCGGCATGGTGTCGAACATGAGGGCAAGACCTACGGCATAGATGCGCCCTACTGCATCAAGGTGGAATTTCACGAATCCGGCTGGGTGCATTACCACGCCATTTTCCTGACACGCCGGTTTCTGCCCAAGGAACTGCTCGCCGAATTGTGGGATTTGGGCTGGGTGACCGTTCAACGGATTGACAACAAGGATTTTTATTACCTTCTGAAATATGTCTCCAAGGCCGGCGACCTGCCGGAATGGGTGAAGAAACGGAAGCGGCTGCGGGTGTTCCAAACGACCAAAGGCTTTTTGAAACCACCGGCAGAAACCAAGCCAGCCATGCCGAAAACCGGATTGGACGCACTCAAGCCGAAGAAGCACCGGGCCTCGTACACGATAGATGAACGGTTCTGGCGGTGGGCGTGCATGGGCGTGATCCGGCAGAACGGCCTGGCGCGGACCGTGAGATTTCAAATCCCATATCGGGAGCTATTCGACCATCTGGTTTTGTCCGCTGCGCTGGATGGTTGCTATAAAGGCAGCGGGGAAATCATCATCAACAGAAAGGAGGGATTAAATCTATGGCTGAAAATGCAAAATCAACTGCTCAAGGCGAAAAGTTGAATGGCCTGTTCATCCGTGGCGTGGTCATGTCCAGCACCGCCAAGGCGCACAAGCGCAAAGACGGCTCTGGCGTGTTTGTGATCGCGCGGCATGAACTGGCGTTGCAACCTGGTCTGGCGGTGTGGGAAGCATTCCACGACCCCAAGGACGGCAAGGTGAAACTGGATGGCGAGAACGTCGTCACGTTTCCAAAACTGCCGGAATTCCAGCAGGTCACGCTGAAAGTGATTCGCTGGGAAGAACGGGACAAGCGCCTGGTCGTCAAGGATGCTGAACTGGTGGCATGAGAACACGGTGAAGGTGGCAGGCCGGATGCGCGGAGCGCGCCGGCCTGCCACTTAACCTTGTTTAATACTCTAACCGAAATTTCTCTACCG
>DLMG01000350.1:5910-6330 GCA_002479245.1 Verrucomicrobia subdivision 3 bacterium UBA7542 | reverse complement strand
CGTCACCGCTGGCGCGGCGGGCATAGCCGCGCTGTTAAGCACCATGTCTTCCGCCGCCAACATGGGCAGTGCGGGCGCAATCATCATCGCCGGGTCCGGCCTGCCGCCGCGCTCCGCTCGCGGTCGGCCCGGAGACGACATCACTGGCAACAAGGCCGTTCGCGAACTCATCGCCAAATCCAAACCCAATTATTACTGACCTATGGATACCCCCGAATTACGAACCACCGAAACCAAAAGCGCGAATGCCACCAAGACGCCGCCGCGCCGCTTCGACCTGACCCGGCTTTTGACCCAGCGCGACCGGCTGCCGTGGTTCTGGTTCTTCTTCACCGTCGCCGTGTTGCTGCTCTCGGCGATGGACCGCTACCACATCGTCTCACAGTTCAAACAGCGCGAGCGCGTCGTCATCATTGACCC
>DLMG01000350.1:0-5822 GCA_002479245.1 Verrucomicrobia subdivision 3 bacterium UBA7542 | reverse complement strand
TGAGTCCGTTGCTCCAGTTTTCGGAGGCCAAGGATTTGCACGTCCAGCAGGCCGAACTCGCAACGATGGCTTTCCTCGAACGCAATCCCAAGGACTTCGACAATCCCGACTTGCTCAAATTGATGTTCCTCAAACCCGCGTTGGCAAAGGCGCAGGATGAGCGCGTCAAAGAGATGGTCGAATTTCGCGCCAAACAGTTGCACCAGAAAGCCGAGATTGGCCAGATAGACATTCTGGCCACTCGCGACAACGAGGTGCTCGCCGCTGTCACCGGCCAGATAATTCGCAGCGGCATCTTCCAAGACAAGGCGTTCACCGAGGCGTTTCCGTTCACGCTCCGGCTGCGCCTCATCCGCAACCCCAACATGGCCTTGAACGGACGCTTCCCCACCGCCGTGGGCGACTTCAAATATGAAATCAACCGCTAAAATCCTGTCCTTCACCCTATCGGTGTTCACCGCCGCCGTTGCGCTGGCTGATTCACCGGCCATCCAACAGGTCTTGCTCGACGACCGCACCGCCGTGTCTGTGCCGGTTGCAACCAACCGTGTCACCACGATCAGTTTCCCCAGCGCCGTCACCGCCATTGACGGCGCGGGCGTCACGGTGGATGGAAAAACGCCAGGTCTGTTTCAACTGGCCCACACCAAAGGCTCGGCGTTTCTTTCCGTGCGCGCCCTGTTCCCCAAGGCGTCCGCCAATCTCAACATCCGCTGGAACGACCATACCTACGTTTTTGAACTGACCGAAAGTGACCAGCCCGTGCTGTCGCTCAATCTGGCAGCACCACCATCGCCGCAGGAGGAAGGCATCGGCCAGGCCCCCGAAGTCAGCCCGATAAAACTGCTGTCGCTGCTCGACAAGGCCAAGGCGTTTCCATTGCTCAAAGCGCAACAACCCGAAGCCGTGGCCGACGTGGACTTCACCACCTACGACGGCAAGCCGCTCGTCAGCGATTTCAATGATTACGAAATCCAGATTGAAGAAGCCTTCCGATTCAACGCTGAGGACACGTTGGTCTTCCGCCTCGTCATCACGAACAAGATTGACGCGCCCCTGATTTATCAGCCGGACAGTTTCACCTTGCGGGTCGGCGACCGGCTCTATCCTCAATCCATCAGCGACGCCGACGGCACTGTGCCGCCCGAAGGCCGGAGCATCGTTTATTTCGCCGTCAGCGGCACGCCGGACGGCGGGCGCAACGAATTGTCCTTGCGCAATGCCTTCACGGTTTTGGTCACACGAGTATCACCGACACCGCCGCCCCCCGTCGTCACTGTTACCAATACCCCCATCGTGAAACCCATCCGTTCACCCAGAGGCCATCTATGAAACCGCGCGATTTTCTCAATTTTTTCAAAACCAAGACCGGCAAGCTCGTTGCCTTTATCGCGCTGTTCGCCGCCGCATTGATCATTTTCAGTGTCGTTCGCAAACACAATCCGTCTGCCGAAGATGCGGTCAGTGTCACGGCTCTGGCCACCAACGCCACGGACAAGCCCCAGGTGGTGCAGTCCGTCACGCGGCCAATTCAGGTTTTTTATCCGCCGCCGCCCAAGCCGGAGCCAACGACGTTGCCGTCATCGTCGCCGTCTGCTTTTCCGAAACCCTCTCCGTTGCCGGTGGTTCCCGCGAACCAGGCACCAACGCTCTCGCCCATCAGTTTGTTCGCCGACAGTTCGGCGGGAATTCCGCCGGCCAAAAAGTTGAGCGCGGTGTTTGCGCCGTTCGGACGGCTGATTCCCTGTGAGACGGTCATCACGGTGGACTCGGCTTCCATCCAAACACCCATCGTCGGCCTCATCACCGAGAACATATATTATGGCGGCAAATTGGTTATCCCGGCAGGCACGGAGATTCATGGGACGGCCCAAACCGACCATCAACGTGAACGCATCGCCAGCGGCAATAGTTGGACGCTGGTCTGGCAGAACGGGATGGAAATGCAAATCAAGGCCATCGCCCTTGACCGCGAATTTGAAAATGACACCAACCAGACCGGCTGGGCCATCACCGACGGCAGCGCCGGACTGCGCGGCGAGGTAATCAAGTCTGACAACCTGGCCGACATCAAACTTTTTGCCGCGACGTTCCTGTCCGGTGCGGCGGGCGCGTTGACGGAGAAACAACAAACCGTCTTCGGTCCCGTCAACAGTCCCACGCTCAACAACGCGCCCTTCGCGGGCGCGCAGGCGGTGCTGCAAACCTACGCGCAGCAGATTTTTGATTCGATTCAAAAGAACGGTTTTTACGTCCGCGTGCCGAGCGGAAAACAGTTTTATCTCTACGTCCTGCAAACCATTGACGCCGCCGATGCCTCGCTCGGCGGCACCGCCATTCCCGTCACCCAGGAAAACGACGAACAACTCCCAACCAAATCAAGACCATGAAAGCCTATTATCTCATTCCACTGTTGTTTCTCTCCGCGTGCTCCACGACGCCCAAGCTGGTGTTGCGACCACAGCAACCGCCAGCGACGAACGCCGAGGGCATTCGTTATCCCGAAGTCCTCCACGCCTATCACGTCGGTCGCTACGCCGATCCGAATGACGATTTGATCATGCACGAGCAGCACGTCGTCTATCGCGTCGAGGAAAATACGCGCTGGGATTTTCATCCCGGCCCGGCTGACGGCAACCTGCCCGCGTTGCCGTCGCGCGACGCGGCGTTCGCCCCGGCTCCGGTCAACGATGCAATTCTGGCCGAGGTCAATTCGCAGCGGCTCGCCACCACGGAAATTATGATGCAGGCCCGAACCCTGTCGGCAGCTCTGGCGCAATTTCAAGCCGCGTTGCAACAGACCAAAACCAATTTGCAGGAAACGGCGGTGTTGCGCGCCACGGTGAAGGATATGAAACAGCGCCTCGACGCCCTTGAATCCGCCCCGGTGCAATCCCCGGCAAGCAATCTTTCCACGACTAATGCAACCGATGACCCATTGAGTCCGTGAATCACTTTGCCGGTTCAGCAAACCGGCAATTCTAAACAAACATAAACCATACAAACTCATTATGAGCACAAAACCAAAAACATCCGCGCCACCGAGCGCCAGCGGCAATGCCGCCCCAGCAGACGAACCCAACTTTCGGACCAACCCGGAAGTGGATG
This sequence comes from Verrucomicrobia subdivision 3 bacterium UBA7542, assembly GCA_002479245.1. GTDB lineage: Bacteria > Verrucomicrobiota > Verrucomicrobiia > Limisphaerales > UBA11358 > UBA11358. The sequence goes on along the minus strand of DLMG01000350.1, from coordinate 2,714 downwards.
CGAAAATTGATGCCCACATCAAAGAGAACCCGAAGTATTGGAACTACATTCAAGCCATGCCCCGCGACCGGCTCGAACGCACGGTTGTTCTCAACGAAGTGCGTGAACTGGATCGCCAGCATCGGATGCGTGAGGGGATGATGAAACGCATCAATGCCAACCCTGCGCTCAAGAACGCCTACGAAACGCTGGTGAAAGACCTGCCCGAAGACCAGAAGGAAGGCGTCATCGCTCAGATCAGCCGCACCGCACGCCGCGCGGTCGCCCGCGTGCAAGGCCAGCAACAAAGGCCGGAAGGTGTCGGGGTCTGAAACCAGCCACACCACCGGCCCTTGTCACCGCCAGTCACGGAAGCTTGTCCTCGCGACAGGCTTCCGTGCGTTTTTTCCAATGAATACGCTTCGCTTGGCAGTTTTACAGAATGTATTCACTTGTTGCTATCTGCATACATTATGTAATAATTGCTCTGTGGCAAAGAACCACCAGGAAAAAGTGCTGAAGCTCACGCGCAAGCTGGGAGTGCTGCGCCCTCGTGACCTGAAATCCAGCGGCGTTCCGCGAACTTATCTCAAACAACTGGTTGAGCGCGGCGATTTGCTGAAGACCGGACGGGGGCTTTACGTCCAAACCAGCGCCCCGATGACAGAAAACCACTCACTGGCGGAGGCGGCAAAACGGTCGCCGAGAGGAGTGATCTGTCTCATATCCGCCCTGCGTTTTCACGGTCTCACCACGGAGAATCCGGCCGAGGTCTGGATGGCGATTCCACGCGGAACGCGGCCACCAAAATCCGCCACCCCGGCGCTGCGCGTGGCGACGTTCTCCGGGGAAATGATGACCGAAGGAATCAAACGGCATGTCATCCAAGGCGTGTCCGTGCCCGTCTATGGCGTCTCAAAAACCGTGGCCGATTGTTTCCGTTTTCGCAACCGCATCGGCGTCAACATCGCGGTCGAGGCGCTGCGGGATGCGTGGCGGAACAAAAAGGCCACCTCCGAGGAACTCTGGCATTACGCCAAGGTCTGCCGCGTGCTCAATGTCATGCGCCCCTATTTCGACAGCCTCGCATGAAAAATCCCGCTGCATCCGTCCATGCCCGTCTGGCTCAACGTCGGACCAAAACGGGCGAAGATTACAACGTGCTGCTGGTGCGGTTCACCTTGGAGCGTTTGCTCTACCGACTTTCCATTTCCAAACATCGGGAGCAATTCGTCTTGAAAGGCGCGATGCTCTTTGCGCTCTGGGAACCGGAAATGCACCGCGCCACCCGCGATTTGGATCTGTTGGGTTTCGGACGATCAACACCGGAACGGTTGGCGGATATTTTCAGGGAGTTGTGCAATCTGGAGGTCGAAGCCGATGGCGTTGATTTTGATCCGCGCTCGGTGAGGTGCGAGGACATTCGCGCCCAGGATGAATACGCCGGTATCCGCGTGAAACTGCGGGCCACCGTTGGCAAGGCGGTGGTGCCGTTGCAGGTGGATGTCGGTTTCGGGGACGCGCTGCCCGTTGCGCCGGAGGAAATCACTTTTCCCGTCATGCTGGGCATGGCGGCGCCCAAGTTGCGGGCCTATTCGCGCGAAACCGTCGTGGCCGAGAAACTCGAAGCCATCGTGAAATTGGGAATGCTGAACTCGCGTTTCAAAGATTATTTCGACCTGCATTATCTCGCGCAAAAATTCCCCTTCGATGGCGCATTGCTGGTCAAGTCCATCGCGGGGACGTTTGCCCGCCGTGGCACCGCGTTTCCCGAAGGGCTGCCGGCTGGTTTGACGCCCATGTTTGGGACCGACCCGGCAAAAATTCGCGGCTGGCAGGCGTTTTGGCGGAAGACCGGGCCAAAGGCCGCAGCCCCGACGCTCGAAGCCGTCATCCAATTGTTGATCGAATTTCTGGAACCTCCGCTGGACGCGGCGGCAAAAGGAAAGCCGCTGACTGCGACTTGGAAATCAAAGCGCTGGCAGAAGTGAGGCGCTCGAACCCGGTGCGCTGATGGCTTGTGCCGGTATTCACCCGCCGCTCTTTTCAACCGGCGTTTACACCGGCCACAGGCGTGGTTCTCCGTCAAATTCCGCGCTCACCACTTCGCGGACATCACCCACCAAAGAGGCGGAGTCGCCAGCCTTGATTTTCACCTTCACCGGCATCCATAGAACTTTTGAGGCGTGTCCTTTTGTCCCCGGCAGTTCGGCGGCAATTTCCTTGACCATTTTCGCCGTCGCATAAGTGGCCGGCCCGGCATAACCGGACACAACCAGCCACACATTGCCAGCCGCGCGCCGTTGTGCGGCAATGACGCCATACATGGTCCAGACTTTGCCCTTGTCCAGAACACCGTGTGGAACGCCATCAAGGATAAATGCTCCCGCCTGTTTGCGTTTCACGAGTTTTGCAATCGCGGGCAAATCGGATTGCAGTTCACGCCACGTCAGCCCAAAAGCACTGCGAAAATTTCCAGCTTTTTGTGGAAGCCAGCTAAAGAAGAACGGCAGTTGCCGGCCCGCCTTGAACTGCGGTCTGTCAAATGGCTGAACCCCGAACATTCGGGCGAGCATGACCTCGCTGCTCAAGGCGGCCAGCGGCGAACCGATGGAGACCACCGACGCCCGGTCTTCATCCAGAATGTGATGCCAGCGCTCGGATTGTAGCGCCGCCGGTTCAACCGGACTCCGCCAAAGCACATCTTCAATGTCAAATTCGCGATGCAGGTCGAA
>DLMG01000322.1:306-3349 GCA_002479245.1 Verrucomicrobia subdivision 3 bacterium UBA7542 | reverse complement strand
CCAAGGCTACGGCGGGCAGGCCGACTTAATTTCAGTTGGCAGCTCGGAAGGGAGTTCCGGCTAAACACCTATTCGGACTCAGTCGGGCCGCAGCCAGTCCCAGAGTGCTTCGGGAGCCGTGTCAATGGTTTGGGACCGGCGCTGGCCGGTGGCGGTGGTGATGAGGTGCAGGTCGGCCTTTTTGTCCGAGCGATCCAGGCCGATAACCAGGTCATAGGGATGCGAGGTGTTCATTTATGCGGTTGAGGGTTGAGGAGCGTAAAGCCCCGTGGGGGCCACGCCCCTTTACGGGGTTGATCGTTTTTTTGTGTTCCCGCAGGCTTGACCCGGCGACGGCAATATAGAAAAGTCGTCATGCAATATCGGACGCCCTCTTGAGTCGTCGTTAGAGGGTCAAGCCCCGCCCGGCGGGCCGGTCCATAAGCTCAAAGTCGTTGATGCGACTGGACGTTAGCAGACCTGACCCGCCGGGGCGGGAAAACGGTTTGTCGGATATAGGAAATGACAACCAACGGCCATCCTAATCCCGTCGTCGCGCCGGTCGCGGCGGCGAAGTTATTCACCGTCGGTGGCGGCCTCAGATTCGCTCCGCTGGCCTGGCCGCCCATGAATAGCTTCGGATGACCTATATTGATTCGTTAGGCCACAAACCACTCGGAAGTCTTATGAAAAACAATTACGAATCCAAAATTCAAGCCGCAGCGCATTTGTTCGGCGGCTCCTTGTGTGCTGTAGCCGTCATGCTGTTTTTGCCGAGCGCACTGGCGCAAAATCTCTATGTGGCTGGGGCGAATAATGGCAGAATTACGGAGATCACACCGGGTGGAACGCAAAGCACTTTTGCCGCTGGATTATCTGCACCGTATGGACTGGCTTTTGACAGTTCGGGTAATTTATATGAGGCGGATAACAACAGCGGGATTATCTATAAATTCACTCCGGGCGGAGCACGGAGCACCTTTGCCTCCGGGGTTGGCGGGGTTGAAGGACTGGCCTTTGACAGTGTGGGAAATTTATTTGCGTCACAGTTCGGCCCCGGCGGCAGTATTTTTGAATATACGTCGGGGGGTGTGCGGAGCACCTTCGCCTCCGGGGTGTCTGTCACCGCCCTGGCCTTTGACAGCACCGGAAATTTGTTTGCGACCGCGGGCGGCATGGTCGGGAGCATCTATGAATTCACTTCGGGCGGAACGCGAACCACCTATGCCTCGGGGTTGTCTTATCCGGTTGGACTGGCGTTTGACAGCACGGGCAACCTGTATGAGGCAGATGCTGGGTTGGGCAACACCGCCGGCAAAATATATGAATTCTCAACGAGCGGGGTCCAAAGCCTGTTTGCCTCCGGGTTGAATAATCCCCAAGGACTGGCGTTTGACAGCGCGGGCAACCTGTATGAGGCGGATTATGGCAGCGGCAAGGTCAATGAATTCACGCCAGGCGGAGTTGAGAGCACTTTTGCATCCGGATTGAGCGGGCCGACATTCATAGCCTTTTCGGGCGAACCCTTGCCTGTGCCTGAGCCCTCAGCTTGCGGCCTGATGTTGATTGGCGCCACTTTGTTATTGGCCTTATGTCGAACGTGCCTGTGGCCAAACACCTATTAAGCCCGGAGTGTCAACAGGCAAAAAGTTTTCCTAGCGGAAAGTATTTTCTTTCCGTCTGGCGTCCTCAGAACAGGAACTCCCGCCTTCGCCCAAGGCTACGGCGGGCAGGCCGACTTAATTTCAGTTGTTGGTGTGGACGAGCTTTTTGCCGTCCCGATCCATGAGGCAGACGTACATCTGGCGGGCATGGAGGTCGATTCCGCAGTTGAATTGGGTGGTGGAAGTGTAGTATTTCATGGCTGTAGTACTTCATGGTTGATGGGCGTCCAGTGGACGCCGGTTAACGTGATGTTTCGCGGGGAGTGTTTGTATCACTCCCCGCCCTGTTGCCCATGTTATCAAAAAAACAAAAGGGCTTTGATGGGAGTATCAAATCGCTGCAGGCAACTCCGATAAACAGCATCGCGAGCAGGCAACGGGATGGCGTACAGCCGGCCAGCCCCGAAAGCCTTCGGGGTTCCGCTGTCGCGGGCTACGTCATCAGCCCCGCGTGCCTGAGTTCCGGTCGTCCGGCAAACAGACAACTCTTATGACTACTCGAATTTTTTGCGCGATTTTGTTCTGCCTTCTGATTGGACTTTCGGCCCAGGCTTCGGAGGTCATTCAAGTGGATGTACGCCCCATCCTGACCGGGCGCGCGGTCACGATACTCACAGACGGCAAACTGGTGCCATGGACCAAGGGAGTGGATGGCGCAGGACGCGCGGACGGTTACATGACCTTGGAGGCCTCCGTTGTAAATGGCGACAAGAATGCCAAGGCGCTGCCAGGCGATGGTTGCTTCAAGGCCACCGCAGCGCATCCATTCGTTCGGCTCAATTTCGCGAACGCCGACGGCAAGGGTTTCCAAACGCGAAGCGTCGAAGGTGAAGGCGGGTTCGCCTTTCCGGTCCCGGGCAAGCAGTACAAAAGGATGCTTGTTTTCATGACCAGCGCCGAAGGACCCTCCCGCCTCAGTTTCAAACTTGCGTATGCGGATGGCACGTTTGAGCAGCGCGAGGTCCTGCTGCCTGATTACTACAACGATGCGCCTGCCGGGGACACCAACATCTTTTCCCTGGCCGCGGATCTGGCCAAGTGGAACGCTGCCGGCCGAATGACGGAACGGGATCACCATCATATCCATGGCGTGGATTTGCATCCTGATGCCGGGAAGGAATTGGTCTCCGTTTCGGTCAGCAAGACGGCTCCGGGATATCTTGTCTTCTGGGGCGCAACCGGCGTGACAACAAATTAGGGCATTGCCTGCTTATAAAGCCCAACTTAGGCGGATTGTCGTCGTAGATTTCAGTGAAACTCGCGGTCGCGCGTCACGGCCGGGCTGCCGTGACCCGTGGCCATCCCCAGCGATTTCTTGGGACAGGCTTCCACGCAGTAGCCGCAGGTGATGCAGCGCAATCGGTCAATGGCCCATTTCTTTTGCGCGCGATTCACCAGCA
>DLMG01000322.1:0-243 GCA_002479245.1 Verrucomicrobia subdivision 3 bacterium UBA7542 | reverse complement strand
GCGCCGGTGGGGCATTTCTTGGCGCAGATGTTGCAATAGACGCAGTTGTCCTTCGTGAAAACCAACTGGCCGCGCGAGCCCGCGATGGGATTGCGCGGTTCGAAGGGATAACGGGTGGTTGGCGGCTTCGTGAGCGCCCACTTCAGGGCCAGTTTGGACATTTCGAAGTAACCCATATCACCTTTCCGTACAACTGATGCAGGGATCAATCGTGAGCACAATCATCGGCACGTCGGCCAGGTC
>DLMG01000142.1 GCA_002479245.1 Verrucomicrobia subdivision 3 bacterium UBA7542 | reverse complement strand
CAGGCGACGATTGTGGCGAATGAAGCCGGCAATTCAATTGTGGTCACCGACACACAGTCGAACATCCGGCATCTCACCGAAATCATCCAGGCGATTGACAACAGCGCCGAGGGAGAAACGGAAATCCGGGTGTTCCATTTGACCCACGCCAGCCCGACCGACGTGGCCAGTGAATTGGGCCAGATTTTTCCCACGAGCGGCACCTCGGGCAGCCAGGTCCAGACGCCGTTCCGGTTCGGTGGCGGAGGTGGTGGTATGGGTGGCGGTGGCGGTCCGGGCGGGTTTTTTGGCCGGATGATGGCGGCGACCGCCGCCGGCAGCACCGGTGGCAGTCAAAACACCCGGATCCAAAAGCAAACCCAGGTCGTCGCCGTGGCGGACCCGCGTACTTCATCCGTCGTCGTGACCGCTTCCAAGGATTTGATGCAGGAAATCGCCGGGATGATGGAACAACTGGATGTGCCTTCGGACCGCGATCAGGGCGTTTATGTTTTCCAGATGAAAAACGGCGATCCGCAGCAGGCGTTGACGGTGCTGCAAAACATGTTCCAGAGCAGCAGCACTTCGCGCAGTGGCACGAGTTCGTCGTCGCAGAACAGCGCGCTCCAGCAACGGGCTGTGAACGGCACCACCACGATGGGCACGACCAGCACCACCACCGGAATCGGCGGCACCAGTACCGGCGGCGGGGTTGGCAGCAGCGGGCGGAATTTCTAAAACGTGAACAATTTTTAATGAAAAGGAAAATTATGAAAACAAACTGTTTCAAAAAATATCTCGGCGGCGTTCTGGCCCTGCTTTTCTGCACCGCAATGGAAATCCATGCCCAGCAGCGCACTGGCGGCGGCGGCGGCGGTGGCGGCGGGTTCGGCGGGTTTGGTGGATTCGGCGGCGGAAACCGCAACAACAACAACGCCAGCAGTTCCAGCAGCGGCCAATATAACAACAACGGCACGGTGGGCAGCGCGGTCATTTCCGTGGACCCGGTGACGCACAATATCATGGTCATCGCCGACAAGGAAACCAGCGAGCAAATCCGGCAGGTTGTCGCCAGCCTCGACGCGCCCGAACCGCAGGTGCTCATCAAGGTCGTCTTCCTCGAAGTGCAGGACAACACCGCGTCCGCCATCGGTGTTCAAGGCACCTACACCGGCGTCAACAAGAACTATTCGCAACTCCTTGGCTATGTGACCAATTTCAGTGCCGGCAGTCCTGCCGGCAGTTCCGGTACTCTTACTCCGGTCAACCAGACCTTGAGTGTGAACAACAACTTTGGTCTGCCCCAGTCCCTGGCGGGAGCGACCGGGAATGGCGGTCTCTATCAATTCATGGGCAGCGATTTCAATGCGACGCTCCAGGCCGTCGCCACCGCCGGCAAGGCGCAGGTGCTGTCGCGCCCGTCCATTCTCGCGCGCGACGGCCAGATGGCGGAGATTGTCGTCGGCCAGAGCGTCTATCTGCCCAGCGGGGTCAGTTTCAGCGCGGTTGGCGGCACCGCCACCACCATTCCGACCATCAACGGAACCTATCAAAACGTCGGCATCCAACTGGACGTCACGCCGTTCATCGGCGCGAACAATCTGATTCAAATGATTCTCGAGCCGCAAATCACGTCCATCGACGCCTCGACGCCCGGCCAGGTGATCGAAGGCGGCAGCATCATTTCGTCCGCCGTGTATGCGCCCAACATCAACAAACGTTCCGCCAACACCGTGGTCGTGACTCCCGACGGGCAGCCCGTCGTTATTGGCGGCCTCATTTCCAACGAAAAGTCCTCCAACGACAGCAAAATCCCGATTCTGGGTGACATTCCGCTGCTCGGCCAGCTTTTCAGGTTCAGCGCCAAGTCGAACCAGAAGACCGAGTTGCTGATGTTCATCACGCCGCACATCGTCCAGATGCCGTCGCAGCTCGCGGCGTTGACCGCGAAAGAAACCGGCCAGGCGCAGCTCATCACCAATTCAATTTCGGAGCAGGAACTGGATCGGTTTTTGGAGCGCGTGCCGGTGAAAAAGAACCGGTAGGATGCATGATGTTTTCTATAACATGTTTTCAAAATCTACCAATGCTTGCAGCCGGATTGCGCCCGTCCTCGGGCGCAGCAACTGCCGTTGGCCGGGAGCCATGGAAATACGGAGAGCTTGCAGTTGGCGAACATGGCTGTGGCCGGGGACGGCCACACTCCGTATTTTGAAAACACGCTCCGGGATGATTGCATGACAGAACTTGAAAAGCGAAGTTCGTTCGCGCCCCATGGCGTAGCGCAGGCTTTCCAGTCCCGCATGGCGGGATTGGGCGACCCTTCCGCCTTCGTGGCGCGCCAAAGCGCCGCTCCGGCGCGACGGCGGCCAGTCGCCCAGAGCGGAACTGGAAAGTTCCGCCACCAGCAGACAAGAATGTCTGCTCTACAAAAAGTCCCGGGTGTATCCGGCTGCAACGTCGGTTTTTAGACTGAGAACAATTTATGGAACTGAAACGCCGCAGCGCTTTGATCTACGGACTCCTGCTCGGGGTCTGGGTGTTGGTTGTTGCCTGGCAGGTGGCCGAGCATATTCGCGTCCGGAAAGAAGCCCGCGCCGCGCTCGTCAACCGGGCCAAGGACATCTCCACCACGCTCGGCATCGTCCTCCGGTCGCAGCGCCGCTTTGGCGGCGTGGTTTCCAAGGAACGGCTCGAAGCCTCGTTGACGGAACTGGTCCGGCAGGAGAAGACGGAATTGAACGGCATCGCGCTCTTGAACGCCGCAAACGAGATGGTCGCTTCCGCCGGGACGGGAATTGATCTTCAAGGCCTGGGCATCGCCGGCACGACGGAAAAATGGAATGCGCAGACCGTCACCCTCGCGAATCCGGTGGACCTCGGGACCAACCTCACCTACGACATCGAGGGCACCAACCTGCCCATCATCCTGTCCCGGCAGGATTTTACCAATCGCTTTGCCGCCACCAACCGCCTGGGCGGACCGCCACACGGGCCGCCACCCGAACCCCAACCCGGTGACCAGCCGACCAATTTTGCCGCTGGTCCCGAGGAACCCCCGCCGCCGCCGCCGGACAATGACACGAACCGGATGCGTTCCCGTGAAGGCGGCTTCCGGCCCCGCTTTGGGCGTCCCCGCTGGATGAGCGAGGAAGAATACCAAACCCTTCGTCAAAAACAGGGCGTGCACAGTTTTGTCATCGTCATGTCCACCCAGACACTCCGCGAGACCTTTGACCGGGACCTCTGGCTCCGATCCATCATCGCCCTGCTGGCCGCGATTTCGGTCGTTGGATCCGGGCTGGCTGGGCGGAACGTGACCAAATCCTCCGAGCTTCAAATCCGTCTCATCCGCGCCAGCGAATTGAATTCGCACCTCCGGGAAATGAACCTGGCCGCCGCCGGCCTCGCGCATGAAACCCGCAACCCGCTCAATATCATCCGGGGCATGGCCCAGATGATTTCCAAGCAAAATGACACTCCGTCCGAAATCCGCGAAAAGGTCCGCGCCATCGTGGACGAGACCGACAAGGTCACCGCCCAATTAAACGAATTCATCAACTACTCGCGTCCGCGCGAAATCCGCCGCGCGAAGCTGGCCCTGGATTCCGTAGTGAACGAGGTCGTGCGCGCGCTGGCTTACGACATCGAGGAAAAGAAAATCAAACTGGAAACGAAGGGCGAACCGATGACCATCGAGGCGGACGAACAACTGCTCCGCCAGGCGTTGTTCAACCTCGTGCTCAACGCCATTCAGGCAGTGGGTGAGAACGGCCGGATTCAAATTGTGACACAGAAGGTCAGCGCGTCCGAGGCGACCGTGAAGGTGGGTGATGACGGCCCCGGCGTTCCGCCCGAACGCCGCCAGGAAATATTCAAGCCGTATTTCACCACCAATCAAAAGGGCACCGGGCTGGGATTGGCAGTGGTCCAGCAAATCGTTCTCGCGCACGGCTGGGAAATCGAATGTCTCGCCAACGAGCCCAGGGGCGCCATCTTCCGCATCAGCCATTTGAAGCTCATGGCTTAAACCCGAACTCTGAAACAGGAATGGTAGCGCACGCGGCCC
>DLMG01000013.1:1291-2751 GCA_002479245.1 Verrucomicrobia subdivision 3 bacterium UBA7542 | reverse complement strand
TCGCTCGTGAAAATGATGTGGCCGTCCTTTTTCATGTAGGCCATGAGCGTGAGAATGACCGCGCTCATGCCGGTCGAAAAAAGAATGGCCCGTTCGGCGCCCTCGACAGCGGCGAGCTTGCGCTCGGTCTCCTGCTGCGTGGGATTGCCGTAACGGCCGTATTCGTGCTCGCGGATAACGCGGCCCTGGCCCTTGGCCTTCATGAACTCAAAGACTTCGGACGTGGACTCGAAGCTGTAGTTCGAGGTGTGGACGATGGGCGTGGAAACGGCGTGGTGCGCCTTGCGATGTTTGCCCCGGCCGTGAATGGCGAGGGTGGACGGACCCCACTTATGCAGGTTGTGAATTTTAGAAGTCATTGAACAAATCTCCATTTCTGGGGGACGAGACCTGCGTGTCCCCCACTCTCCATGAACCGTCCGAACGTCCGCCAGGTTTTGGACTGCGCCAGCCCTCTGGCGCTTTGGGCAGACGCCAGCAGTGCCAAAGCGGTGGAGGGCCACCGCAGTCCAAGACGCTGCCGCGCCAACGCAAGCTTTTTACAATTCAAAGCCTTGGTGTGCGATTTCGCAATCATGGAGGCTTTCAGTAAAAAATGATTCAGGGTCTCGTGTAACTCGACCCTCCGATTGCTAGACATTGAACCGGCTCCTTTGCTTGAGCGCCTTGTGAAGCGCGTCTTTCACCGCGTCCAAACGGGCGGGCAGTTCGATTGGCTGGTTTGCATGGCGGCACGGAAAATCCAGTTTCTTCTGGTGATACTTTACCTTCATCTCGACGAATTTCAGTCCATGCGCCGTGGAGATGACGACCACGCGCTCGGATTTGGCAATCTTGCCGGCTTTGAGCAGCTTGATCAAAACCGCCAGCGCCACACCGGTGTGCGGACAGTTGAACATGCCGGTGCGGTCGCCCAGCGCCGCGGCGTCGGCCAGTTCCTCCTCGTTGGCCTGTTCGACGATGCCGTTGAATTGTTTCAACGTGCGGATCGCTTTTTGAATGCTGACCGGATTGCCGATTTGAATGGCGCTGGCCAAAGTCTTTTGCGCGTGGACCGGCTCGAACGTCTCGAAGTTCTTCAGATAAGACCGGTAAAGCGGATTGGCTCGCTCCGCCTGGGCCACCACGATGCGCGGCAACCTGGAAATCAAGCCGAGGTCTTTCATCATCATCAGGCCCTTGCCGAGCGCGGAAACGTTGCCCAGATTGCCGCCGGGAATGATGATCACGTCCGGCGCTTCCCAGTCGAACTGCTGGACAATTTCGATGCCCACGGTTTTCTGGCCCTCGACGCGCAACGAATTCATCGAGTTCGCCAGATAGAGCGTTTCGTCCTTGGTGATTTCCTGGACCAGCCGCATGCAGCCGTCGAAGTCGGTATCGAGATAGAGCACGAGTGCGCCGTTCGAAATCGGCTGGATGAGCTGCGCGCCGGAAATTTTTCCGCGCGGGAGGAGCAC
>DLMG01000013.1:0-1235 GCA_002479245.1 Verrucomicrobia subdivision 3 bacterium UBA7542 | reverse complement strand
ATGCCCGCCGCGGCGCAGTAGGTCGCCAGCGCCGCCGAGGTGTCGCCAGTGGAGGCGCAGACGACGGCTTTGATCGGCGCGCCTTCGGAAATCATCTGCTTCACCTGCGACACGAGCACCGTCATGCCGAGGTCCTTGAACGAGCCACTGTGGGTGTTGCCGCAGAGTTTGATCCAAAGTTCGTTTACCCCGATTATCTTTCCGAAGCGTTCAGCCCAGAAAAGATTGGTGCCGCCTTCGTAAAGTGAAACGACGTCGTCGTTCTTGATCTGCGGCAGGATCCATTCCTTCTTGCCCCACACGCCGGAGCCGTAGGGCCATTCATTGCTCTTGTAGCGCTTTTCGAAAAGTTTTTTCCAGCTCGCGGCGCTGCGGCGGGACAGCGTCTTGAGATCATGCTGCACTTCCAGCAGCGAATGGCAGCGCTTGCATTGGTACACAATGGAGTTGAGCGGATAAGTTTCTCCGCACTCCGGGTTGATACATTGAAACCAGGCTCGGTATGACATCGTTATCTTTCCTGTGCCGCGCGGCCCGGGATTCTCACCCGGGACAGCCACGGCACAATTCACAATGCTTCAGCATGAACGTGGAGGTCGTGGTTTTCAAGGAAACAGCGCACCCCAGCCGGAAAAATTAGACCGGTTACTTGGCTGGGTAAGCTGTGGAAGCCTATGGCGTGTTTTCAAATCGGCAGACGCTCGAAGCCGGAGTGCGCCCGTCCCCGGGCGCAGCAACTTCCGTCAGCCAAGAGCGCATGGAATTGCGGAAAACTAGAAGCTGGCGGACATGGCTGTGGCCGAGGACGGCCACACTCCGTATTTTGAAAACACGCCCTATCGCCGGCCCAGCCGCTCCAGCAGCTTCGCGTGAATCCCGCCGAAACCGCCGTTGCTGAACACCACGACGATGTCGCCGCCCTGCGCGCTTTTGGCGACGTGCGCGACGATGGAATCCACGTCGGGTAGATAAGCCGCGTTCTTGCCGGCGGTTTTCAAATCCTGCATCAACTTTTCGGGATTGAGCCGCTCTTCAGGCGCGAGCTGTTCCAGTCGCGCCACCTCCGCAACCACGACCGCGTCGGCATCGGCAAAGGCAGTTGCCAGTTCGGATTGAAAAACATTTCGCCGCGTCGTGTTTGAGCGCGGCTCGAAGATGGCCCAAATTTTCTCGTGCGGATATTTCAGCCGCAGCGCTTTCAGCGTCTCCCGAATCGCCGTTGGGTGATGGCCAAA
>DLMG01000404.1 GCA_002479245.1 Verrucomicrobia subdivision 3 bacterium UBA7542 | reverse complement strand
TCGGGTGTCACGTTCACTTTTCCCAATGTCACGCTCGCGCCGAACGGCTATTTGGTCGTGGCGCGCAACCTGACCAATTTATTTGCCAAATATCCAAACCTGAACAGCGGGAACACGGTGGGCAATTACGGCGGCAAGTTGTCGCACAACGGCGAACTGCTCGCGCTGGCGATGCCACAGACACTTTACGGGACGAACACGATTTACGTTGAGGAAGACGAAGTAACTTATGGCACCGGCGGTCGCTGGGGAGAATGGTCCTCCGGCGGCGGCAGCAGCCTGGAGTTGATTGACCCGCGCGCGAACCATCGGCTGGCTTCGAACTGGGCGGACAGCGACGAAACCCAAAAGTCTTCCTGGGTGGACATCGAAAACACCGGCGTGCTCGACAATGGAATCAATTACAACAGTTCGGGCATTGTCTACGCGCAGATAGGCATTCTTGACGTGGGCGAATGTCTGGTGGACAACATTGAGGTGGATTACAACGGCTCGAATTACGTCTCAAATTCCACCCTTGAATCCGGCACCAATGGTTGGTCGTTCCAAGGCTGTATGACACGTTCCAGTTTGGAGAATTCCGGTTATTCCAGTGCTCATTCCTTGCACATCCGTTGCAGCGATCACATCTGGACGGGGGACAATTCCTGCCAGGTGGCTTTGAATGCCAACTCGCTGGCATCCGGTCAGACGGCGACGCTGCGGTTCAAAGCGCGCTGGCTGCACGGCTGGCCGGAAGCACTGTTGCGTTTGAATGGCAACTGGCTGGAAGCGGCGGGCGCACTGCCGGTTCCGCTTAATCTTGGTTCGCCGGGTTTGCCCAACAGCCGATACGCGACGAACGCGGGACCGGCCATTTATAACGTGACACACACGCCGACCTTGCCAGCGGCGAATCAACCGGTGGTGGTGACGGCGAAGATGCACGATCCCAACGGCGTGCAAAGCCCGACGCTATTTTACCGGATTGATCCGGCGACGACTTACACCGCCGTCACGATGAAAGACGACGGCACGGGCGGCGACGCCATCGCGGGGGACGGCGTTTTCAGCGCGACCATTCCCGGACAAGCTGCGAATCAAATCGTGGCGTTTTATATTTCGGCCACGGATGGTCTGGGCGCAACCACACGCTTCCCGGCATTGCGTCCGCAGGACAATGAACCGGTGCGCGAATGTGTGGTCATGTTTGGCGACGGCAATCCGGGCGGCAGTTTTGGCGTGTATCACTTGTGGATCACGCAAACCAATGCGACGCGCTGGGCCAACTTGTCCGACTTGAGCAACGAGGGGAACGATTGCACGTTCGTCAACGGCTCACGCGTCATTTACAACGCTCAAGGGCGCTTCGCGGGCAGCGCGTGGCATCAGGATTTCGACACGCCCTATGGCGCGCTTTGCCATTACAAATGGATGTTCCCGGACGATGACAAACTTCTGGGCGCAACGTCCTTCAACAAACTTCACCAGCCGGGCAATTTCGCGGGAGACGACGCGAGCTTGCAACGGGAGCAACTGGCGAACACATTCCTCCGCACTCTGGGCGTGCCGTGGCTCAATCGCCGTTACGTCGCCGTTTATGTGAACGGCAACCGCCGCGGCCCGCTCATGGAAGACGCGCAATGCCCCGATTCCGACGTGGTGAAGGAGCATTTTCCGAATGATTCCGATGGATACCTTTACAAAATGCAACAGTGGATTGAGTTTGCGCCATTCCCCTCGGGCAGCACGATTGCCTTCAACAGCACTGTCGTGGGCGCCACCCTCATGCCTTACACGACAACCGGCGGGGTGAAAAAAGTGGCGCGCTATCGCTACAACTATCTGGTTCGGCGCACGCCGGATTCGGCCAGCGACTTTACGAACGTTTTTTCGCTGGTGGATGCGGCAGGCTCCTCCAGCAGTCCAAATTATGTGGCAAACATGGAAAACCTGGCGGACATGGAAAACTGGATGCGGGTTTTTGCCGCCAACCACGCGGCGGGCAATTGGGACAGCTTCGGCGGCACCAGCGGCCAAAACCTCTACGGTTACATCGGCACACTGGGCACGAAGTATTCGCTGCTGATGTTTGATTTCAACATGGTGATTGGCAACAGCCAGGCCTGGGGGCCGGGTCAAGATCTTTTAGTCGTTAACAGCTCGGACCCCAATCTGCAGGCCATTTTCAACAACCCGGCTTTCCTTCGAATGTATTGGCGCGCCTTGCAGGAGTTGGTCAATGGACCGCTCAATGTCGCCAATAGCGGACCGCTGCTCATGGCCAAATACAACGCCTTCACCACCAACGGGCTAAGTGTCGAAAATCCTACCGTGAACATCGAACCGTGGCTTTCCCAGGCACAAAGCAGCATTGCCTCGCAACTGGCCGCCGTGAATGCCACGTCGTTCACCGTCAATCCCAGCGTGACGACCAGCAATAACGTGGCGTATGTGACCGGCACGGCCCCCGTAAATGTGGACACCGTCTGGATCAACGGTGTGGCGTATCCACTGACCTGGACAACCCTGATCAACTGGACCGTGGCTTTACCGTTGGTCAACGGAACAAACAACTTGAGCGCGGTTGGTGTGGACAGAAACGGTCAGCCGATAACAGGCGATAGCAACAGCGTCAGCGTCACCTACAATGGAACCAATGCTTCACCTGTCGGCCAGGTGGTCATCAACGAAATCATGTATAACCCAGTTGTGGCCGAAGCGCAGTTTGTCGAGCTGTATAACAACTCGACCAACATGACATTTGATTTGTCGGGCTGGCAGCTTCAAGGATCGGCCTACACCTTCCCGAACGGTTCGATCATCGCGCCGACCAACTTTTTGGTTTTGGCAGCGAATGGCGCCGCCTTCGCCGGAGCTTACGGCGCGACCAATCCGGTGTTTGACATTTTCAGCGGCACGTTGCCGGCGAGCGGAACTCTCGTGTTGAATACTTCCAGCAATGTGACGGTGGCCGAAGTGGAATATGAAAATCAGTTGCCGTGGCCAACGAACGCCAACGGAACCGGCGCGTCCCTGCAACTGATTGACCCGCATCAGGACAACTGGCGCGTCGGCAACTGG
>DLMG01000225.1:697-2608 GCA_002479245.1 Verrucomicrobia subdivision 3 bacterium UBA7542 | reverse complement strand
CATGTGCATTGCCACGCCAAATCACTTGCCAATTCAGATTACATGTACCAACTGGCCACCCGGATGCCGCAGCGGACGGTGACGATGCTCGAAGCGGGCTGCTGCGGCATGGCGGGCGCGTTCGGAATGTTGGAATCGAAATACAAACTTTCGGTGAAAGTCGCGGAACCGCTCATTCAAGTAATCCGGAGTCAGCCATTCGGGAACATCGTGGTGGCGTCGGGGACAAGTTGCCGCCACCAGATCCAGGACCTGACGCCGGTCCGCACCCAGCACATGGCGGAAGTGCTGGCCGAAGCGCTGGTGTGACGGGGCGTAATCACCGCCACATTTCTTCCCCTTCCTGGGAGCGCCGGCGTCCCACAGCCCGTTGCTTTGCGCCGACCGGTTCCACTTGGGCGCAACCAGGCACCCGCATCGTTCGGAGTTCCGCCTTCAGGCGGCAAAGGGAAAACACGCGCATCCAAGCGCCTGAAGGCGGAACTCCAAGCCGAATTGCCCGCCCCCGGGTTTAATGCAGATGCCCGGTTGCGCCTGTACCGCTTGCCGACGAGACGTCGGCGCTCCCAAGACTGGCTCCCGCCATCAGCGGCAGATGTCTTTCAACGCGCCGCGCAAATCCGGGAATTGAAATTCAAAACCGGCTTCGAGAAACCGTTTTGGCGCGCAGCGGCAACCGTCAAGCACGAGCGACGGTTCGGTCTGCGCCAGCCGGGAACCCAGTTTTACCGCCCAAGCCGGGACCGGTGGACACCACGGACGATAAAAGGTGCGCCGCAGCGTACGCATGAATTCCGCGTTGGTTGCCGGATTGGGGGCAACGGCGTTGTAGATGCCATCCAGGTAATTTTCAGGCTCAATGGCTTGCATGAACATTCGGGTCAGATCCGCGAGATGAATCCAACTGATGTATTGTTTGCCACTCCCGGCCGCGCCGCCAAGAAACCACCTCGTCAGATTGGTCAGCATGGGCAACGCCCCGCCATCGCGATCCAATACCATGCCGATTCGGAACAGCACGCGGCGGGTGTGGAGTGAGGTTGCGGGATGGCAGGCCTCTTCCCAAAGCCGGCAGATTTCCGCCAGCGAATTCCGGCCGTTGGGAGCCGTTTCATCGCACCATTGGTCACGGCAATTGCCGTAGAAACCAACGGCGCCCGCTTGCACCCAGACGCGCGGCGGTTGTTTGACGTGGCAGATGGCTGCGGCGATGGCGCGCACCGGGTTGACTCGCGATTCGGTGATTTCACGGAGGTTTTCCGGCGTGTGACGGCAATTGATGTTGCGCCCGGCGAGATTCACCACGGTCTCCGCTCCATCCAAAAATTTTATCCACTCACCGATATGTTCGCCATCCCACTCCACTTCCCTGACCTCGTCATCTTCGTCACGTTCGCGCAATTCGCGTGTCAGAATGACGACTTCGTAATCGCGCTGGAGCAATTCCTTTGCGAGCGCCCGACCCAGAAATCCGCTGCCGCCTGCCAGCACGACGCGTTTTTTGCTCATGTTCAAACTTTAACCGTGAAGCGGTTCCAATGCCAGTTTTGGCTGGTTTTCATTGGTAAGCGGATTCTTTTCAAATGGCGCAGCTTCCAGGCTTCCGAGCCAGTTTCGAATCAATCCGCATGCGGCGGCGACATCCAATCGCTCGTGCTGGCGCGGATATTTTTCGAGATTCGCCAGCGCGAGCTTGAACAGCGCGGCGGCGGGACGTGGATGATTTTTTTGCAGATGGACAAATGCGCCGGCGAGCTGGATCAGACCCTTGTAAAACGCTCCGTTGGGTCCGTGTTTGTCTTGGAGCCACAAATCTTCCAGCACTTCGTGCGCTTCATAAAAAAGTTGCCGGTTGAAGCAATCGAAATAGCCGGCGTAATGCGCGTCGAGTTCCTGTCCGCGGAAGGACTC
>DLMG01000225.1:0-602 GCA_002479245.1 Verrucomicrobia subdivision 3 bacterium UBA7542 | reverse complement strand
AGGGTAAAGTCCAAAACCCGAAGTCCAAAGTCCAAAGTCGTGCATTTAAGGCAGGGCGCGTCATTTCCGCCTTCGTCCCGCAGAGCGGGACTACGGCGAGACAAGCCGTGCGCGCCGCCTTTGGATTTAATAAGAAATCCATGAAATAAGGAATCCATGAAACCATGAACCGGCTTCGCTTCCGCCTTCTTGGTTTCCTGGTTTCCTTATTCAATACACCAGCACCAGCACCGCCGCATCTTGCGCCGACTTCCCCGGGCGCAGCGACGTGGCAGAGCAGGCCGCCGTCGGACTGGCCAAAGCGCGTCGCCATCTGGCCGTTGCTGTGGCCAGGGACGGACACACTCCGGACGCGGGCCGCTCGCACTCCGCCGGTCAATGTCAGCGGCCCGCAATGGGAGCGCCGGCCTCCGGCCCGCCGTGTTGGTCATCGTGCCGTGCCGGAGGCCGGCGCTCCGGAACACTCGCTTCGCGTTGACAACCGCCCCTTCCTGCGACACTCTGCGCGCATGGCGAAACCTGCATTGGGACGCGGTCTCGGCGCGTTGTTGGGCGGCAATTCGGTTCTGACCCAACCGGCACCCGCGCCGGCAGCACCCGTT
>DLMG01000228.1 GCA_002479245.1 Verrucomicrobia subdivision 3 bacterium UBA7542 | reverse complement strand
ATCCGTCAGCTCGTCGAATACAAAAAATTCAAGGACGCCGCCGCCCGCCTGCAGGTGCTCGAGGCCGAACAGGAAAACATTTTTCCGCGCCTGCCCGGCAAACTCGAATTTGAAAGCGCCGCGCCGCCGCCCAAGCCGGACGTTTCGATTTTCGATTTGCTCAACGCCGTCAACGGCGTGCTTCAACGGTTCGCCAGGCGTGAAGACCGGGGCGACATTTTTGAGGACAAATGGAGCGTTAGTGAAAAAATCGAGTTCATTCTCCACGCGATTTCCGGGCGCGGCAGCCTGCGCTTCGCCGAATTGTTCGAGGGCGCGGCCAGCCGCTCCGAAGTCGTCTGCACCTTCCTGGCGCTGCTCGAATTGATCCGCCTGCGGCAGCTTGTTTGCTCGCAACCTGAAGCATTCGGCGAAATTGAAATCCGCCTCGCTGTGGTGGCAGCAGATGTGGCACAGACCTCTGGTCTGTGTGAGGCAAAAGGGGAAATGATTCAATCTGATCAAAAAGAACACAGGTCGGAGACCTGTGCCACGCCGGCGACAGCGCCTGAACCGGCCGCGGTGCCCGCATCCGAACCGGTTATTTCTCAAACAACTGTTGCTGCCAGCGAGGCTGGCGCGGAAGGTGAAGGCACGCATCACGCGTAAATCGTAAATCGAAAATTTAAAATGGAACTTAAACTCATTCTGGAATCGTTGCTGTTCTCCGCGCAAAAACCGCTGAGTGTGAAGGAACTTCGCGATGTGCTCGCCGCCGCTGCCGGACACGAAGATGCCGATGCCACAGCCGAATCGCTGGCCAAAGTCAAGGAGGGCGAACTGACCGCCGCGTTGGAACAATTGGCGCGCGAACACGAAACCGCCGCGCGCAGCTATCGCCTCGCATGCGTCGCGGGTTCCTGGCAATTCGTCACGCAGCCGGAATTTGGCCCGTGGTTGCGCGCGCTCGTGGGCGTGAAAACGCGTCCGCCGCGGCTTTCGCTGCCCGCGCTCGAAACGCTGGCCATCATCGCTTATCGCCAGCCCATCACGCGCGCTGAGGTCGAACAGATTCGCGGCGTGAACGTGGACGCCACGATGCAGACGCTCATGGAACGCGGATTGGTGGAGGCCGTTGGCCGCGCCGAAGTTGTGGGCCGCCCGCCGACTTACGGCACGACCGCGTTGTTCCTTGAATACTTCGGCCTGCGCAGTTTGGAGGATTTGCCCGCCGCGGATGAACTCCGTCGCATTGTTGTTGAAAGACCGCCCGCGCCCGTCACCGCCGAACCCGGCCTGGCCACCACGCCACCGGAACAACTCACATTGCAGCCTGCCGCGCCGGCGCCGGGCGAAGGCGGAAATAAAGAAGCTGGAAGCCAAAAGACAGGGGAACAGGAAAAATCGCAGTGAATTCTTTGGAGGGCGGCTGTTACCGGATATTTTGAGGTAGGGACGCGTTCCATCCGCGTCCCCATAATCCTGAGATTTCTCTTTTTGTCCGCCTGCCGATTTCTCACCATCCACCCATGAGCTGGGGCGAGGGAATTTATCCTGACGTTGGACGCCGGACACCCGCCGCCGGCGCGCACATCTTTTCCGGACAGCCAAATATTTTCTTTGTCACGGTCAACGCCAAGGACTCCGTGCCGTGGATGGCCGATGCCATTGTGCAAGATTCGCTCACGAAACTCTGGCGGGAGGACGCGCGCGCGTGGCTCACCGGCTATTATCTGCTCATGCCGGATCATCTGCATTTCTTTTGCGCGCCACGCGATCTGCATTTTGGCATTGATCAGTGGATTGAGTTTTGGAAGCGCCAATTCAGCCGCCGTCACCCGGGCCAGTCATGGGCTTGGCAGCGAAAGTCGTTCCATCATCGAATGCGCAACCGCAAAGAATATGAGGAGAAGCTGGATTATGTACGGGAAAATCCACTGCGGAAAAAACTGGTGGCGAGTCCGGATGAATGGCCCTACCAAGGCCGTGTCCACGAATTGCGGTGGACAAGTGATTGAGAGAAAAATGGGGACGCGGGTGGAACGCGTCCCTACCCCATGCCAACGCGTGATTCGTGAGAATTCACAACCCGCTTGGCAAGAGATTGCGCCGATTCATTCGAGCCACAGGCTCGACGCTACAACAATTCAAACCTTCGACAGCGCCTGTTTCAGGTCGGCAATCAAGTCCTCGACATCTTCCAATCCCAATGCGATGCGCACCAGGTTGTCCACCATGCCGAGGGACTCGCGGTAGGCCACCGGATAATCGAAGAACGACATCATGGACATCTGGGTGACGAGGCTCTCGGAACCGCCCAGGCTGGGCGTAATGAGGAAAAGTTCCAGCGAGTCAATGAACCGCCGCGTCGCCCGGTCATCGCCTTTCACCAGGAAACTGATGACGCTGCCGAACCCGCGCATCTGTTTTTTTGCCAGCCGGTAATCAGGATGCGACTTCAATCCGGGATACCAGACCTTTTTGATTTTGGGATGGGATTCGAGGAACCGGGCAATTTCGAGTCCGGCACGGTTGTGGTGTTCCATCCGCAGGCCAAAGGTTTTCAATCCGCGTTCCAGCAGAAAGCAGGTGAGCGGTCCCGGAATGGAACCGATCATCCGCTGCAGTTTGTTCAGGTCTTCGAGCAGCTTGTGATTGCCCAGCGTGACACCGGCCAGCAGATCGTTATGGCCGCCGAGATATTTCGTGGCCGAGTGGATGACGATGTTCACGCCCAGTTCCAACGGACGGATGTTGAAGGGCGTGGCCAGCGTGGCGTCAATCATCGTGAGCAGCTTGTGCCGTTTCGCAACCTTCACGATGGCCGGGAGGTCCGGCACACGCAGATAGGGATTCGTCGGCAGTTCGGTGAAAATGATGTTCGTGTTGGGCTGGATGGCCTTTTCGATGGCCGCCGCCGTCGGGTCCCCGAGACTGGTTTGAATCCCGAATTTCTTCAGCAGGTTGGTCGCGAAATCACGCGTCTGCCGGTAGCAGTCGCTCGTGAAAATGATGTGGCC
>DLMG01000423.1:887-4853 GCA_002479245.1 Verrucomicrobia subdivision 3 bacterium UBA7542 | reverse complement strand
CCCCGAATATCGGCAACAAAAAGAGTTTTGCCGTCCGGCGTGCCGGTGATCCCGTTGGGTTTTTTTAAATCCTCAGCCACGGGCACAATTTTTTTCCGGTCGGGCGAAAGATAAAACACCTTTTCACCGTCCAGCGCCATCGTGTCATGATCCCACCAGGTCCGTTTGTAAAACGGATCGGTGATATACATGCCGCCATCCGGCGCAACCCAAACGTCGTTCGGGCCGTTGAGATATTTGCCCTGATAGCCTTTGACAAGCACCGTCACTTTTTTATCGGGCGTGACCGACCAAAGCTCGTTCTTCTCGTCGGCGCAGGCAATGAGATTGCCTTTCGCGTCGAAGTACATTCCATTCGCGCGGCCGGCGGGTTGCATGAACGTGGACAGCTTTCCGTCCACGCTCCATTCCAGGATGCGATCATTCGGCTGGTCGGTGAAAAAGACGTTGCCGTTCGCGTCGCACGTCGGGCCTTCGCCGAATTTGAGGTCGCCAGTGAGTTTTTCAAGTTTCGCGCCGGGTGCGATAACGCTTCCAGCCACGGACGGCGAAAAACCTCCGAGGCCAAAACAAATCCATCCGGCAAGAAGAATCAACGGTTTCTTTGAAATCATGCGGGACAATCTGCGCCAGTCAAAAATTTTAGGCGACAAAAAAACGCGCGAAGATTGCAAAGGGAAAAGTTTTCCACTTTTGCCCGCTTCACGTTCTTCGCGCGACCTCCGCTTTTTAAGTTTGTTCCTTGTTTTTGGCGGCAAACTGAAGCATTTTGGGAAACGCTGATTTGTATTGTGCGAATATGCAGCTTGGAACAAAACGATCTCTGCGTTTTTTGGAAGTTTGGCTCATCAACACCCTTGCGGTGCTGATAGCTTACTACATCGTGCCGGGCATCCACTTCGGCCGTTGGAGCGATTTATTGATCGCCTCCGCGCTGTTGGGGATTATGAACGCGTTCATCCGGCCCATCCTGATGTTCTTTGCGCTACCGCTGCTGATTTTCACGCTCGGTCTGTTCACGTTCGTCATCAACGCACTGCTGCTCTATGGCATCGGTTGGCTGATGGGACTGTGGGGACTGCAATTTACGGTGGACACGTTCTGGTCGGCGTTCTTCGGCGCCTTCATCATCAGCGTCGTGTCGGTCACGCTGAACATTTTGACCGGCACGGGCAGCACACGCGTCACTTTTTCCCACCGCCAGCCACCGCCAGGAAAATCGGATATTGACGACGGCCCGGTCATTGACGTTTGAAATTCATGCCGGCGTCCGATAAGCCGCGCGCAATGTTTGAATGCCGCGCGCGCGAAATTCCCGCTCGAAATCCGTGAGCAATTCCACCAGCTCCGGCGGCGTTTCAATCCGCTGAAACTCCTTGCTCGCTCCAAACACGCCGATCATTTGCGCAAAGTAATCTTCATCGTCGGTTCGCAAATAAACCACGCCGCCCGGAGCGAGCGCGGCGAAAACCAGTTGCGGAAATGATTCGTTGATGAGCCGGTTTTTATGGTGCCTTTTTTTTGGCCAGGGATCGGGGAAATAGATGTGCAACGCCGATGCCGAATGAGGCGGCAACAGATAGTGCAAAAAATAAGATGATTCGATCTGCACGCCGCGCAAATTCGTCAGCCCGGCGCGCTGGCCTTTGCGATCCAGCTTGCGGATGCGACCGAGCAACCGTTCGACGCCGATGAAATTCCGTTCCGGATGCCGCCGGGCATATTCGGCAAGGAATGAAGCGTCACCGCAGCCCAGCTCGACCTCCAGCGGCTGCGATTTTCGGAAAAGTTCCGCCAGGTCGAGCGGTTCGACAATGGAACGCAGTTCCACAATCAGGTCGGATGGGTTTGAAGAAGCACTTGCCATTTCAAAAAGCGGAGACGTTGGTTGAGTTTCCATTCGGCGATCTGCAATCCGTAATCGAAAATTGAGAAATGGTCGGGGCGGTGAGATTTGAACTCACGACCTCTTGCACCCCAAGCAAGCGCGCTAGCCAAGCTACGCTACGCCCCGGACCATTGGAGCACTGATTCTAGCCTGCCGACCGCCGGTTTCAATCACGAAAACGGTTTGGAGATCCGCCTGGGCGCACCCGGACACTACCACCAATGCACGATGCCGCGTCCGAGTGGAACGCCGGATTCATCCGGCAGGTGTGCAACCGGCGCGTGTTGCTGCCGGATAAATCCGGCGTTCCGCGCAGGTACGGCATCGTTGCCGGGTGATGGTGTCAAATTGCGCCATTGCCTTCCGACCGGAAATGTTCCGGAGCGCGAGTTGTCCCAACTCGCAGCCGATTCCAACGCGGAAAATGGTTCGAAAACTTCCAGCGAGGGTTTGCATTCGTGGCGGCTGCGGCTTGGGACAAGCCACGCTCCTAATTCTCACCGCCGGCCGCGGGTTGGAATGATCTTGGGGCGGATCGGCGGCGGCAGCGGAATTTTCGGTGGGATGACCGGCGCAGCCGGCAAAGGCGGAACCTGCGGCGCGAGCGCAGCCGGAGCTGACGGCTGGGAAGGTTTGACTCCCAACTGCCCGGCTTTCTGCGACAGCCAGTCTTCGGCCTTCGTCACCACCTCGCCGATTTTTGTTTCGGGGAATTTCATTTCGCCGATGTTGAACGCGGCAAACGAGCCGAGCGCCTCGGCCATCGGCCCGGCGCCTTTTATCGCGTCGCTTGGGCCAGGCAATGTCTGCCAGGCTTCGTAGCCGTTCACAATCCATTCGAGCCGGCCGGTTTCGATGTCCACCAAAAAACCATGCACCGGGATTTTCGGGCCGATGAGCGGGCTGTGCCGGACGATGTCGCACGCCTTGATGACGTTCTGCCGTTCGCTGCCAAACATGCCGAAAAATTCGTTGAGGTTTTCCGGCAGCAGATGCCGCTCAACGCCCAAGGCCTTCAATTTGTCGAGCAACTGCATCGCCGTCGTCGTGCAAATCTGGCAGTCCGTGTGGCCGATGATGGCGATTTCCTTGCCGCCCTTGACCGCGCACGCCAGCGCCAGCGACCGCATGGTGCTGCTCAACGGTCCGGTGATGATGTTGCCCGCGTTGCGCAGCCAGATGAACTCCTCGGCAGGCAACGCCAGCGCGTTCGGAAATAACGCATTCAACCGCGGATCAACGCACGTGAGCGCGATGACCGGCAGTTCGTCCGCGAAATCCGCCGGGTGCAGACCGGCATCCGTGTCACCGGCCACCGCCCGGTGATTCGCATCAATGATGGCTTCGAAGAGGTGCATGGTAGGAGTTCACGTTATGTGGCGTAAGATTCAAGGAAGCCACATTGTTTGCAACGGAACGTGCGGATTTGTAAATTGGCCCGTCTTGTTATGTTCAGCGGTCTAAATTTTAAACCAAAAAAAGTACCACCCCAATCGGGTGTTCCCGCCACCCACTTCGATACGTCCAGCCCACGAGGAAAAGCGCATTCAAGAATGTAGCCTTCCTCCATTTGCTTGCCGCATTTCGGACAAATTTTGGTCTGTTCGTTTTCGGCCATAATATTTCCTCACGTTGCCTTTTTCCACGGCTGCAACGGCGGCGGATCAAAGGCGGGCGCGGGCGGCGCTTTCGGCATCAAAAACCAGAGCGCCAAATAAACGATCACCCCGGCAAACGCCGTGAAAATCGTCGCCAAAACCCAGATTACCCGCATGCGGAACGGCGACCACCCGAGATGTTCCGCCAACCCGCCACAAACCCCGGCGATCATCCGATTATTTTGCGAACGGCAGACTTTCATTTTCGTTATCCAATTATTTTACCGATGCCTGCTCTTGAACCGAAAGCGCCAGAGGGCTGGCGCACTCCAAGACGCTCCGCGCCGATTGAAACCGTACAGCAACCGCCAGGTCTTGGACTGCGGTGGCCCTCCACCGCTTTTCATCGGCGATGTCACAACCGCTACTTGAACGGCAGACTTTCATAATCTCACTGGGAGGGTCGCCGTGCCGGCGACC
>DLMG01000423.1:0-760 GCA_002479245.1 Verrucomicrobia subdivision 3 bacterium UBA7542 | reverse complement strand
GCCCTACCTGTTATTTGCCTTTATCGTCGTCCTTGCCCATCGCCTTTTTCAGCGCGGGAACCTGTTCCAGCAATTTCTCGAACTTCACGCCGGTCAGAGCTTCCAACACGGGCGGTAACTGGCTGATGATGGTGGTCACATCGCCGGTCAGCTTGCTCGCGCCGCCGCCGGGGCCGTTGCCGCTGTTGATGATGACCATCTTCTCCATCTTCGCCAGCGGTTCGCTGATCTTGCCCGCGATTTCCGGCATCACCCGTACGATCATTTCGATGACCGCCGCTTCGTTGTATTGTTTGAAGCTCTCGGCCTTCACGCGCATCGCTTCGGCGGTCGCCTTGCCTTGCGCCTCAATGACGGCGGCCTCGGCCAGACCGCGCGCCTTGTTCGCATCGGCTTCGGCCAGACCCGTGGCTTTCACGACGTCGGCACCGGCAAAACCGGTCGCTTTCGTCGCGGACGCCGCGCCGGCCGCCTCGGTTTCGAGCTGGAATTTCTTCGCGTTGGCCAGCGTCTCGACCTTGTAACGCTCGGCGTCGGCGGGTTTCTGGACATTGGCTTCGAGTTCGCGCTGTTTGCGCTGGATTTCCTGCTGCTGCAACTCGATTTGCTTTTGCTTCTCGATGATTTGCACCTGAACTTCCTCGGCCTTCACGAGCTGGCCGGTCTTAAATTTCTGCAAATCATACGCGAGGTCGGCCTGGGCCTTCTGCTGGTTCACCGCCGCCTGGTATTGCGCGACGTTGGATTGGTAATTGCGTTG
>DLMG01000422.1:3564-5229 GCA_002479245.1 Verrucomicrobia subdivision 3 bacterium UBA7542 | reverse complement strand
CCGCCCAGTTTGATGAGTCCATAAACCGTCAGCAATGCCGACCCGACGATCAGGACGAGGACCTGGACGGCGTCGTTGTAAGCCACCGCGCGCATGCCGCCGAGGGCGGTGTAAAAACCGGTCAAGGCGATCACCGCCACCGATCCAATCCAGAAACTGTTGATCACGGTCCCGCCGATGGTGATATGCATCCCCGGCAACAGCGTTGCGAATACCACACCGCCGGCAAAAATACCCACGGCGATCTTGGACACCACGAAGGTGATCAGTGAGACGATGGACAGGATGTAGCGCGAACTGGTCGAGAACCGGCGTTCGAGAAACTCCGGCATGGTGAATACGAGCGAGCGGGCATAAAACGGCACGAACACCCACGCGAGCACGAGCAGGCACCACGCATGGAGTTCGTAGTGAGCCATGGTCACGCCCTGGGACGCGCCCGAGCCGGCCAGCCCGACGATGTGTTCCGAGCCGATGTTGGACGCGAAGATGGACGCGCCAATGATCCACCAGCCGAGGTTTCGTCCGGCGAGGAAGTAATCAGCCGCGGTGTCCTTGCGCCGCTTGATGACCCACCACGCCACACAAAACAGGATGCTGAAATAGAATACAATCGCCACCCAGTCGAGTCCGGTCAAAGTGGAACCGGTGTCGGCTGCAGCAACGGTGTCGGCCGCAGCAAGTATGGGAACCATGGAATTCATTTTGGTTGTTTATGGGTTGATGGACACCGCGCCGCAAAACGTCAGGCGGCGCGGCATCACAAGTTTTACTTTACTGAGAACTTGTAAACGATGGTGTTCTTGTAAGTCTCGCCGGGCTTCAACTCCGTGGTGGGGAACATCGGTTTGTTCGGTGAATCCGGGTAGTGATGCGGCTCCATGCAGAAGGCGGTGCGGCGCTGGTAAACCTTGCCGTCCTTGCCGGTGATGGTGCCGTCGAGGAAATTGCCGGTGTAGAACTGCAAACCCGGTTCGGTGCTGAGCACTTCCATCACGCGGCCGGTCGTCGGCTCGTAAACGCGCGCCATCAGGCCCAGTTTGCCCATGGGTTTGTTGATGACCCAGTTGTGATCGTAACCGGGGCCGTATTGAAGTTGCTGATCGGGGTCGTTGATCCGCGCGCCGATGGCAGTGGGTTTGCGAAAATCAAACGGCGTGCCGTCCACGGGCTTGATTTCGCCGGTGGTGATGAGATTGGAATCCACCGGAGTGGTGTTGTCCGCGTTGATATAAACAATGTGGCCGAGGATGTCGCCGTTCCCCTGCCCTGCGAGATTGAAATAAGAATGATGCGTGAGGTTGCAGACCGTCGGCTGGTCGGTCGTCGCGGTAAAGTCCAGGCGCAGTTCGTTGTTGTCAGTAAGGGTGTAAACCGCCGTCACCTTGAGATTGCCGGGAAAACCTTCCTCGCCGTCCTGGCTCACGTAGGTCAGTTCCAATGCCGGCCCATCGGGGGTAAGCCATGACTTGGCCTGCCAGACGACCTTGTCGAAGCCCTTGAGGCCGCCGTGCAATGAATTCGGCCCGTTGTTGGTGGCCAGCGTATAGGTCTTGCCTTCGAGGGTGAACTTCGCGCCGCCGATGCGGTTGCCATAGCGGCCGATGAGCGCGCCGAAGTACGGAGTGGCCTTGAGATAGCTGTCCAGATCATCGTAGCCGAGCA
>DLMG01000422.1:0-3460 GCA_002479245.1 Verrucomicrobia subdivision 3 bacterium UBA7542 | reverse complement strand
TTGCTGTTGCGCAGGGTGTAAATGGCCACCGGCGTGCCGTCCGGGGTATTGCCGAAAGGAACCTGGCTGATGGTTCCGCTTGGGGTTGGGTTTGACATGGAGCCGCAGCCTATAAGACAGGCGGCGCCCAGTCCAGCCGATGTTAACATGACGAATTGCGTGATTTTTTTCATTGGGGATCTGTGGTTGTTTTATTTCTGTCCGTAATATGCTTTCGGGCCGTGTTTGCGCAGGAAATGCTTGTCGAGCAGTACGGATGGCATCGGCCCGGTTTTCGGATTGATGCGAAGCGTTTCGCTCGCCAGCCGCGCAATAAATTCGAGCACCGACGCATTATGCACCGCTTCATTCACATCCCTGCCCCACGTGAACGGCCCATGGCTCGGCACTAGCACGGCGGGATGTTGCATCGGATCGAGATCTTTGAAAGCATCAATAATGACCCGGCCGGTGTTCGCTTCGTAAGCGTCCTTGATTTCTTTCGACGTCAACGGGCGCGTGCAAGGCACGTCACCGTACCAATAATCGGCCTGGGTCGTGCCGTAAGCAGGAATTCCCTTGCCCGCCTGTGCCCAAGCCGTGGCGTAAAGGCTGTGCGTATGCACAATCCCGCCGATGTTTTTAAAAGCGCGGTAAAGCGCCAGATGCGTCGGCGTGTCGGAACTGGGCATGAGATAGCCGTCAACCACTTTGCCGGTTTCCAGCGAAACGACGACCATGTGATCCGGCTTCATGCCGTGGTAGGACATGCCGGACGGTTTGATGACGATGAGGCCGCGTGCGCGATCAATGCCGCTCGCATTGCCCCAGGTCTGTAACACCAGACCTTCCTTCACCAGATCAAGGTTGGCCTGACAAACGTTCTTTTTCAGTTGTTCAAGCATGAGATCAAAGAGAGTTGAAATCCGAAGCGTGAAACCCGAAATCCGAACGAAGTCCGAAGCCCGAAATCCGAATCAACCCCGCACGCGCCTGCGCACATTCGGATTTCGTCCCGCTCTGCGGGATTTCGGACTTCGGTATTCGGATTTCGGATTTGAGCATGTTTGAGCATGTTTATTTTCTTGCGCGATTGCGGATTTCCAAAAGTTGCTTCATGACATCATGGAGATTCCCGTTCCATTCTTTTGTGCCGAAGGCATCGTGGCATTTTTTATAAAGCGAATACAACTCGCAATAAACCGCATGCGCCCCCGGATTCGGCTTGAACACGCGAGGCTTCAGTCCCGTCATCGCCTTTTGTGCCGAGGCAAAATCACGGTGAACGCCGGCAACGACCGCGCCGGCGATGGCCGAGCCGAGCGCGCACGTCTGCGCCGAGCGTGAAACTTTCATCGGCCGGCCGGTCACGTCCGCGTAGATTTGCATCACCAGCGGGTTCTTTTCCGCGATGCCGCCGCAATTGACGATGTGCCCGATCTTCACGCCATATTCCTCGAAACGGTTGATGATGGCGAGCGCGCCGAAAGCTGTGGCTTCGATGAGCGCGCGGTAAATTTCCGCGGGCGTCGTGTAAAGCGTCAGGCCGACGAGCAGGCCGGTCAGCCGCTGGTCCACCAGAATTGTGCGATTGCCGTTGTTCCAGTCGAGCGCGAGCAAACCGGATTCGCCCGGCTGCAGTTTTGCCGCGCCTTGCGTCAACTTTTCATGCGTGCCGGCCTTGCCGCCGGGCTGGATGTAATTGACGAACCAGTTGAAAATGTCGCCCACGGCCGACTGGCCGGCTTCGAGCCCGAAATATCCTGGCAGCACACTGCCGTTGACGATGCCGCACAGGCCGGGAATGTCAGCCAGATTTTCGGTGTTCGGCCAGACAGTGATGTCGCAGGTGCTGGTGCCGATGATTTTCACGAGCACACCCGGCGTTACGCCGCTGCCCACCGCGCCGAGGTGCGCGTCGAACGCGCCGACCGCAACTGGAATTCCGGCCGGCAAGCCGGTTTTCCTTGACCATCCCACCGTCAAACCGCCAACGGCAGAGTCAATGGCCCGGACGCGCGGGCAAAGACGGTCGCGCAATTCGCCGAGTTTGGGACCGAGTTGCAAAAGAAACTCCTTGTCCGGATAGCCGCCCCAATTTTCGTTGTACATCGCCTTGTGGCCGGCGGCACAAATGCCCACGGTGAGTCTGGCCGATGATTCGGTGCCGGTGAGCGCGGCGGGAACGTAATCCGCCAGTTCAACCCAGGAGTGCGCGGCGTTGAAAACTTTCGGACTGGTCCGCAGACAATGGAGAATTTTGCTCCAGAACCATTCGCTGGAATAGGTTCCGCCGCATTTTGCGAGATAGCGCGGTCGAATCTTTCCTGCCAGCCCGGTAATCTCCACCGCTTCCGCCACGCCGGTGTGGTCTTTCCACAGCCACGCCATCGCGGCCGGGTTGTTCGCAAATTTTTTGTTGAACGCCAGTGGCTGCCCGTTGGCCTCCACCGGCAGGGGCGTGCTGCCGGTGGTGTCCACACCCAGGCCAACAATCTGGCCGGGATTGAACCCGCGCACATTCTTCCTGGCTTCGGCGAGGACTTTTTTAATGGTGATTTCCGCGCCTTTGACGTAGTCGGCGGGATGCTGCCGGGCGAGGTTCGGGTCGCGCGACAAAATCACGCCCGCATCGCCGTGGGCGTAAGTCCAGACAGCGGTGGCGACTTCCGCTCCGTTGGCGGTGTCCACGACGAGGGCGCGGACCGAGTTTGTCCCGTAATCGAGGCCGATGGCGTATTGTGCGCTCATGGAAATTTCAATTGCTGCTCAAAAGCGATTGTAAAAGTCCGGGTGGTTCGATTTGAGCTGTGCCGGCCCCGGCGGAACGCTGTTTCCACTCGGCTTCGCTCAACAAATTCCAATAAACGTTGTAACGCTCGTGTTGCGCTTTGTAAAACGGAATCAACGTCACGTCATCAGGTCGCCCCAGATTTCGGGTGCGAAATGTCAATGGCTCGCCCGTTGCCTGAACGTGCTTGAGCAATGAATTGGGGCCGGCAACGAACACCGGCGCCGGCGGCGTCGGCCACCGGACGAAGGCGGTTTGATTGTTGGTGTAAGGATTCGGCATTCCGTTCGTGCCCAGTTCGCCGGCGAGGACAATCGGGCCATAGAGCAGCGCGACAATGTTTGTCGTGCCCGGCAACGGTTCGGTGTGCAGCGTCATCGGCAACTGGATGTCCACGCGGTCGCCGTCGCGCCATTCGCGGTCGAGCGTCACATACGAACCCGGCCGGCCGCTGATGTTCTGTTTTTTGCCGTTCACGCGGACGGCGATGGCAGATTGCGCCCAGGCTGGCCAGCGGATTTTCAACGCGAGTTTCACCGGCTGTTCGCATGTGAATTTCAACTGCGTCGCGTCGCTTTCGGGAAATTTGGTTTCCTGCCGCACGGCGAGATTTTTTTTCCGCCACGAAAGTTCGGACGCGATGAACAGATTCACATAGAGCGCGTCGTCGTCGTGAAAATAAATCGCGTC
>DLMG01000115.1 GCA_002479245.1 Verrucomicrobia subdivision 3 bacterium UBA7542 | reverse complement strand
AAGTTGCAGGATTGTATTACGGACAAGGGCGCGACGCGAATTTCGCGAATTGACGCGAATTCAGTTGGCGATAATTCGCGCAATTCGGGTCAAGCCTGGTGCTCCCCTCTTTCCGATCCGTGTGAATCCGCGTATAGCGGCGTGGCCGCCACGCGGCTTTACGCCGTGTCCACCCGCCGTGCTCGCGCCCGTCGCGGCAGGTCCGTGGTAAAAAATCTTTTCAGAAAGGAACGATGTCGTGAGCTAGAGCTTTTTCAAAAAATATGTAGCCGCCGACGTCAGTCGGCGCAAATTGATTAACGGAGGATAATTATGGCGCGAACTGACGTTCGCGGCTACGAGATTATTTAAATCGCTCTAGCACTGCAGAGGAAGCCGAGGACCGCGGAGGAAATTCAACTCTGCGAGCCTCTGCGTTCTCCGCGCCTCTGCGTTGGAAAATAAAAGATTTTTTAGGAATGGATGACCCGCTTCCGTTCCGCCTTTGCGGTTGCCCACTCAATTTTCGGCAGGTTAACATCGCTTTCCGCGCCGTTCAGTTGACGGACTCGCTTTTGCCGCTGCTGGTTGAATCTCCCTTGGAGCCACGACCGCGGGATGCTTCAGCAGCAGGAGCTTCAATTGCCGGAGCTTCAGCAGCAGCAGCAACATTATCAGAAGCACTATTAACAGAAGCGATAAAAACAGGAGCGACAGTATCAGGAACGTCATAGAAGGAGCAACAGCAGCAGGACTGACAGCGGCAGGAGCAACAGCGGCAGGAGCAACAACAGCGGGAGCGACAGCAGCAGGACTGATAGCGGCAGGAGCAACAGCAGCAGGAACGACCTCAGCAGGACTGACAGCAGCAGGAGCAGCCACCGGAGTTGTTGCCACCGGGGTGGTTTGCGGAGTCACCGCTTTTTCGGGAACCGTCTCGGTTACGGTGGTTGCGGATTTGGCGGGTTGTTCCACCACGGCCTCGGAAAGTGTGTTCGTTGCCGGCAGCGACTGGACTGGCGAATCGTCCGGATGGTTCAGCTTTTGTTCCAAAGCCACACGGGCGGCGGCTTGGGCCGGGGTGTCGGCGGCACGGACGGAAATGAAACCCGCACCAAGGACGACGAACAAACCCAAAGCGATTCTGATTTTCATGAAATTATCCATCTTTATCCCCTTTTGCGAGCATCCACAAGGCCAATTCAGACTGTTACAGGCGGCAAAGCAGTTTTTTTGCCTCCGTGCAAACGGCTGCTTGAGATGTCTGAGAACCAGTGAAAATTCTGCTTTCAGGGAAAGTTCATCATTTGAATCCCAATATTGGCGGATGTCCAAATACCATACACGAATTTTTTAACCGCGAAAAAGCGAAATTTTCCAGCCGCAATAAGTCGCAAAATCGAGGCCTTCTTTCTGAAATTCGATGTTGGGCGCTTGCTCGCGATTTATCGGAGTTGAATGTTGAATGTTGGATGTTCCCCTTTTTCCAAATCCTGTCACCTGTCACTTGCTTGCCGGGTCGAATCCCGAAGTGCGGGAGAAGACCGGTCACTTGCCTGTCCTCGGTAGGCCCGGCGAAGGAGGATCACCCCAGCGCGGCCTGCCACGTGAGGCTGACCTGTCCATCGTAGTTCCGCAACGCGGAACGAAGTTGGAAGGCCTTTTACGTGGGAGAATTTAGCATTTGCTCGTTGCGCTGGATAGGCGCAAAATTCCCCCATGCTTGCAACGTGGCGCAGCTTTACGTGGTCTTCCGGGTTTGCAACGGGTAAAGCGATTTTACGAGGCCTGCCGCGTGAGGCGACCTGTCCATCGAAGTCCAGCATAGCGGGACGGAGTTGGAAGCCTTTTACGCGGTTACGGGGCCAGCCGCGTGAGGCGAAGCCTTTTACGCGGATGGCAAAATGGGGAATCAGGTTTCAACGCTTCGCGATCTCGTTTCGGTCTTCATCTGAAGCGTGGCTTGAGGTAAAAGGAAGTCCATGAGCGATCAATTGCCCGTCCCCGCCGCCAGCAACACTTTCGAGCGCATCAAGCGGGTCCGCCCTGACGGTGGTGAATTCTGGTCCGCCCGCGAACTTGCCCGCGTGCTCGAATACGCCGACTTCGGTAACTTCATCACCGTCATCACCAAGGCGCGCGAGGCCTGCGTCAATAGCGGCCACCCGGTCTCCGACCATTTCGTTGATATCACCGAAATGGTTGGCATCGGTTCCGGCGCACAACGCGAGGTCGAGGATTGGGCGCTTTCGCGCTACGCCTGTTTTACATGCCGGCAACCACGATGACGCCATGAGCAAACCCAGGAAATCCACCATCGAAGTTCAGGGCGCGGCCATTACCATCCTGTCCCGTAAAGAACAGGACTTCATTTGTCTGACGGACATCGCCCGTTTCAAAAACCCCGAACGTTCGGATGATCTCGTTCGGAACTGGCTTAGAAACCGCAACACCGTCGAGTTCCTCGGCGTCTGGGAACGGCTCAACAACCCGGCTTTTAATTCCGTCGAATTCGACGGAATTAGAATTCAGTCGGGTTTGAACAGTTTTGTCCTCACCCCGAAACAGTGGATTGAGAAAACCGGCGCAATCGGCATCGTTTCAAGCGCCGGGCGTTACGGCGGCACTTACGCGCACAAGGACATCGCTTTTGAATTCGCTTCCTGGGTGTCTGTCGAGTTCAGGCTCTACCTCATCAAGGAATTTCAGCGGCTCAAGGACGACGAAAACCGCCGTCTTTCCCTCGCCTGGAACCTCAACCGCACCCTGTCCAAGCTCAATTACCGCATTCATACCGACGCGGTGAAAGCCCATCTCATTCCGCCCGAGGTCACGCCGGCGCAGGCCACCATCATTACGCCAACGAAGCCGACCTGCTCAACGTGGCCCTGTTCGGCCAGACCGCGCGGCAATGGCGCGACGCCAATCCGAAACTGGAAGGCAACATGCGCGAATACGCCACCATTGAGCAACTGCTCGTGCTGGCCAACATCGAGGGCATGAACGCCGAGTTCATCCACATGGATTTGCCGCAGGGCGAACGGTTGAAACGGCTCAATCAGATCGCCATCCGGTAGATGCAAACCCTCACCACCGCAAGCCACCTGCGTCAGCTTGAGCCGCCGAAAGGCGGCAAGGAATGAATCCAGAAGCCGGAATTCAGGAGCCAGAACTGGGGCCCGAATTTAACCGCATCCGCCTACGCCGAAGGCTTCGGTGGACAGGAAGATCACAAAGGACGCAAAGGTGGGGCGAGCGTACCCGCGAGCCGTTTTAACTCCCTGTCGCGGCGAAGTGAAACGAAGACGGGTCAACATTCAACGTTCAACCCTCAACCAGCTTCACATTGACTCGCGCGCCGCTCCGGCGCAGAATCACTTCCACCATGCCAGCCGGGTTTGCAACGGGTAAAAGTTTTATGCGGGGCCAGCCGCGTGAGGCAACCCGTCCATCGACCTGTCCACCGAAGCCCTGCAACGCGGTACGAAGGCGGAAGCCTCGGCGGAGTTGGAAGCCTTTTACGCGGCTAAAGTTTATGGCAAAATGGGGAATCAGGTTTCAACGCTTCGCGATCTCGTTTCGGCCTTCCGCTCTGTTTTGCTTTCGGGCCACGCCGAAAGGAAAACCGCTTCCCACAAATATCAATACTACAATACTAGGAACCGACCCGTTTACGAGCCAACGAGAAAATCCACCTTTCCCCGGCATGCTAGGACGGTCACGTGTTGGAAGAATGGGAAAACGATTGCACGATTTTCAGTCGCTTCCTGAATGGTTTTCAGTGACTCTTAGTGAGGATTCCCGCCAATAATCCACACCAAAGTTGAATCGGTAGTAACTGTGCCGGTGTGCCATCAGACTGTGCCAATTGGCACACTATTTAAGCCGTTTTGTCACTAATTTAACTGTTTCTAATATCCTTGGAAACCACATTTAGATGTATGAGCAATAGAGACTTACGCAATATATTGGGGTGTTGGCATGGTTTAAGCATAGTTGTTTGCATGTTGTATTCGTAAAAGCAAATCCAAGCGGCTATGAAGGCTCGGACGGAAAACCTGCACGAAACGTAGGCTGAAATTAAACAGTAAAAAATTATGCCAGAAAACCTGAAACTGCCTGCGCTTCCTTCACTCCCCGAAAACACCAAAGACCCGACGGTTAGCCTTAGCGTCGAGGAAATTTTGCAAACCGCCCGAACCGAAATGGGAGAAATCAGCCAATATCGCGACACTGCAAAGGCAGCGGCAACAAGTACCACAGAATTTCAAAAGCTGACCGCTGCAGTCCTCACCGATGCCCAAGCGAAATTAGTGGAAATTTCAAATGCCGCGACGCAAGCGGTAGCAGCGAAAAAAAGATTGCAGACGACCAAGCTGTGATTGCGACCAAGTCGGACCACATTCAAAAAGCTCAGGAACATGCGGACAAAGTTCGGGCCGATCTCGACCGGACACTTACGGCTGCGACTCAGCAAGCGACCGCATCCGAAGCTCAGAAATCAAACGCAGAAACAGCAGCAAAAAATGCTGCCGAATTACTCGCAGAAATCCGAATAGTTAAGGGGACGGTCGAAACAGAATCTGCGAAAGTAGTGTCCGCTCGCAAGACTGCCGAAGAATCGGCTGCTCTAACGAAGGGGTTGGCTGACAAATCCACTGAGGTGGAGGAACGCATTGCAGCTTATGAAAAGCGGCTTGCCGAACTCGAAACTCAGTGCGCTGACCAATTGAAGACAATCGTGGGGCTGCTTCCGGGAGCAACATCCGCAGGTCTTGCCCATGCCTTCGACGAACGCCGCCAGACGTTTGTAAAACCACATGATCGGTGGCAATGGGTGTTCGTTGGATCTGTGTTGGCAATCGTCGGGTTGGCTATTACCGGTTTGTGGCACGTTTACAATGCCGGAACGGCGCCAACCTATGACGAACTTGTACGTTTGTGGTTAGCTCGTCTGCCCATTGCTGGTGCACTGGTGTGGCTGGCACTGTATGCAAGCAGCGAGTCAGCCCTCGCGAAGCGGTTGGAAGAGGACTATGGTTACAAGTCGGCGATTGCATCATGTTTTGAAGGTTTCCGAAAACAGATGTCAGAAGTTGGCAAGGATGTCACATCTAGCTCACCACTCGCCAAGCTCTGTGGGGATACTCTTACGACGGTGGCAGCTCCGCCAGGCCGTATCTATGATAAGCACAAACTGACCGTCACTCCAACCAGTGAGTTAACGGAGGTAGCTAAAGCCGCAGTTGATGTCGTTAACGCGGCCAAACCTGGAACCAAATAAGCGATTTTGTCCATGAACACACATTTCATTATTGTTGAACTCCAACAAGGAACAGACGAATGGCGGGAGTGGCGTCATAAAGGAATCGGGGCGTCAGATGCTTCGACCATCATGGGCGAAAACCGTTTCAAGAGTGCCGCACAACTACTTCAAGAGAAGCGTGGACCAGTACGAAATATTGGCCAGAACGAAGCGATGGCGCGCGGTACTCAGCTTGAGCCAGAAGCCCGCAGGCGCTACATCGCAAAGACTGGCAAAGATGTGAGACCCGCATGCCTTCAGAGCACGCGATATAACTGGCTGCGCGCGAGCCTCGATGGTTTCACTGCCAGCTATGATGTGGTAGTTGAAATCAAATGCGGCGATTCTGTCTATCGTAAGGCTTCGCAATCTCGATCAGTCCCTGACTATTACTACGGTCAGATGCAACACATCCTAGCGGTCACCGGTCTTGATTCGCTGGATTTTTGGTGTCATTGGCCTGGCTTCCCCGATTTGCTACTGCCTGTCGAGCGGAACAACGCTTACATCGAACATCTTTTAAATAGGGAACTGGAGTTTTGGAACCAAGTCCAACAAAACGCTTGACTACGTCTATCCACCAGACCGGCCATTGGCCGCCCGACCCGTGGTGCCAAACGGTATCCGGCAATGTAAACCGTGACAACGGCGGCATTGACGCGAATAAATCTTCGGCGCAAATTCGCCTTTACCATGCAGCCGGGTTTGATGTGGATATTCGATGACATATGTCTAAACGCGATCTCATCCGAAAGGAACTTGCCGTTCTCTACGACGAAGGCGCAGCGCTGGCAGTTGCCTTTCAAAAAAAGGAGGACAGACAGTTTCACTACGACTATCAGCGCTGGTATTCAAAGGCACTGAAAGCGGTAGCCTCACTTGCCCCAGATCGCTATAACGAGTTTCGTGGCTACTACGAGATTGACCCCAAACGAAAGGATTTTGGTTATGGTACGTATGTTATTCAGGACTATCTCAAAGGAATTGTCCCGAGTGGCTATGGATATGACAACTTTGACTCTAGGGCCCAAATGCTAACCAATTATTTCAACCAACTGACAATTCTGAAAGCGGTGTACGACCGCATCGAATCTGTATTATCCAATATCGAGGGAGAACTGTATGCTGAATTGCAAGATAGTGAAATTGAGATTGCGAGGCAGTTGGCCAAAGTCAGTGCACGGGCGGCGGGTGCCTTAGTTGGTGTGGTTATTGAAGGCCATTTGCAAAAGGTTGCAACAGCTCATGGCGTCAAGCTGGCTAAAAAGAATCCGACCATTGCCGACTTAAACGACTCACTGAAGTCGGCAGGCGTCATCGACACACCAATCTGGCGGAAGATTTCATACCTCGCCGATCTGCGGAACCTTTGCTCTCACAAGAAAGATGTCAATCCAACTGTCGAGCAAGTCGCTGAACTTATCCAAGGTGCAGACTGGCTCACGAAGAATGTTTTCTAAAAATGAGTGTTAGCGGACCAT
Source organism: Verrucomicrobia subdivision 3 bacterium UBA7542 (assembly GCA_002479245.1). Classification (GTDB taxonomy): domain Bacteria; phylum Verrucomicrobiota; class Verrucomicrobiia; order Limisphaerales; family UBA11358; genus UBA11358. The sequence continues at coordinate 1,291 of DLMG01000115.1, read as the reverse complement.
GGAACGAGAAATGGGTTGAAATTGAACCTCTAAGCGGAGGAGGACAGGGGGACACTCTCTTGGTCAAATCTATTTCTGGTGAGCCGGTACGCGCAGTGTTGAAGCTTCTCAAACCTCAAAAGGTTCGAGATGCCAAAGCGCGTGGAAGAATGGCTATAGAAGTTACGAACTTGAAAGTTCTTCGCAACGCAGGGGGTAAGGTGCCACAGGTTCTGGACGGGAATACAGAAAATTTTGAAGATCAAAATGTTCCCCTTTATTTCGTGATGGAATTTATTCAAGGAGACACTTTAGCGAAGACAGTTCAAAGTAGTAACGGGCTGCCAGTGAACATATCTGTAGGGATAGCCCTCGACTTGTGTTCCACTTTACGAGTCGCGATTAAATCAGGCATCGTTCACCGTGACATCAAGCCTGAAAACATCATTGTGAGAAATTTAGAGCCGCCGGATGTGGTAATGGTTGATTTTGGTTTATCATTTAATGAAGAAGATACGGATCACAATTTCACTTCGGCAGATGAAAGTTTGGACAACAAATTTCTAAGTCTTCCAGAACGACGCGGTCCCGATGAAAACAAGCGAGATTTCCGGTCTGATTTGACTGGGATTTGTGCAATCTTGTTTTTTTGCCTTACGAAATGTGTGCCTCGAAATTTGCGCGATTCACAAAACCGGCCTCCACACCGATGGCAGAATTATTCGCTTTCTGGAAAAATTCAAAACGAGAATCAACTGTCCAACCTAAACTTGTTTTTTAATAGAGGGTTCAATTACGAAATCGACTCGCGCTTTCAAACGGTAGACGAACTGTTCAGCCGCCTCGAAGAAATTCTTAAACCGGAGGGAAAGGCTCCTGTCGAAGATTTGGAGGTTGTTGTTGAACGAGAAGCCGCAGCTTTGCGCAAGAATGATAGGAAGACGCAACTGAGTATTTATTTCTCCAATGCTACCACCTTGCAGCAATCGTTGAATCAATGTCTGAATGAAATATCAAGGACTTTACAGAAACATAGGAGCTTTTCGGTGTCATGGCGTGAATTGATGGATCACAATCGGCTTAATGGGAAAACTGATCAGGGCGATCTAATTGCGCGAGCTACGCTAGGACTCTCCGTTCAGAACCATCAAATTATACGTTTGATCCGATACACCGTCATTTCGAAAGGGACAGAATGTGGAATCTATCGTGCGATTGAAGAGGATGTTCCAGGTTCCCAAACAAAAACCGTTGAGCCTTTGATGCTTATTTGCCGTTACGACGGAGATTTGTCACCGGTCACTTGAAAACC
>DLMG01000166.1 GCA_002479245.1 Verrucomicrobia subdivision 3 bacterium UBA7542 | reverse complement strand
CAGGCCGGTTTCGAGGAAGGCTATCTCGACACCGTGAACATCACCTGGGCCGATGCCGAGCGCGGGCGTGGCCCCACCGGCACGGTCATCCGCACCGGCCAGCCGGTGCTGGCCCGCAACATTCTCACCGACCCGGCTTTTGGGCCCTGGCGCGCGGAGGCGATCCGGCGCGGCTATGCCTCGTCCATCGCCCTGCCACTGCACGGCGAGGGCCGCTGCTTCGGCGCTTTGATGATATATGCGGCGGAGCCGGACGCCTTCGATGCCGACGAGTTGAAACTGCTGGGCGAACTGGCCGGCGATCTGGCCTACGGGATTGGCGTGTTGCGCCATCGGGTCGAGCGCCAGCGGGCGGAGGAGGCGTTGCGCGAGAGCGAGGCCAGATACCGCACGCTTTTTGACGAAATTGCCGATGGCATCCTGATTGCCGACATTGAAACCAAGACGTTCAAATACGCGAATCCGGCTCTGTGTCGAATGCTCGGATATACCGAGGATGAATTGCGAACAATGGGCGTGCCGGATATTCACCCGAAGGATGCCCTGCAAAGCGTCGTAGCGGAGTTCGAAGCCCAAGCCCGCGGAGACAAGACTCTGGTGACGGACATTCCGTGTCTCAAGCAAGACGGTTCCGTTATCCATGCGGATATCAACACGGTCAAAATCACTGTTGACGGCAGGCCGTGCAACGTGGGCTTCTTCCGCGACATCACCGAGCGCAAGCGGGCGGAGCAGGACCGTGAGCAGGCGTTCCAGCGCCAACAAGGCATCAGCCGGCTTCACGAGGGCTTGCTTGCGTCCCGGCCATTGCGCGACAAGCTGCAACTCGTCACCGAAACCATTGTCCGTTTATTTGACGCCGACTTCTGCCGCATCTGGCTGACGCGGCCGGGTGACTTGTGCGAACAGGGCTGTATGCATGCCCTGGCGACGGAAGGTCCGCACGTCTGCCAACACCGCGAAATGTGTTTGCACTTGCTGGCCAGCGCGGGCCGTTACACGCACCTCGACGGCGTCAAGCATCGGCGGGTCCCTTATGGCGCCTACAAAATCGGACGCATCGCCGCGGGGGAAGAACCGAAATTCCTTATCAACAACGTGCAGCAAGACCCGCGGGTGTATGACCGGGAGTGGGCGAAAGAGTTGGGCCTGGTGTCGTTTGCCGGGTATCGCCTTCAATCGCCGGATGGCGCCCCGCTGGGCGTACTCGCCCTTTTCGCCAAGCGCCCGTTGACCGCCCAGGAGGACGTGTTGCTGGAAGGTCTGAGCAATGCCACCACCTCGGTGCTGCTGACTCATCTGGCCGAAGACGAAACCCGGCGGGAGTTGGCCGAGCGCAAGCGGGCGGAGGACGCGCTACGGAAGAGTGAGGAGAAATACCGGGGCCTCTTCGAAAGCTCCCGTGACGCTTTCATGATGGTTGAGCTTCCCTCGGGGAGGTTCTCCTCCGGTAACGCGGCCGGCCTGAAGATGTTCGGGATGAAGGACGAGGAGGAACTGATTTCTCACGGTCCGTGGGAACTGTCTCCCGAGCGGCAGCCGGACGGGCGCGCTTCGGTCGAGAAAGCCAAGGAGTTCAATGAGACGGCATTGCGCGATGGCTCTCACTTCTTCGAGTGGATGCACCGGCGGATCAGCGGCGAGGAGTTCCCCGCCGACGTGCTCCTGACTCGGATGAAGCAGGGAGGAAAGGTGATACTCCAAGCCACCGTCCGCGACATCACCGAGCGCAAGCGGGCAGAGGAGGCGTTGCGCGCGAGCGAGGTTGAACTCCTCGCAATCCTCGAATCCACCGGCGATGGAATTCTGGCCGTGGACCGCGAAGGAAACAAGGTGATCAAAGCCAACCGCCGGTTTGTCGAGATTTTTGGGGTTCCTCAATCCATCATGGCTGCCGGAGATAACAACGCCCTGCGGAATTTCGTGCTGAACCAGTTGTCCGATCCCGACACGTTTTTGAAGAGGGTGCATGAGCTTTACGGCACGGACACGGTGGCCATGGATACGCTGGTCTTCAAGGACGGCCGCATTTTTGAACGCTATGGCTTCCCGATGTTGGCGGGCGGGGTGGTCGTCGGCCGGGTGTGGTCTTTCCGCGACGTCACCCGGCGCGAACTGGCGATGATGCAGGCTCAACGCGCGGCGAACGAGTGGCAAACCACCTTTGACGCGACGAACGACGCGATTTGGATTCTGGACAAGAACCACATGGTGCTGCGCACGAACAAGACTGCGGAGGGATATTTTCATCGGCCGTGCGGTGAGATGATCGGCAAACCCTGCTGGGAAATCGTGCATGGCACCACGGAGCCGATTCTGGATTGTCCCTTTGTCCGGTCATGCAAGAGCGGTCGTCGCGAGACGATGGATCTGCAAATCGGCGAGCGCTGGTTTGAGGTCACAGTGGACCCTATTTTAGATGCCGCCGGCCAGTATGCCGGCGCGATCCACATCGTCAGCGACGTCACCAAGCGCAGACGGACGGAAGAACGCATCCGCGAGCAGGCCACCCTGCTTGATGCCGCCAATGACGCCATTTATGTCCGCTCGATGGACGATGTGGTGACTTATTGGAACGACGGGGCCGAGCGGCTCTTCGAATGGACGCGCGCCGAGGCGCTGGGCCGCAAGATCACCGGGTTGGGAGACGTTGGCCACAAGGCTTTCGAGGCGGCGCACGCCACCCTCCTGCAACAGGGCAACTGGTCCGGCGAACAGAAAAGGAAGAACAAAGCGGGGAAAGAAATTATCATCTTCTGCCGCTGGACCCTGTTGCGGGATGAATCGGGCCGCCCCAAGGAAGTCCTCGCCATTAACACGGACATCACGGAGCAGAAGCAACTCGAAGCCAATTTCCTTCGCGCCCAGCGTATGGAAGGCATCGGCGCGCTGGCCGGCGGCATCGCCCATGACCTGAACAACATCCTCCAGCCCATCCTGATGACCGCACCGCTCCTGCGCGCGACGACCAGCGATCCCGAAAGCCGCGAGATGCTGGACACCGTGAAAAATTGCGCCCAGCGCGGGGCCGACATCATCAAACAACTGCTCACCTTTGCCCGGGGCGAACCCGGCGCGCGTGTGCCCCTGCCCGTGCGGCACCTCCTAAATGAGATGAGCAAGCTCATCCAGGAAACCTTCCCCAAAAACATCCAACTGCGTGTCAACGTGCCCAAGGACCTTTGGCTGGTCCTCGGCGACGCCACGCAAATCCACCAGGCGCTCATGAACCTCTGCGTCAATGCCCGCGACGCCATGCCCGACGGCGGCACGCTCACCTTGACGGCGGGAAACCTGATCCTCGACGAGGCGTTCGCCTCCATGATGCCCAGCGCCAAACCCGGCCCTCATATTTGCGTGAGCGTGGCCGACACCGGCATGGGCATTCCGCCTGAACACCTTGACCACATTTTTGACCCGTTCTTCACCACCAAGGAAATCGGCAAGGGCACGGGCCTGGGCCTGCCCACGGTGCTCGGCATTGCGCGCGGCCACGGCGGCTTTGTGCGGGTGAATAGCCAGGTCGGCAAAGGCACCACTTTTGAGCTTTATCTCCCGTCCTCGTCGGAAGCGAAGGCCGCCGCCCTGCCCGAGCGCGAGACGTTGCCACCGCGCGCCGGTGGCGAGTTGATCCTGGTGGTGGACGATGAAGCCGGCGTGCGCGGCGTGGTCCAGCGCACGCTGGAAAAACACGGCTACCGGGTGTTGACCGCCGCCGAAGGGGCCGAAGCCATGGGTCTCTTTGCCCAGCACCGGGCCGAGATCCGGGCGGTCCTCACGGACATGATGATGCCGGACATGGATGGGTCGGCGCTGGTCCGGGCTTTGCGACACCTGGACCCGCAACTGCCAATCGTCGGCATGACCGGAGTGGGCGAGAAAGCGGACATCAAAGGGCTGGAGACCCTCGACCTGCTGGTGCTGTTGACCAAGCCCTTCAACAGCGCCGTGCTGCTGGGCGTGCTGCACCAGGCGCTGGCCGCGCCACGCAAGGCAAACGGCAAACCGTAAAGTGGCAGTTAATCAGGTGGGACGGGCGTCCTTGCGAGCCGATCCGAATGCGTCGCTACCCTCCAAATTTTTCGCCGGTCTTCAACACATGTCCGGCCAGAAATTCCGCCGCGCTCATCCGCCGGCCGCCTTCGCGTTGCAATTCGAGAATCCGCAGCGCGTTTTGTCCGCAGCCAACGACAATGCCGGTTTTGTCCGCCGACAAAATCTCCCCCGGCCTTCGCTCTGAAGCTCTCGCCTCGGCGAAGCCTGGGTCGGCCCGGCAAGCCTCCTCGACCACTTCCGCCTTCCATATTTTCAGGAGCATGGGTCGCGGCGCGCTTGGAGTTCCGCCTTTAGGCGGTTCTTCCGTCCGAATGGCGTTGCCGCCTGAAGGCGGAACTCCCAACCAAAACGTGAACGCGCCGGGCCACGGCGTGAAGGCGCGCAGCCGGTTCCAAATGGTCCGCGCCGGTTGGTTCCAATCAATCCGGCCGTCTTCCTTTTTGATTTTTGGCGCGTAGCTCGCGCCTGCGGCGGGTTGCGCCTTGGGCTGGATTTTCCCGGCGACGTAATCGGGAATGGTCTGTACGAGCAGTTCCGCGCCGAGTTGCGCCAACCGGTCGTGCAGCGTGGCCGAGTCGTCTTCCGGACGGATGGGCGTGCGCCGTTGCGCGACAATGTCGCCGGTATCGAGTCCGGCGTCGATGCGCATGAGCGTCACGCCGGTTTCAGCATCAGCATTGGCAATCGCCCATTGAATCGGCGCCGGACCGCGATATTGGGGCAGCAGCGACGCGTGGATGTTCAGACAACCATGGCGCGGCAAATCCAGAATGGCGGGCGGCAAAATCTGTCCATAGGCCACGCCGACGACAAGGTCGGGCTGCAAGGAGTGAAATTCGGCGATGAATTTTCCGTCGCGAACGCGTTCGGGCTGGAGCACGGGCAGATTGAGTCGCCGCGCCAGCAATTTGACGGGTGACGGTTGCGGTTTGAGATCACGGCCTTGGGGCCGGTCGGGCTGCGTGACGACGGCGGCGATTTGAAATTGTGGATTGCCCGCCAACGCCTGGAGACTGGCACAGGACAATTCCGCCGTGCCCATGAAGATGATTCGCAACGCCGTCATGCGGACAGCGAAAGGGAAATTGCGCGCGAGCGAAAGGAAAAACTGTGGCGGCACGCTTCCAGCCGCCAAGTTGGGTGCGGATGCCGGTCAGGCCACGGGTTCTACGAAGCTGAATTCTGGGAGCGCTGGCGTCTCGCCGGCGTGTTTGCGCAGAACTGGCCGGCGGGACGCCAGTCGTCGCTCCGCTATGCCCCGGCAAGCCGGCGCTCCCAGGAAAAGGCGTGCATGACCAGTGTTGGACGGCAATGCGCAAAACGTCGGCGCGAGCCTTGGCGGGAGTCTGGTCGGCGCTAATTTCACGTGTCTTTGGATTTGAGTTGAACCTCCACGATTTCAGAGAACGACACCATGATTTCCTGTTTTGCCGTGCCTTGGGCAACCTCCACATGCATTTCATTGGTGGCGATGCGCGTGATGCGCTCGACCACGAACAGCCCGCGCCCCGTTTTCACGGTCAGCATCAGATTTTTTTCGGATTCGCGCCGGATCATGGCGAAGAAACCGGAAAACTTCGTCTCAAAAAAACGGCGGTTGAACGTGAATTGTCCGCG
>DLMG01000074.1:2133-5651 GCA_002479245.1 Verrucomicrobia subdivision 3 bacterium UBA7542 | reverse complement strand
CGCATCAAGCACCGCGGCATCGTCTGCGACCGTTGCGGCGTGGAAGTGACGCTCGCCCGCGTCCGCCGCGAGCGCATGGGTCACATCGAACTGGCCGTGCCCACGTGCCACATCTGGTTTTTCAAGTGCATGCCGTCGCGCATCGGTCTCGTCCTCGACGTGACCGCGCGCAACCTTGAGCGCGTGATTTATTACGAGGATTACCTCGTCATTGATCCGGGCAACACGCCGCTGAAACAAAATCAATTGCTCAACGAACACGAATACCGCGAAGCCCGCGAAACCTACGGCGCGGACGCGTTTCTAGCCAAGATGGGCGCGGAAGCCGTGCGCGAAGCGCTGGCTCGGGTGGACCTGGCCAAGGGCATCGATCAATTGCAACAGGCGATGACCGAAACCAAGAGCAAGCAAATCCGCAAAAAGCTGGCGAAGCGAATCAAATTGCTCCAGGGCTTGCAGATTTCCAAGAGCCGTCCGGAATGGATGATTCTTACGGTGCTGCCGGTGATTCCGCCGGACTTGCGTCCGCTCGTGCCGCTCGAAGGCGGCCGGTTTGCCACTTCAGATTTGAACGATTTATACCGCCGCGTCATCAATCGGAACAATCGGCTCAAGACGCTGCTCCAGCTCAAGACGCCCGAAGTCATCATCCGCAATGAAAAGCGCATGTTACAGGAGGCCGTTGACGCACTGTTCGACAACGGCCGTCATGGTCGCCCGGTCACCGGCGCGGGCAATCGCTCGTTGAAATCCTTGAGCGACATGCTCAAGGGCAAGGGCGGCCGCTTCCGTCAGAATTTGCTCGGCAAGCGCGTGGATTATTCAGGCCGTTCCGTCATCGTCATCGGCCCGGAGTTGAAATTGCATCAATGCGGTTTGCCCAAGAAAATTGCGCTGGTTTTGTTCGAACCGTTCATCATCCGGCGCTTGAAGGAACTCGGCTACGTCCACACCGTTCGCAGCGCGAAGAAAATGATCGAGCGCCAGACGAAGGAAGTCTGGGACGTTTTGGAGGAAGTGACCAAGGGGCATCCGGTGATGCTGAACCGCGCGCCAACGCTCCACCGTCTGTCCGTGCAGGCATTCGAGCCGCTGCTTATCGAGGGCGAAGCGATTCGCATTCATCCGCTGGTCTGCACCGCTTACAACGCGGATTTCGACGGCGACCAGATGGCCGTTCACGTTCCGCTTTCCGTCGAGGCCCAGATGGAGGCGCGCCTGTTGATGATGGCAACCAACAACATTTTCAGCCCGTCGTCCGGCAGGCCGATTATCACGCCGACGCAGGACATCACCCTCGGCTGTTATTATCTCACCGCCGAACCGCGCACGCCGATGCCCGCCGACACGCGGAAACTGCCGTTGTTCGGCTCGAAGGACGAAGTGATTTTCGCCTATGACGATGGCGCGTTGAAGACCCACGACCGGATTCGTCTGGCGAATCCGGATTTCAACCGGCAAACCGTTTACGGCGACGCGACCAAAAAAATCATTGAGACGACCGTCGGCCGCGTCACCTTCAGCGAGATTTGGCCGTCGGAACTCGGTTTCTACAACAAGGCCGCCGGCAAGAGCCAGCTCGGCGATTTGATCTGGAAATGTTACAAGTTCGCCGGTCACGAAAAAACCGTCACGATGCTCGACAAGCTCAAGGAACTCGGTTTCCGCGAGGCCACCAAGTCCGGCGCGTCCATTGGCATTGACGACATGATCGTGCCCAAGGAACGCGACCAGGAAATTGAAGCCGCGCAAAAGCTGATCAAGGAAGTTGAGAAACAATATCGCAAGGGTGTCATCACGCCCGGCGAACGTTACAACAAGATTGTGGACATCTGGACGCATTGCACCGACCAGATTGCCAGTGTCATGTTCCGCACGCTCGAAGCCAACCAGGGCAAGAAGGAGTTCAACCCGGTCTATCTCATGGTGGATTCCGGTGCGCGCGGCAACAAACAACAGGTCCGCCAGCTCGCCGGCTTGCGCGGCCTCATGGCCAAGCCCAGCGGCGACATCATCGAGAAACCAATTCTCGCGAATTTCCGCGAAGGTCTTTCAGTATTGGAATACTTCATCTCGACCCATGGCGCGCGCAAAGGTCTCGCCGACACCGCCCTCAAAACCGCGGACTCCGGTTACATGACCCGCAAACTCGTGGATGTGTCGCAGGATGTCATCATCCAGCAGACGGATTGCGGTACGACGAACGGCATCTGGGTTTCGGCGGTTTATGAGGGTGAAGACGAAGTCGTTAAACTGGCCGACCGGCTTGTGGGCCGGTTCGCCTGCGACGACATCGTCAACCCGACGAACCCGAAGGAATTTCTCGTTCGCGCGAACGAGGAAATTGACGAGGAAAAGGCCAGGCGCATTGAGGCTTCGGGCGTTGACCGCGTGCGCATCCGCTCGGTGCTCACGTGCGAAAGCAAGCACGGTATTTGCGTTAATTGTTATGGACGCAACCTTGCCACCGGTGCACTCGTCAAGCTCGGCGAAGCGGTCGGCATCATCGCCGCCCAGTCCATCGGCGAGCCGGGCACGCAGTTGACGATGCGGACGTTCCACATCGGCGGCACGGCGGCGCAGGTGTTCAAGATCCCGCAGATCAAGGCCAAGCACGACGGGGTGATCCATTACAACGACCTCCGGCTGGTCGAACTGGAGGATGGCAACAACATCGTGCTCAACAAAAACGGTTCCGTTTCCATTCTCGGCGACGACGGACGTGAACTGGAAAACCACGTCGTGGTCATCGGCGCGGTCATTTCGGCCAAGGACGGCGCCAAGGTGAAGAAGGGCGACACCTTCGTGCAATGGGATCCGTATAACGTGCCGATTCTCTCCGAAAAAGCCGGCAAGGTGAAATTCCACGACATCATCGAAGGCGTGACGATGAAGCAGGAAACGGACGAGACCACCGGTCAGGAGGCCATGGTGCTGGTGGAGCACAAGGAAGACTTGCGCCCGCAAATCATCATCAGCGACGACTCCGGCGAAGTGGTGGCGAATTATCCGATTCCCTCCGGCGCGCACGTCGTCGTGGCCGAAGGCAGCAAGATTGTCGCCGGCACACTGATGGCCAAGACGCCGCGCAAGACTTCCAAGACCAAGGACATTACCGGCGGTCTGCCCCGCGTGGCGGAGTTGTTCGAAGCCCGCCGTCCGAAGGACGCGTCGGAAATTTCCAAGATTGACGGTCTGGTGGACTTTGGGGCAAGCGTGCGCGGCAAACGTTGCGTTGTCATCAAAGACCCGCAGACCCAGGTGGAGGAGGAACACCTCATCCCCATCGGCAAGCACGTCATTGTCTTCAAGGGCGACATGGTGAAGAAAGGCCAGCAGTTGACCGAAGGCCCCATGGACCCGCACGAAATTCTTGAAGTCTGCGGACCGCAGGAATTGCAGGAACATCTCGTCAGCGAAGTGCAGGAGGTTTACCGCCTGCAAGGTGTGACGATCAACGACAAGCACATTGAAATCATCGTCCGCCAGATGCTCCGCAAGGTGCGCATCACCGAACC
>DLMG01000074.1:0-2048 GCA_002479245.1 Verrucomicrobia subdivision 3 bacterium UBA7542 | reverse complement strand
GGGCGAGCAGATTGACAAGCTGGTCTTTGAGGAGGAAAATGAGCGGGTGGACAAAATGGGTGGCAAGTCGGCCGAGGCTTCACCCGTGTTGCTCGGCATCACCAAGGCGTCGCTCGAAACCGAGAGTTTCCTCAGCGCGGCGTCGTTCCAGGACACGACCCGCGTGCTGACCGAGGCGGCCACCCGTTCCAAGGTGGACTACCTGCGCGGGTTCAAGGAAAACGTCATCATGGGCCACATCATCCCGGCCGGCACCGGTTTCGACATGCACCGCAAGGTGCTGCTCAAACATCTGGTCGAAGCTGTGGATGAACCGGAGCCGGCGGAACCGGCGGAACCGACGGTGGCGGAGAATCCGTTGCTGGCCTGATTGCCAAACAATCGTTTCACGAAGGGCGTCTGATGAAAGTCAGGCGCCCTTTTTCGCGGCTTGCCGCGCCTTCTCCGCGCGGATTTTTCTGGCCGCGAAAAGGCACAAAAGACGCAAAAACTTGTCTAACCACATACCCATATTTCGCGGTTTGATTCGACACCTCATCCGGACTTCGTCCACCTTCTCCCCATCCGGTGCGGAGAAGGGAATCGCGGCGGAGAGGACGAAGCGCGGCTCGCGCAGCGGATTCAGCGGGTGTTGGGCTGAAAAACAAACGCCCCGGCCAGGCTGCGCTTGGCTTCCGTCTTTGCACTGCTTCGCCGAGACAAGTCGCCGAGGCGAGCGGTGCGTTCCACCTTTCACGGGTTCCGCGTATTTCGCGGTTTCATCCAAAAATGGGGCGAAATAGTTGTTGCAAGCCAGATTTGGTCTGCTATATTCCGCATTCCATTTTTTTAGACTAAATGCCGACAATTAACCAACTGGTCCGCAAGGGCCGACGCAAAGTAAAATACAAGTCCAAGTCACCAGCCTTGGAAGGCTCGCCGTTCCGCCGCGGGGTGTGCATTCAGGTCATGACGCGCACGCCCAAGAAGCCGAACTCGGCGATGCGCAAGGTTGCCAAGGTGCGCCTGACCAACGGCTATGAGATCATTGCCTACATCCCGGACGAAGGCCACAATTTGCAGGAGCACTCCATCGTAATGGTGCGCGGTGGCCGCGTGAAGGATTTGCCGGGGGTGCGTTATCACATCGTTCGTGGGCGGCTCGATGCCGCTGGTGTCGAAAAACGCAGGGTCAGCCGGTCGAAATACGGCGTGAAACGCCCGAAGCCGGGTTCCAAGCCCGCGGCACCGGCTGCGGCGGCGGAGGCTCCGGTGGCAGCCGCACCCGCAGCCTGATTTATGAACGCGAAGATGGAGAATAAAGGATTGAGAATAGAAAGTCGCACCAGCGCGACTTTCCCGCCATCCTCCATCTTCCATCCTCAATACTCGCTTTAAAAAATATGTCCCGCAGACGACAAGCTACCCGACGGAAGATTGCCAAAGACGGAAAGTTCCAGAGCGTTTTGGTTGGACGGCTGGTGAACACCATTATGATGTGCGGCAAAAAAAGCACGGCGCAGCGGATTGTGTACGGCGCGTTCAACAGCATTTCCGAAAAGAATCCGGCCAGTAATCCGGTGGAAATTTTGCAGCGCGCGGTGGACAACGCCAAACCGCGCATCGAAACCAAGGCGCGCCGCGTCGGCGGCGCCACGTATCAGGTCCCGCTGGAAGTGCCGTCGGACCGGCAGGCCGCTCTGGCGCTCCGCTGGATCGTGGATTTCGCGGACGCCCGCAAAGGTACGCCGATGCGCGAAGCGCTCGCGGCGGAAATTCTGGAGGCTTACCAAGGGCAGGGGAACGCGATTCGCAAACGCGACGAAATTCACAAGATGGCACAGGCGAACAAGGCATTTGCCCATTTCCGCTGGTAGATTTTTTTTGACGCGCCCCGAAGATTGGAACATCGGGGCGTTTTCTATTCTCTGAATCAAGATGCAAGCAGCCGCTAAAACAACGAAATCGGTCGGTTCGCCCAACCGCGAATACCCGCTGGAGCGCACGCGCAACATCGGCATCGCGGCGCACATTGACGCGGGCAAGACGACGACGACCGAGCGCATCCT
>DLMG01000020.1 GCA_002479245.1 Verrucomicrobia subdivision 3 bacterium UBA7542 | reverse complement strand
GGTGTGTGCGCCAAAGTAATCGCGCTGCGCCTGCAACAGGTTGGCCGGCAGCCGTTCGCTGCGGTAGGCATCGTAAAACGCCAGCGCCGTGCTGAATGCCGGAACCGGTATCCCTTTCTTCGCCGCCATCGCTACCACATTGCGCCACGAACGCTGGCAGTCCTTGATGGCCTTCTTGAAGAACGGATCGAGCATCAGGTTCGACAGCTTTGAATTCTTGTCAAACGCCTCTTTGATTTTGCCGAGGAACGCGCTGCGGATGATGCAGCCGCCGCGCCACATGAGCGCGATGCCGCCGTAGTTCAGATTCCATTTGTGTTCCGCCGCCGCCGCGCGCATGAGCATGTAACCCTGCGCGTAGCTGACAATTTTCGACGCGTAAAGCGCCTGGCGGATGGCTTCGATGAATTTCTTCTGGTCGCCCTTGATGGTGGGCTTGGGCCCTTTCAATTTTTTGGCCGCGGCGACGCGTTCCTCCTTCATGGCCGAAACGCAGCGCGCATAGACTGCCTCGGCAATCAGCGTGATCGGAATGCCCAGTTCCTGCGAGGATTCCACCGTCCATTTGCCCGTGCCCTTCTGCCCGGCGGTGTCGAGGATTTTGTCCACGAGTGGCTGGCCGTCGGCGTCTTTGAACGCAAGAATGTCGCGGGTGATTTCGATGAGATAGGAATTCAATTCGCCTTTGTTCCATTCGGCGAAAACTTCGTGCATCTGGTCGGGCGTCAGGCCCAGGCCGGTTTTCATCAGGTTGTAGGCTTCGCAAATCAACTGCATGTCGCCATATTCAATACCATTGTGGACCATTTTCACGTAATGGCCGGCGCCGCCTTCGCCCACCCAGTCGCAACACGGCGTGCCATCTTCCACCTTGGCGGCGATGGCCTGGAAAATCGGTTTGACGTGCGGCCACGCGGCGGGCGAACCGCCGGGCATGATGCTCGGGCCGTGGCGCGCGCCTTCCTCGCCGCCGCTCACGCCGGTGCCGATGTAAAGCAAACCCTTGCTCTCGACGTATTTCGCGCGGCGGATGGTGTCCTCGAACAGCGAGTTGCCGCCGTCAATGATGATGTCGCCGGGTTCGAGGTGCGGGAGCAGTTGCTCGATGAATTCGTCCACGGGCTTGCCGGCCTTGACCATGAGCATTACGCGGCGGGGTTTCTTGAGCTGGGCGACCATTTCCGGGATCGAATGCGCGCCGAGCACCTTGGTGCCTTTGGCTTCGTTGGCGAGAAAATGGTCCACTTTTTCCACTGTGCGGTTGTAGGCCACGACGGTGAAGCCGTGGTCGTTCATGTTCAGAATGAGATTCTGGCCCATGACGGCCAGACCGATTAGTGCAATGTCAGCTTTTGGTTCCATAAAATTTGTTCGTCAGTTTCAAAACGGCACGGAAGTCTACCGGAAACCTCCGTGAAGGGAAACTCGGATTTGGACCCGGCCAGTTCTGCGCCGATTTAAACCCCGCTGAACGCGGCGAAACCGCCGTCAATCGGGATCACCACCCCGGTCACAAAACCGGAGGCTTCGCTCGAAGTCAGCCATAACAGCGCACCGACCAAATCCTCCGGCACACCGAACTTGCCCATCGGCGTGTGCGCGATGATGGTGTTGGCGCGCGGCGTCAACGAACCATCCGGCTTGGTCAACAGGGTGCGGTTCTGGTCCGTAAGAAAGAAGCCGGGCGCAATGGCGTTGACGCGGACGCCGACCTTCGAGAAGTGCACCGCGAGCCATTGCGTGAAATTGCTCACCGCCGCCTTGGCGCCGCTGTAAGCCGGGATTTTCGTCAACGGCCGGAACGCGTTCATCGAGGAGATATTGATGATGGTGCCTTTGCCCTTGCCGGCCATCTCGCGGGTGAACGCCTGGGTGGGCAGCAACGTGCCGAGAAAATTCAAGTTGAACACAAATTCGACGCCTTTCGGGTCGAGATCGTAGAAGGTGATGATTTCCTTGGCCGCACCGGCCAGGTCTTCCTTGCGCAGGTATTCGAGGCTGGTCGTGCCTTTGGGATGGTTGCCGCCCGCGCCGTTGATGAGGATGTCCACCGGACCGAGTTCCTTTTTGACCTTGTCGTTGGCCGCGTCGAGGCTGGCCTTTTCCAGCACGTTGCACGCGACGCTGATGGCCACACCGCCTTCCTTGCAGATCTGCGCCGCCACGACTTCCGCAGCTTCCGGTTTCAAATCGGCCACGGCAACTTTCGCACCGCACGCCGCCAGCGCGCGGGCCATGGTGCTGCACAAAACGCCGCCGCCGCCCGTCACAATCGCCACCTGGTCCTTCAAATTCACCTTAAATGGAACGTTCATCCTTTTTTCCTCTGTGCTTGGTTGGTTTTGGTTTGTTTGGTTAGTCCTTGAACCGGCCCCGATACGCCCACAGCCCGAGGGCGGGGTTCGAAATGTAAAAGATTTTCTCGCCGTCGGGCATCGTGTTCCAGCCATCCTTGAGTTTGGCCGGATCGTAACGGTGCGTCATTTGCTTTAAATCGGCGTATTGGAAGTTGACGCTCTCGATTTCCTGCCGCGTGAGCTGGCCGGGGCAATACGTGATGTTGAACCGGCCTTCCGACGAGCCGTGGATGAAATGCGCCGCTGCGCTGAGATTGTTTTGCAACTCGGCGTTGGCCTTGACTGCCGCCAGCGTCGCGGGCGTGCCGCGATAGCCGTATTTGCGGATGAGCCGGTCAATTTCCTTGTCCTCGCCAAATTCCTTGAGACCAGGCGCGAGCACAATCAGTTCGCCGCCGTCGGCCATCGCCATACGCGTGCGATAGATGCTCTTGTTGCCCAGCCACGTGCTCTTGAACTCGGAGGGGTCCAGATAAACGACCACCTTTTTAAGCGGCGCGTCGAGCATCTCGAAGTTGACCTGGAGCGAAAGCGCCGCGGCCTTGTCAAAACCGGAAATGTCATCGCTGAGGTAAAGGCCGCGCACGACCAGTTTGCCATCAGCACCACGCCCGACGACCGTGTGGACATAGACGATAGGCAGGTGCTTCGTGAAATGTTCGGAAGCGTAGTTGAGAATGCGGCGAACCGGCGTGTCCGAGCGCCCCATCATCCGTTCCATGCCATAGGCCGCGCCGACAAAATGGCTCTTGTTGATGCCTTCCTGGCCGCCGGTGCCGACGAAGATGTTCTTGTTGTAATTGGCCATGCCGATGACTTCGTGCGGAACGACCTGGCCGACGGACAAAATCAAATCGTGTTTGCCGGTCCAGATGAGATTGGCCAGTTGCGCCGGCCAGGGAAAATCCACCGCGCCGCCGGAGACTTTTTTAACAAATTCTCCCGGCACTTCGCCGACGGTGGTGATGCCCGTGCGCCAGTTGTGGACGCGGAAGAGCTTTTCGGGCACCCCGGCGAACATCTCCGCGATCTGCGCCGGCGTCATGGGCGTATGCGTGCCCAGCGCCGGCAGAACGTCCGTCAAATGTGCTCCATAATAATCGTAAATGAGTTTGGTCAACACCCCCGCGTGGGAATGAAAGCGGGTGAAATCCGGCGGGATGATCAGCACCCGCTTGCGCGGGCCCAGGCGGTCGAGGGCGTGGGACAACCCCTTGCGCAAGTCGTCCAAGGACAACTGGTCGGTTACGGAACCGCGTTCGTAATAAAGCATAAATTCCAGCCTAGGTTACACCCTGCGCACCGGGTTTGGCAACGTTGTGGAATAATTAATGGAGGTCTCTGCAAAACTGGCGTAGCGGCTCCTCGGCAGAGAGCCGCAACTTCATTTTCCTGAAAAATATCGAACGCGGGACGGTGAAGTTTGAAGCCTATCCAAGGATTAGGCAGCATCACTGTGAATCTCTCTCTGAAACCCACTGCTTCATGTGCTTGTCTGCCGCGATGTTCAGCGTCCTAAGCGCTGCCAACTGCTCTTGCTGTGATAGTCCCGAATCTTCCTGCTGCAACTGCTGCTGAATGTATCGTTATGCTCCATCGAGCACGGCATACACATATACTTCATCTGCTGAACGCCTGTCATGAGTACGAGAAAATCAGTGCCGCCAGCGCAAAGCTGCCCGCCACAATATTGATAATGGGCAGCACGCGCTTCCGATGCACGCTCTTTCGCTTCCGGGGATTCTGCCTCAAAACACTCGTTGCACAAATCGCGCGACCTCGAGACTCCATCAGCAATGGCAACGGCGTGACAGGTCGCTTCGCGTTCATGGCAGTTCTGGCAAAGCATATCGTTCTATCGTGGAATGTGTGATGCCGCCTAACAAACAATGGACGGCGACCCGCAAAGTCGGGACAGCCTGTCCGTTTTCATGGGTTTGACATTGCGCCGGGCAAAAGGGTTTGTCGAGAACAAGCGAGACTGGAAAGCGGTGCTGAAGACACCGCAGTCCAAGCGCTATCGCGACTGCCAAGCGACTACAAACCTCGCGAAGCGTCTGGAATGCGGCCGGTTCACCGCTGCTTTGGGCCGAGCGACTCTTTCGCATTCCCATTTTTTTACAGACAAACCACGGCTCGCCTGCTAGTTGTGTCACGCACCAAAATCCCCGGTCATTGGGGAATTTTGTCCGCAAAATAACCCGGCGGAAAATCTTAAATTGTGAGGAAAATAGAATGAAATATGGTTTGAACATCCCTGAAAAGGGCGCGCTGGACTTCCTGTCCATCGGCGCCCTGGTCCACCGCCTTGATCCGGGCATTGTCCCGTTCCGCAAGGCCACGGAATGCCGCATCCACGTCAGCGGCGGTGAGTTCAATTGCGCCGCCAATCTGTCGGACTGCTTCCGCATGAACACCGGCATCGCCACCGCGATGGTCGAGTATCCCATCGGCGATTTGATTGCCGAGCGCGTCCGGGCGATGGGCGTGAAACCGTTTTACAAAAAATTCAAGCACGACGGTGTGCGCGGTCCGAACCACGCGACGGTCTATAGCGACCAGGGCCACGGCGTGCGGGCGCCAGTGGTGTTCTACAACCGCTGCAACGAAGCCGGCTCGCTGCTCAAGCCCGGCGACTTCAACTGGAAGGAAATCTTCAGCTCGGGTGTGCGCTGGTTCCACAGCGGCGGCATCTTCGCCTCGCTTTCCGAAACGACCGGCGAATTGATCATCGAAGCCATGAAGGCCGCCAAAGCCGCGGGCGCAGTGACGTCGTTCGACCTGAACTTCCGCCAGAAACTCTGGGACATCTGGGGCGGCCAGGAAAAGGCGCTGTCCGTCATGAAACGCATTGTCGAACACGTGGACGTGATTGTGGGCAACGAAGAAGACTTGCAGAAGGGCCTTGGCCTGAAAGGGCCGGATGTGGCCGCCAAGAGCAAGCTCGACCCGAGCGTGTTCTTCGGAATGATTGATTCGGTGGTGAAGAATTATCCCAAGGTCAAGGTGGTGGCCACCACGCTGCGCGAAGTCCACTCCACCAATTGTCACAGTTGGGGCGCCGTGGCGTGGATTGACGGCAAGACCTACACCTCACCCACCTGCGAACTGGATATCTATGACCGCGTCGGCGGCGGCGACGGCTTTGCGGCGGGGTTGTTCTACGGCATGTTGACGGGTGAATCGCCCGAGGAATGCGTGAAACTGGGCTGGGCGCACGGCGCGCTGCTGACCACGTTCCCCGGCGACACGACAATGGCGACGGTGGAACAGGTCAAGTCCTTTGCCAAAGGCGGTTCAGCCCGCATCCAGCGTTAAAACAAAGCCCAGCGAAAGGGCGGCCCCAATCCGTGCATTTTCGCTTGGGCTTTTACATTGCACAGCGCGAACGGGTTGTGATATTTTTGTCGCTCCTTTTTTGAGAAATGAAAATTTCAGTTCCTAAAGAAACGCACCCGGGCGAGACCCGGGCGGCGCTGACGCCGGATGGCACCGCCAAGCTCGTGAAACTTGGCGCGCAGGTGGAGGTCGAGGCCGGCCTTGGCCTCACGGCGGGCTTTGCTGACGACGCCTACACCAAAGCCGGCGCGACCGTCACCACCGACCGCAAGGCGCTCATCGGCGCTGGTGACATGGTGCTGCGCCTGCGCAAGCCGCCGGTCGAGGAAATCGCATTGCTCAAATCCGGCTGCATCCACGCCAGCCTGCTCGATCCGTTCAACGAAAAGGAATTGATCCAGAAGCTGGCCGAACACGGTGTCAGCGCCATCAGCATGGAGCTGGTCCCGCGCACGACCCGCGCGCAGAAGATGGACGTGCTCTCGTCGCAGGCAAACCTCGGCGGCTATGTCGCCGTGATTCTCGCCGCGAGCCACGCGAACAAGATTTTCCCTATGATGACGACGGCGGCGGGCACGATTCTGCCGGCGAAAGTGTTCATCATCGGCGCAGGCGTGGCCGGGTTGCAGGCGATTGCCACCGCCAAACGGCTGGGCGCAAAAGTGACCGCCTATGACACGCGGCCGGTTGTGGAGGAACAGGTCAAGTCGCTCGGGGCGCAGTTTTTGAAGATTGACCTCGGGGAAACCGGCCAGACGAAGGACGGTTATGCCCGGGCGCTGACCGAAGAGCAGGTGCAGAAACAGCGCGACGCGATGAAAAAAACCTGCGGCGATTCCGACGTGGTCATCACCGCCGCCCAGGTGTTCGGCCGCCGCGCGCCGATTCTGGTCACCGCCGAAATGCTCAACGCCATGAAACCGGGCAGCGTGGTGGTGGATCTCGCGGTTGAAACCGGCGGCAATGTCGAAGGCGTGGTTTACGACCAGGTGACCGACCGCAACGGCGTGAAGATTGTCGGCATTGCGAACCTGCCGGCGCGCGTGCCACTTCATGCCAGCCAGGTTTACGCGGCGAATCTGACAGGCCTGATCGAGGAATTTTGGGACAAGCAGAACAAAAATTTAGTCCTGAAGCTCGACGACGAAATCATCAAGGGCTGCCTGGTCACGCATGGCGGCAAAATCGTGAACGAGAAGCTCGTGGCAAAACCAAGCTGATTTTTATGAGCACTGAAATTCTGGTATTTTTTATTTTTGTCCTCTCGATTTTTCTGGGCTTTGAATTGATTTCCAAAGTGCCATCGATGTTGCACACACCGCTGATGTCCGGCACCAACGCCATTCACGGCATCATCCTGCTCGGCGGCATGCTGGCCTTGGCGGACGCGAGCAGCAGGCTGGCCTTGGCGCTGGGTTTCATCGCGGTGGTTTTCGGTTCAGCCAACGTGTTCGGCGGATTCATGGTCACCGACCGGATGCTGCAAATGTTCAAGAAGAAGAAAAAATGAGCCCGTTCATCGCCATCATATTTATTGCAGTTGCAGTTTTGTTCATCCTCGGCATCAAGCTGATGGGTTCGCCCAAGACGGCGCGATACGGCAATTTGCTGGCTGCGTTCGGCATGTTGATTGCCCTGGCTGCTACTGTGCCCTTGCTCGGCAGCTGGGAAACCTCGCAGTTGCTCCACGGCTGGAGTCTGAATTACATACTCATGGTCGTGGGCATCGTCATCGGTTTGATCATTGGCGCCATCGGCGCTTACTCGGTGAAAATGACGGCGATGCCGCAGATGGTGGCGCTATTCAACGGCGTGGGCGGCGGCGCGGCGGCGTTGGTGGCGAGCTTGGAATTCATCAAAGAGGCGAGTACGCATTATGAAGTAGCGCATGAAACGTCAGCCTTCATCACTGGCTCGATGCTTTTCGCCACGCTCATCGGCTCGCTCTCGTTTTCCGGCAGCCTTATCGCGTTTTCCAAGTTGCAGGGTTATCTCGAAAAACCGCACACGTTCCCCGGACAAAACGTTCTCAACGGCCTTGTTCTCGCCGTCATCCTCGGCCTGTGCGTTTATCTCACCGGCTGGGCGACGACCAACAGCACGGCGTTCATCGTAATGTTTTCACTCGCGCTGGTGTTTGGCGTGGCGATGGTTATGCCCATCGGCGGCGCGGACATGCCGGTGGTCATCTCGTTGTTGAATTCATTTACCGGCCTCGCGGTCGCGGCGGACGGCTTCACCATCAACAACATTTCCATGATCGTTGCCGGAACGCTCGTTGGTTCCTCCGGCACGTTACTGACGCTGCTTATGTGCAAGGCGATGAATCGTCCGGTCACGAACGTTTTGTTCGGCGCATTCGGCTCCGGCGGAGGTGGTGGCAAGGCTGGCGCGAGCGATCTCGCCGGGAAAACCGTCAAACCGATTCAGGCCGACGAAGCCGCCCTGCTTCTCGGTAACGCCCAGCAGGTCGTCATCGTGCCCGGATACGGCATGGCCGTGGCGCAGGCACAGCACCAGGTGCGTGAACTTTCCGATGAACTCGGCAAGCGCGGTGTGGAAGTCCGCTTTGCCATCCATCCCGTCGCCGGCCGCATGCCCGGCCACATGAACGTTCTGCTGGCCGAAGCCAACGTCCCTTACGACCAGCTTTGCGAAATGGAAGCCATTAATCCCACGATGGACCGCGTGGACGTGTGTCTCGTGATTGGCGCCAACGACGTCGTGAATCCCGCCGCGCGCGAGGATAAATCCAGCCCCATCTACGGCATGCCAATCATTGAAGCCGACCGCGCGAAAACGGTCATCGTCATGAAACGCTCGATGGCCGCGGGCTTCGCCGGTATTGAGAATCTCCTGTTCTACAAGGACAACACGCGAATGCTCTTCGGTGACGCCAAGGCCTCGTTGCAAACGCTCATTGCCCAGTTGAAGGCAAGTTGAGCCACGGGATCACCAGGGGCTGACGAAAATTCAGCCGCAGATTTGCGAAATTATCGTTGCACGCGCGCGCCGCCGCCTTTCATCAATTTTTCAACTTCGTCTTTCGACACCATCGAAGTGTCGCCGGGCGTGGTCATCGCCAGCGCACCGTGTGCCGCACCGTAATCCACGGCTTTCTGTGGATCGCCAGTGGTCATCAACCCGTAAATGAAACCGGAAGCAAAACTGTCGCCACCACCAACACGGTCAAGAATTTCCAAGTCGGGATAATTCCGGCTCTCATAAAATTTCCCCCCCATCCACGCGATGGCCGCCCAATCGTTGACGGTCGCGGTTTTGGCGGTGCGGAGCGTCGTGGCGGTCGCCTTGAAGTTCGGGAACGTTTTCACCGCCGCCTCGATCATCTTCTTGAATGCGGTAACGTCAATCTGCAGCAGATTTTCATCCGCCCCTTTGACGTGGAATCCGAGGCAGGCGGTAAAATCCTCCTCGTTGCCGATCATCACGTCCACGTATTGGGCGATTTCCCGGTTCACCTTCTGCGCGCGTTTCTGGCCCCCGATGGATTTCCAGAGCGAGGGGCGGTAATTCAAATCGTAGCTGACCATTGTGCCATATTGTTTGGCCTTTTTGACCGCTTCGATGACGAGCGGCGGCGTGGTATCGCTGAGCGCGGCGAAAATGCCGCCGGTGTGCAGCCAGCGCACGCCGAGTTTGCCGAATATGTGATCCCAATCAAAGTCGCCGGCCTTGAGCTGGCTCGCCGCCGTGTGGCCGCGGTCGGAAACCCCGACCGCACCGCGCACGCCAAAACCGCGTTCGGTGAAATTCAAACCGTTGCGGGTGACATGACCGACACCATCGAACGGCAACCACTTGATGAATTCCGTGTTCACACCGCCCTGCAAAATGAAATCTTCGAGCAGATGCCCCACGTCGTTGTCGGCAAAGGCAGTGCAAACGGCGGTTTTCAGGCCGAAGCACTGGCGCAGGCCGCGGGCGACGTTGTATTCGCCGCCGCCTTCCCAAACCTTGAATTCGCGGGCGCAGCGGATGCGACCCTCGCCCGGATCAAGCCGCAGCATGATTTCGCCGAGCGCAATCATGTCGTATTGGCACCGGGCCTTGTCCCGCAATTGAATTGGCATAATTTTGTCAGGTTGTTTAAAAACCGTGAATGGACACGAATAAACACCAATTCAACCGGATAGGAAAGCCGCGAATTGAATTCGCGAACGTTTCAAAAACTACTGGCTTGGAAAACCGGCGGTCTAGCCCGCGCCCAAGGCGGAGTGCGCCATCAAGTTCAAGCGCGATTGCGCCTGCTTGGACATGCCCGTGAAAACAAGCGAAACCTGGTAGCCGGTGTGTTTGCTGCCGGAACAGGCAATGACCACGCCGCTGCATTGGATACGACCGTCATTGCGCGGTGATTGCAGCGCGACCGTCATTTCCGTCCACGGATTGAACGGCGTGGGGCTTCGGAATTCGATGCCACTTTTGTGAACAACGACCGACTCGGCGGAAAGCTGCAAACGGGATTGCCGGCCTTCCACAGTGATTGGTTGTTGGAACGAATCACCACTCTCAAATTTTTTGGCGCTCATAGAACTTTATTAAACTAACACGCCCGGCCCGGTCGTCAAATTAACTACTACCATGCAATGAATAAGATTCTACCATTCAATGACCGCCGCGCCCCAGGTCAGGCCGGAGCCGAAAACTACGAGCAGGATCAAATCGCCCCGGCTGATTTTCCCCGACGTCACGGCCTCGTCCAGCGCGATGGCCACCGACGCCGCCGACGTGTTGCCGTATTTGTCAAGATTCACGAACAATTGTTCCGGGGTGGCGCCCAGACGCTCGCCGACGACGTCAATGATGCGGCGGTTCGCCTGATGCGGGATGACGCATTTGATTTCTGAAATGTCCAGTTCGCAGCGGCGCAGCGCCTCCTGCGCCGCGTGGTACATTGCCTGGACGGCGCTTTTGAAAGTCTCCCGGCCGTCCATTCGCAAATAATGAAGTTTCGCCGCGACCGAATCCACGGAGGCCGGACAACGGCTGCCGCCGCCGGGCATGTGGATCAGGTTGCTTTTCGCGCCGTCCGCGCCCATCACCGCGGTCAACAGCCCGTGCGAACCGGGCCGGCTCTGCAAAATCGCCGCGCCCGCGCCGTCGCCGAACAGCACGCAGGTGTTGCGGTCCGTCCAGTCGGTAATGGACGAAAGTTTTTCCGCGCCGATGACCAGCACCGTGTCTAGGGTGCGCGACATGATGAACTGCTGGCCGATTTCGAGCGCGTAAATGAAGCCGGAGCACGCGGCCTCCACGTCGAACGCCGCCGCCCGACGCGCGCCGATTTTTTGCTGGACGATACACGCGGTCGCCGGAAACGGCATGTCCGGCGTAATGGTGGCGACAATGATGAGGTCAATCTGGTCGGCCGTGACCCCGGCCTTTTTCATCGCCCGCTGCGCCGCGTGCGCCGCCATGTCCGAAGTGAATTCGTCCTTGGCCGCCTGCCGCCGCGACTTGATGCCGGTGCGCGTGGTGATCCATTCGTCCGACGTGTCCACCATTTTTTCCAGTTGGGCATTGGTCAGGATTTTCGCCGGCAGATACGAACCGACCCCGGTGATGGAACAGGTGCGGCCTTGAAAATTAAACTTGGCGCGCGGGTTTTTGAACTTGGGGCTCATGCGGAAGCGGGAACGGAAATTTCCGCGGCGGCCAGCTTTTCATTGGCACTCACAATTTCGCGGCCGATGATTTCGTTGACGCGATGCTGAACGGCATCCGTTGTTACACGCAGTGCGCTGGCAATGGCGCGTTCGCGCGCCGAACCGTGCGCCTTGAACACCATGCCGTTGAAACCGAGCAGCGGCGCGCCGCCATAGACCTCCGGATCCATGCGCCGGCGGATGGCTTGAAAGGCGTTTTTTGCGAGATAGGCGCCGATTTGTCGTTTGGGATTGCGCACCAATTCGCGTTTGAGCATCGAAAACATCGCCACGGCCAGGCTTTCCGACGTCTTTAAAACGATATTGCCGACAAAGCCGTCGCACACGACCACGTCCACGTGGTCCTTGAACAAATCATGCCCTTCGATGTTGCCAATGAAATTCAAGTCCAGCCGCTGGCAAAGTTTGAAGGCTTCGAGCGTCAATTCATTGCCTTTGGAATCTTCCGTGCCGATGCTGAGAATGCCCACGCGTGGTTTCTGATGTCCCAGCACTTCACGCGAATAAACATTGCCCATCACGGCAAATTGGGCGAGGTGCAGCGGTTTGCATTCGATGTTCGCGCCGGCGTCGAGGAGCACAAATTCATTTTCCTGCCGTGGAATGATCGTGGCAATGCAGCCGCGATCCACGCCGGAGATGCGGCCCAGCTTGAAAGTGGCCGCCGCAAAAATGCCACCGGTGTTGCCGAGGGAAACGACCGCATCGGCCTGGCCGTCATGGACAAGTTCGGCGCCGCGGCCAATGGAACTGTCGCGCTTTTTGCGAAGCGCGGTGACGGGCCGGTCGTCCATCGTCACGACTTCGCTGGCATGAACGATTTGAACGCGCAGATCGTGACAACCGGTCGCGGCCAGCGCGGACTCGATTTCCGCCTGATCACCAACCAGAAAGAGTGTGGAAATTTTTGTGTCGGCCTCCAGCGCACGCCGGACGCCCTCGACGACGACCGCACACCCGTGGTCACCTCCCATGACATCTACCGCTATTCGCATAGATGAAAGAACGCGGAATGTCCGCGATCCGGCACAAAATCAAGCGCCCGCCGTGACGGTCAACACCTGACGGCCTTTGTAATAGCCGCACGCCGGGCATACCCGGTGTGGCACATAGGGCGCGGCACATTGCGGGCACGTGCCGAGTTGCGGCAACTTCAGCACACTGTTGTAAGCGCGGCGCATGCGCTGCCGGCTGTGGGACGGTTTACGTTTTGGAACACCCATAAATTCAAATTTACAATTTTAACTTGTCTAATTCAGCCCACGCGGACGGAATCAATTCATCCTTGCCGCCGGGGTTTTTGGCCTTGCCGGCTTTTATTTTTTCCAATCCGCGACAGTCCGGTTTGCACAATGGATGCCACGGAAATTCAAGCAGCATATCTTCACGCACATACGGCGTCAAGTCCGCGCAATCGTTGACGACGGGCACCTGTTCCTCGCCTTCGAGCGGCAAATGGCACACCCACGGATTTAATTCCAACTTGCGCTTGAACGGTTTCAAACAGCGGACGCACCGGCACTCCAGCGTGAGCCGCAACGAGCCGCGAACCAACAGGCTGCGATCCAGCAATTGAACCTCCAACTCATGTCGCAACGGCTGCGTGACACCAATCATTTCGTCGCGCGTGTCCAGATCCAGCTCGTCCACCGGCAATTCGCCGCGCAAAACCACATCGTTCTCCTCCAGCTGACGCAGATTGACGATGAGTGGCATGGTTCAACTCCTTTTCGTCCCGGCGAATTTTTTCGCCAGGGCGTTCTGCACGTGCGCGGGCACAAACGCGCCCACGTCGCCGCCCAGCCGCGCGATTTCCTTCACGAGGCGCGAGCTGAGAAACGTGTAAGTCTCCTTGGGCATCATGAAAATCGTTTCGACATTTTCGTTCAGCTTGCGGTTCATCAACGCGAGTTGAAACTCAAATTCAAAATCCGACACCGCGCGCAGTCCGCGCACAATCGCCTGCGCTTTTCTGCTCACGACATATTCGACGAGCAGGCCGTCGAATGCGTCCGCCTCAACGTTCGGCAAATGTTTCACGGCCTTTTTCACGAGCGTGAACCGTTCGTCGAGCGTGAACAGCGGCTGTTTGCCATCGTTTTTTGCAACGGCCACAATGACGCGGTCGAATAATTTGACCGCGCGCTGAATCACGTCCAGGTGGCCGTTGGTCAACGGATCAAAACTGCCGGGATAAATCGCTGTGCGCATCAAAATCACTTTAGCATTTACGGCGAATTTGACGAGGAAGAAAACGATGCCGCAAAGTCATTTTGCCGGCGGCGTTTGCCACGGCACTTCGTAAATCCGCACGGCATCGCGAATGCCCTTGACCGTGACCGGGAACATTTCGAGGCAGGTCGAGGCCAGCGCCGGGTCTTCGCGCAGCAAATGGTTGTAGGTCGTGTTGCTGATGATGATGCGGCCGCTGCCGGAAACACTTTCCAGCCGGCTGGCGAGATTTACTTCGCGCCCGAAAATGGTGTAATTCAAAATGTGCGCGTCCGAGCCCATCAGTCCGACGGTTGCCAGGCCGGTATTGATGCCGGTGCCAAGCTGCAA
>DLMG01000017.1 GCA_002479245.1 Verrucomicrobia subdivision 3 bacterium UBA7542 | reverse complement strand
AAGGCCGGCGAGGAGTTCATCACGCTCGACGGCCAGAAACACAAGCTCACCACTGAGAACCTGCTCATTGCCGACGAAGAAAAAGGCATCGCGCTGGCCGGCGTCATGGGCGGGCAGAATTCCGAGATCAAGGACAACACCGTGGACGTACTCATCGAGAGCGCCTATTTCTCGCCCACGAACATCCGCCGCACGAGCAAGATACTGGGACTGCGCACCGATGCCAGCTATCGTTTCGAGCGCGGCGCGGACATTGACATCAACGACTGGGCCGGCGCGCGTTGTGCGCAATTGATTCTCGAAACCGCCGGCGGCCAGTTGGCCGAAGGTGTCGTGGACGCCTATCCGAAACCGGTCAAACCAAAGGAAATCACGCTGCGGCATCACAAGGTGAACGAATTGCTCGGCATTGAGCTTCGACCTGAAGAAATTGAGTTTTACCTCGGCCAGCTTGGCTTGAAAACCATCGGTCGCAAGGCGCGGCCAACCGGCACAAACGCCGCGCCGGAACCGGTGACGTTTCAAATCCCGACGTTCCGCGTGGACTTGAAACGCGAGGCGGATTTGATCGAAGAAGTCGGCCGCCTGCATGGCGTGGACAAAATTCCGGCCACACCGCCGCGCGGCGCGATTGGCACGAACGCATTCGACGCGACGCACGACGTCCTGGCGGAAGCACGGCGGATTTTGAGCGGGCTGGGCTTGAATGAAGCGCAGGGGCAGACGCTCGTGTCGAGTGCCGAGTGTCGAGTATCAAGTTCGGAAACAGTGGCGCTGGCGAATCCGTTGAGTTCGGACATGGACGTGCTCCGTCCGAGTCTGTTGCCCGGCCTGATTCATTCGTTGCGGCACAACATCAGCCGCAAAAATTACGATGTGGCTTTGTTTGAAGTCGGGCGGGTGTTCCAACGTGCTGCCGGCGTCCCGCCGGCAGATCAAACTAGAAAACAATCCTGCCAGCAAGATGCTGGCAGCACGTTCAAGGAAGAACGTCGCGTGGCCATCGCTCTCACCGGCCAGCGTGCCCTGCCCTTCTGGAGCGGCAACGAACGTGACGCGAAATTTGACGCATCTGATTTGAAAGGTGTGCTGGAGGAATTTTTTGAGCAATTCGGTCTGCGCGGTATGGCGTTCACGCGTCAGGCGGAAAGCACCGCGTTGTTTCTCGAATCGGCCACGATTCAACTCGGCAAGCAAACGCTCGGCGAGTTCGGTCAATTGCTACCCGCGCTGGCGAAGAAATATGATTTGCGCGACACCGTGCTGCTGGCGGAATTGAATCTGGATTTGCTGCTGGCGCGGCGCAATCCGGCCAAGTCATTCAAGCCTTTGCCCGCGTTTCCCGCCATTCGCCGGGACGTGGCGATGATTGTGCCCGAAGCCACGACACACGACGCCGTTTTGCAGGTGGTGAAGCAGACCAAACCGGCGAACCTGGAAGCGGTGGAATTGTTCGACGTGTTTCGCGGCAAAAACGTTCCCGAAGGCCAAAAGAGCCTGGCCTACGCCTTCACCTACCGCGCCGAGGACAAAACGCTGACCGACGCCGAGGCGAACGCGGCGCACACGACAATCGTGGAGGCGTTCAAGTCACAATTACAGGCAACGGTACGGGAATAAACCAACCGTTTTAACGTGGCGACGACCGGCAGGCATGACGCGCGGATTGCCGGCATCCTGCAAAATCTTGGTTGAAAGTCATTTCTCCAAGAGCTATAAGGATTTTACACATTCAATTACAACCCACAAATGGAACACTTATGAACATCAAAACCTGCCGCAATATCGTTGCCAGTGTCGTGTTGTGTATGGCGGGCGCCTGGGTTTGGACCACAACGGCGGAAGCGGCGTCGGCAACCAATTATGAGGGGGCTGATGCCATTCTTCGTCAGGCGGCAGAAGGCAGCAACCAACCGAAATCGAAGGAGGAAAAACCATCGCCGACGTCACAACTGCGCGAAGATTTGAAGGCTTTCAAGCAACAGTCCGCCAGCCTGGCGCCGGCCGAAGCGGCGAAACAATGGCTGGCACTGGTGGATCGCCTGCTGCAACTGAATGAGACGCCCGCCAATTATGGCCAACAGGGCGGGATGTCCCATCCCATTCAACCGGAGGAATTGGTCGAGGCGCTGCCTCCGCCTTCCAGTTGGCCGGAACTGGGCAAGGCCATCGAAGCGCGTCCGGCGGGCGAAGGCGCTCAGTCGTTGCAAAAGCTTGGCTTGCGGCTGCTGGCTCACACCCTTCTGAGTGACACGACCAAGCGGCGGGAAGACATCGCCGCCTTGGAAGCCCTCGCCGCCAAGGCCAAAACCCGGCAGGCCTACTTTTACAATTCCCTGTTTGAGGAACTAAGCAGTTCCCTGATGGCCACAATGGACAATCCCGATGCCGTGCTACAGGCCTTGGACCGGAAACTGGCAGCCCAACAATCCGGGGAAGGCTATCGTTATCAATCCAGTCTTCAAGTCCCGGACCTCGTTCCGCTGGTCGGACCGGAAAAAGCCGAGGCATTTCTCCGGCGCGCCCTGGTCAAATCCACAGCCCAAATAAGTATTGATGCCGGCACAGCCACCGACAAGCTGGCGCAGAAACTGGCGCTGGAATTGGTCAAGGAATTAAAAACACCACAGTGGTCGCTGGTCAATTCGCTGGAGTCGGTTGACTTGTATGAAGCGATGGACAAACGCTTTGCCAAACCCGAAACCAATGAGCCCCCGGCAGCCGCTTCCGACATGCCTTCAATGCCGCTTCCGACCGAGGCTTCCGGCGACTATGAAAAGAAGAGCGCCCAGATTTATTATCTGCTTGGCCTGATTGCCCATGAACGCACGACTGATGCCGTGGCGGTGGCCAGACAATTTGAGAAGGAAAACGACGCTTACTTCCCGAATGAAGCCGTCCGGCAGATGGAACGCGCCGGTTTCGCCGGCCAGCTCAATGGTTTTTTCCATGAACTGTTGCAGCAAAATCCGGGTCTGCCTTTTTGGGAGGAGTATGTGCAGGTGGCGGCGCACGCGGGTCAAACCGCGGAAATGGTCAAGCTGGTCCAGTCGGCCATTTCCAAGCCCGGCCTGAGCAAGGGCCAACGGCTGCATCTGCAACAATTGTTGTACCAGGCATTGCTCGCCAACGATGAAGTTGAGGCCGGTGTGACTGAACTTCGCCGCTTGATGCAAACCAATGAACCGGTTTCAGCCTCGGCTCGCTACGAGCGTGAAAGCCGCAGCGATCTGGCACTGAAGTTGGCGCAAATCGGCCACCTCCTCAATCGTCCTGAATGGCTGGAGGAAGGCATCACTGCCGCCAAGGCGGCTGTTCAAAAACCGGATGAACAGGATTATTATCCATGGAGAAACACCACAGCGCCGTCGCTGGCGACGCTTTTGGAAGATCTTAACCGGGGACCGGAGGCGGAAATGGTTCTGGCCACAGCCTTGTCCAACGCCGTCTCGAAGAAGGCCGACCCGCGAATGTACGGTTACGAAGGACGCTCCACTCCCGCCACTCAAATTCTGACATCGCTGGCCCGGCTTTATCACCGTGCCGGACGGGATGCGGACGTACTGAAATTATTTGATGATGCACCGTACTGGGGCGTAAAAGACCTGGCTGATTTGAACTCCCGGTTTGCCGAACTGGAAGATATGGTTCCGAATTATTCCCACCAGCCCGTCATCGTGCCGGTGGGCTATTACGCCGCCGCAGCGCTGGCCAAAACCGGACACACAGCAGAGGCGCGCAAACTGCTCAACCCACTGTTCGATCAGTCCCCCGGCTGCGACCGACTTTATGAATTGCTGCTCTCATTGGATGATGAAAACGTCCCGGCCGAACTGGATGCTTTGTTTGCGCGGGACCAGTTCGAGGAACGACCGTTGATCTGGAAGGCACACTGGCTACGCACCCACCAGCATTTGGCGGAAGCCGAACAAGCCGCCCGCCAGGCCATTACCATTGATCCCACGGATGGCGAGGAAGGTCCCGGCGACCGCATCCGCGCCTATGTCGAACTGGCAGAGATCCGCGCCGCCCGGGGCGACACCAATGAGGCAGCAACTTTGCGTGGCGTTGTTCAATCCGTGCATCAAGCGGAATTAGCCGACCAATTTCATGCCGCCGGCCTGCTCAAACGGGCCGTGGCCATGTATCAGGATTCATTAAACCGTTTTGCGGACGCCTATTGCATCCATGCGCGGCTGGCCGTGCAACTGTCGGACATGGGATTGCACCAGCAGGCGGAGGAACATTACCGTCGCGCCTACGAATTGATGCCCGACCAGTTTGGCCGCATGGAGAGTTATTGTTTCGGGTGCGAGCGCGCGTTTGATGGTGAACGGGCGCAAGGCATTGCCGAAAAGGTGTTCACCGAACTGGCCCAAAAAACGCCGAACAAGCCGCAGGTGCATTATCTGCTCGGCTATCTGCGGGAAGATGAAGGGCGTTATCCGGAGGCGCTGACCAATTATCACGCGGCGGTCAGACTGGATCCGGATTATCTCAATGCCTGGGTCAAAATCGAAGGCATCAGTTCTCATGTTTTCCAACCCGCGCCGGAACGCGACGCCGTGGTTTTCAATCTGCTTCGACTGGATCCGCTGGGCCGGCACACCCATCCGTCGTTTGAGAATGTCTCCGATCTGGCCGCGCTCTGGAGCAATGTTGCCATCGCCGCCGGGAAGCGCCCGGCCAAGCCCGAAAGTCTTTATCCGTTGCCGGCCAGCAAGGCACAAGTTGAAAAGCAGGCGGCGCAAGCCAGCGAACAAGACCGGGATATGGAATACCGTTTTAGGTCGCAGGAACTGGAGGAAAACATCACCCCGGGCAAGGCAATCGGCCAAAATGGATTTGTTCGTGCCGCCCAGGAGTTGCTTGGCAACCAGGCCGCAAATACTG
The DNA here is from genome assembly GCA_002479245.1 of Verrucomicrobia subdivision 3 bacterium UBA7542. Lineage (GTDB taxonomy): Bacteria > Verrucomicrobiota > Verrucomicrobiia > Limisphaerales > UBA11358 > UBA11358. The sequence continues at coordinate 9,219 of DLMG01000017.1, read as the reverse complement.
CGGACGAATGAAAGTTCTGCCGTCAAGATTTGGTTGTGGACAACAGGCAACGCTGCACACGAAAATTGTGGAGGCGTTCAAGTCACAATTACAGGCAACGGTGCGTGAATAGCTCAACGAACATCACCTTGCTCGGCCCGGGCCGCTTCGCGTCGCCGATTCGACACTCAGTCAGTGACGAGGCACACATACCGTTGCAAATTGTGCGGACGCCGGGCGTCACGCCACCGGAGGAACTACTTTTCGAGATGGCCGGCCCGCGCGAAAAACTTTTCTTCGATCCCAAAGACACTCGTGCCGGCATTGTCACCTGCGGTGGACTTTGTCCCGGCATGAATACCGTCATCCGCTCCGCCTTCTTGGAACTGCACCATACCTACGGCGTGAAACAAGTGCTGGGCTTCCGCGATGGTTATCACGGACTTGATCCGGCGAGCGGATTGGAGCCAATCGTGCTCAACCCCGACCTCGTGGACGACATCCACAAGGAAGGCGGCACGGTCCTCGGCACATCGCGCGGCCCGGTGGACATCAGCCGAGCGGTGGACAATCTCATCAAACGCGATGTGAACATCCTGTTCGTCGTCGGCGGCGACGGCACGCAACACGGTGGTTATAAGCTTTTTCAGGAGGCACAAAAGCGCGGTCATGTGCTGGCGGTCGTGGGCATTCCGAAGACCGTTGACAACGACGTGCCGTATGTTTCACGCACGTTTGGTTACCAGACAGCGGTGCAGGAAGCGACCCGGGTCATTACCTGCGCCCACACGGAGGTTCACAGCGTCCAGAACGGCATCGCCCTGGTAAAATTGATGGGACGGCACGCCGGGTTCATCGCCGCGGAAGCCACGGTGTCCAGCCAGGAGGTGAACTTTTGTCTGATCCCGGAAATTCCGTTCAAGCTGGAAGGCGAAGGCGGGTTTCTCAACGCGCTGAAGAAACGCACGTTGAAACGGGCACACGCAGTCATCGTGGTGGCTGAAGGCACCGGACAGGACCTGCTGGAAAACAAAGGCGCGGAACGTGACGCTTCGGGGAACGTCAAACTCAGGGACATCGGCCCGTTCCTCCGCGAAAAGATCGAGTCTTACTTCCGGGCAGAAAAAATTCCCGTGGTGATGCGTTACCTGGAACCGAGCTACATCATCCGGAGCGTGCCCGCCGATGCGGAAGACGCGATCCTATGCGACCAATATGCCCGCCATGCCGTGCATGCCGCGATGGCGGGCAAGACCGGGCTGGTGATTGGGTTGCTGCATGACCACTTCATCCATGTGCCCATTGAAATGCTGGCGAAACAGGAAAAGCGTGTGGATCCCAACGGCTCCATCTGGCACGCAGTGCTGGCCACCACTGGACAACCCGCGCGTTTTGAGTAAGGCCAGTTCCGGCTGATGTCCGGTAATTGGGGGGGGTTGCCTTGCTCAAAAGAATACTTGCGTTTGGCTTAATCTCGTTTTGAATTACCGCCATGAACGTGAGACCTTTTCTTGTCATCCCTGTTGTCAGCATCTTTTTCCTCGGTCTTTTGGCGGGTTGCGCCAGTCCCAAGCATCCGGTTGCTCAAAGCCCGAAGCCACCTGTCAGCCCGAAGCCGCCTCCTGCCGTTGTGAAAACCAACCGGCTCGTCATTCACGCGGACCAGCCGGGCGCGGAAATCAGCCGGAACATTTACGGCCAGTTTTCCGAGCATCTCGGCCATTGCATCTACGGCGGCATCTGGGTGGGCGAGGACAGCCCCATTCCCAACACCCGCGGCATCCGCAACGATATCGTCGCCGCGCTGAAGAAAATCCAGGTGCCGGTGGTGCGCTGGCCGGGTGGCTGTTTCGCTGATGAATACCACTGGATGGACGGCATCGGCACGCCCACCAACCGTCCGTCCATGATCAACACCCATTGGGGCGGCGTGACGGAAAACAATCATTTTGGCACGCATGAGTTCATGGATTTTTGCAATCAGATTGGGGCGGCCCCTTACATCTGCGGCAACGTCGGCAGCGGCACGGTGCAGGAAATGATGGAGTGGGTCGAATACATGACCTCCGATGCGGATTCACCGATGGCCAATCTGCGCCGGCAAAACGGTTGCGAACAGCCGTGGAAAGTGCCCTACTTCGCCGTCGGCAACGAAAGCTGGGGTTGCGGTGGCAACATGACGGCGGAGTTCTATGCCAACAATTTCAGCCGTTACAACACCTTCGTGAAAAACTACCCTGGCAACAACATCTACCGCGTCGCGAGCGGCGGGCTGGAGTCCGATTACCACTGGACCGAAGTGTTGATGAAGCAGAACGCGGACGGACTGAAACATGGGGGGCAGGCGATGAACGGCTATTCGTTGCATTATTACACCCTGCCCACGAGCAACTGGTCGCACAAGGGTTCCGCCACCAAATTCGACGAGACGGAATGGTTCAACACGTTCCGGCGCGCGCTGGTCATGGATGAACTCGTCACCAAACATTCCGCCATCATGGACAAATATGACCCCCAGAAAAAAGTCGGCCTGATCGTGGACGAATGGGGCGCGTGGTACGACGTCGAGCCGGGAAGCAACCCCGGCTTCCTTTACCAGCAAAACACGCTGCGCGACGCGCTGGTGGCCGGCGTCACGTTGAACATCTTCAATAATCACGCCGACCGCGTGAAGATGGCGAACATCGCCCAGATGATCAACGTGCTCCAGGCGATGATCCTCACTGACAACGAAAAGATGACCGTCACGCCGAGCTATTGGGTGTTTGAAATGGACACCGTCCACCACGACGCCACGCTGCTGCCCAGCGAACTGCAAAGCGTGGATTATGCCTTCGACGGCAAAACAATTCCGGCAGTTAGCGCCTCGGCCTCGCGCGACCAGACGGGTAAAATCCACGTCACGCTGTGCAATCTGAATCCCAACCAATCCGTTGAAGTCCCGTGCGAATTGCAGGGCGCCAGGGCGCGGAAAATTTCCGGCCGCATCCTGACCGCGCCGGAAATGAACGCGCACAACACCTTCGACCAACCTGACGCGGTGAAGCCCGCCGAGTTCAACGCCTTCAAGGTTACGGACAACGGATTCGTCACCACCCTGCCGGCAAGGTCGGTGGTGGTCTTGGAAGTGGAATAAAATACAGGCGGGACACGCCGATCAAAAGCGCCAGAGGACTGGCGCAGTCCAAGACGCCTCGCGTTACTTTAAAATCGTCGAAGTGTCCGACAGGTTTTGGAGTGCGGCGGCCCTCCGCCGCTTTTGTTCCACCCATTGTTCGACTATTCCGTCTGGACGAACGGCGGGATGGGGCAATCCAGCGTGTCGGCGACGGCCCGGAGCAGTTCGGCCTCGCTTTCTGTCATCACGCCATCGGCGCCGACCGTATGGACGCAGGCTTCAATCAAATTCTTTTTGATGGTCGGCACGGCCAGCGCCAGGCGGTTGAGCGCGGCGTCAATCTGGTCCACGCCGCATTGTTCGCGTGGCAGCAGCGTCAGATCGCCGTCGTTGGGCGCGCGCAGATACGGCGCCCCGGTTTCAAAGGCCTTTTCGATTTCGCCGGCATCGCTGCTGCCGACGTTGGCGAGCGCCGACAGCACGACGGCGCAATCCGGCACGAGCGGCTTGAGCGTGTAGTATTGGGCGACCGGCGGACGCGCCCCGGTGAATTGCGGCGTGAGATGGCGGAGAACAATTTTTTGCAGCACGAATTCAAACAGCTCGATCTTGCCGTCGCTTTCGATGAGCCATTGGAGTGTCTGCGAAAATTGATTAAACTGCTCCGCGCGCAACTGCCGCAACGCGCCCAACGCGAGATTGATGATCGGCAAATGCGCGTGCGTCGCGGCGGTCAAAACATCGGGAAACAACGCAATGGTTTTTTCCTGAATTGCCGGATCAATCCGTTTGGCCAGTTCGGCGAGTTGCGTCATGCGCACCGTTTCGTCCGGACTGAGCAGCATCGCGTAAATCAGTGCAACGGCATCCAGCGGTTCGCGCGCGGCGGCTTTTACGTTGTCGGGCAGCGAATCGCGCAGTTGCCCGGCGTATTTGAGATGCAGCGGCGTGGGATTGCCCAGACTTGGCAGGACGGAATGCGATCTGATGACCGGTGGTTTTTCCGCGTCGCCCGAAGCGAGGATCGCGCCGCCCAGCATCGTGCCGAAAAGGTTCGGCATTGGCGGGCGTTTCAGTTTTGAAATTTCTTCAGGCGGCCGGTCGCGTCCGTCGTAACGAACGTAGGGAAATTTTCCATCGAAATTCGGGTCAAAAACACGGATGCGTTCCGCGAGTGGCGGATGGGTTTCAAGCAGGCCGATGAACGGTTCGCTGACGCCGTTTCCAAAAAACATGTGAGAAAGTTCCTCGGCGTGCGCGTGGCTGAGGCGCGAACCCGTTTCGCCCAGGCCGCCGATTTTTTTCAGCGCGCCGGTGATGCCTCCCGGATTGCGCGTGAATTGGACGGACGAGGCGTCGGCGAGAAATTCACGCTGGCGGCTGACAGCGGCCTGAATGAGGCGTCCAAAAAAAACGCCGATGTAGCCGATGACGAGCAGCAACAAACCGAGCAGGGGCAACGGATTTTGTCCGCGCCCGCGCCCGCCGACGCGCGCCGTTTGCAAAAGAACCCGTCCGATGATGGCGAGGCAAAGGATGCCAAAGATGATGCCCATAAGCCGGAGGTTCAGCCGCATGTCGCCGTTCAAAATGTGGCTGAATTCGTGGCCGATGACGCCCTGTAATTCGTCGCGTGACAAAATTTTTACGCAGCCGCGCGTCACGGTGATGGTCGCGTCGCCGGGTTTGTGGCCGGCGGCGAAGGCGTTGATGCCGTCCTCCTCGTCCATGACATAGACGTGCGGCACGGGGACGCCGGAGGCGATGGCCATTTCCTCGACGACATTGAGCAGTTTGCGTTCGTCGGGATCATTCGTGTTCGGGCTGACGAGCCGCGCGCCCATCATTTCCGAAACCGCGCTGCCGCCCTGGGCAAGCGCCACGGTCTTGTAACCGCTGCCGATGAGAACGACCGCCAGCACACCGCCGGCGACGCCAAGAAACAGTTGCGGATTCCAAAGCGCGAACTGCGGCGATTCGCCGAAATTACGATGCTGTTGCGCCTGAACGCCGGAAAAAATCAGCAACGCGGCGAAATACACGGCGACGATGAGCGCCGCAACCGCGAGGATGAAATAAAAAACGAGTAGTTTGGTCTTTTTTCTGGCTTTGTCCTGTCGCTCGAAGAAGTCCATTTGAATTTTTTGTAGCAGCCGAGGTAACGAGGCTCACTCTTTCCGATTTACGTGATGTGCCTGGATGGTAGCGAGACTCGTCAATCGTAAATCCAATATCGTAAATAAATTCGAGCCTCCTCACGTCGGCTGCTACATGTGATTTACTAAAAGGAGACTTTGGGCGCATCCTTCTGCTCCGGCTTGTCAACGACAAACAGTTCCGCCGGGCCGAAGTTGAACATGCCGGCGATGAGGTTGCTCGGAAACACTTCGCGGTCGGTGTTATAAACCATGACGGAGTCGTTGTAAGCCTGCCGCGCGAAGGAGATTTTGTTTTCCGTGGAGGTCAGTTCCTCGGTGAGTTGCATCATATTCTGGTTGGCCTTCAAATCGGGGTATTGTTCGGAAACCATCATCAGGCGGCTCAACGTGCCGGCCAGGCCGCTTTCGGCGGAGACGAGATTTTTCATGGCACTGGCGTCGCCCGGATTGGCGGCGGCGGCCTGCGAGGCGGCGTAGGCGATGTTGCGCGCCTTGGTGACATTTTCCAGCGTCTCGCGTTCGTGCTTGATGTAGCCCTTGGCAATCTCGACCAGGTTCGGGATCAGGTCGTAGCGGCGCTTGAGCTGCACGTCAATTTGCGCGTAGGCATTTTTGTAGCGGTTGCGCATCGTGACGAGTTTGTTATAAACGCCGATGACAAAAGCAATGAGTCCCAGCGCGCAAACCAGCACCACTAAGGCGATAATCAGTCCAATTCCGATGGCCATAAATATCCTTTGTTGAATTTGCCAAACAATTAGGCCAAAGCCAGCCACCCGGCAATGATAATTTGGCCGTCTTTTTGGAATCAGGTTCCTGGGAGCGCCGGCATCCCGCCGGCTTGGCGTCTTGCGGCAGACTGAACCACTTGCCGGCGAGACGCCGGCGCTCCCAGGAGGAGGAAGTCATGCCTCACGGCTCGACCAGCACCGGCATCCCCACCCACACCAGCTTCGACAGGTATTCCGCGTCCCAATTCGCCAGCCGGAAGCAACCGTGCGATTCCGTCCGCCCAACCTGTTCGGGAACCGGCGTGCCGTGAATGCCGTAGCCGGTCTTGTCCAGGCCAATCCACGCCACGCCGACCGGATTGTTCGGGCCGGGCGGCAGCTTCAGTTTCGTCTTCAATTGCTGCGCCTCAGGCGATTCGGGAAACAAGTCCGGGTCGAACGTGTAATCCGGGTTCGGCACCACGACGATCACGTGCAACTCGCCCACCGGCCGTTTCTCGACGTTCGCCGCAATGCTGCACGGGAAATGCGCGAGCAGGTTCGTTTCCACGTCGAAGGCTTCCAAAACCTTGTCTGCCAGATGGATGACGGCGAACGCCGCCTTGTTCGATGCCGCCGGATAATCCACGTCGGGAACCTGCAAAACCGTCCCCGCCGTGATGTTGCTCCAGTTGACGTTCAGGTTCAGCCGCCGGATCAATTCAGGATGCGAATGGCTTTTTTCCGCGACGAGCTCCAGTTCCGTTTCGTATTCCAGCGCCGTTTGCTGCGACTTGGCGAGCCACGTTTTGCCGAGCGGCTGCAGCCGCGCAAGGTCGTTGGTCGTGACCACATAAGTCGTCATCAGCGGCGCATTGAGCATGAGCCGGGCGCGCGTGTCCGCATTGAGCGCGCCGGTCACCGGCAAATGTTGGGTTTCCTGAAAAATGGAAATTGCCCGGCGCGTTTGCGAGCCGAGCGCGGCGTCAATGGAACCCGATGAAATCGCCCGGCGCGCCAATGCCACCTGCGCTTCAAACACATCGCGCACCGGACGCGGAAAACTGGCCGGCGATTCGGGGGCAACGACAAATGGCCGCAGGCGCGGCGCCACGGCCTTCACCGGCGGGCGGACGATTTTGGTTGGATGCTCGTGGCGCCACCAAAACCATGCCGCGACCGCGAGCACAGCCAGCACCAACAACCAGCGCCAGCCGCCGCCCCTTTTGCGATGCGGACGGAACGACGAAGAATTGTAATTGCGGCGCACATGGAGATTAAGCCACAGGCCGGACGGCGACCCAAGACCGAAGTCGGCCTCAGTGCAAGTTCAGAACCGCGTCGCCGATCAGCTTCGCGGCGTCATCGAAATTGACCAGACCGGTGTTGATGATAAGGTGGTAAAGCAACGGGTCGTTGATATCGGCGTTGAAATACTTTTTGTGATAACGTTCCCGGCCCCGATCCTGGCTCAGGCAGAACTTGTGCGCTTCGGTCTCGGTCAGGTGGTAGAACTGGCAGACATGTTCAACGCGCTTTTCCAGCGGGGCGGTCAGGCGGACGCGGAGCACGTACGACAGCTTGGCCGTGATCACCGGGCTGCCGCGGCCGATGAGGATCACGTTGCCCAACCCGGCCAGCTTGAGAATGGTCTCGATGGTTTGTTCGATAACGGTTTGCGCCGGCGGATGCACCTCAAACACATCGGCCAGGATGTCCTCAATTTGCGACACCCGGTCTTCGGGCAGGAATTTGGCGAGGCGGGTCGGTAGATTGTGATCTTCCAGCACCTTGTCCATCAGGTTGCGGTCGAACACCGTCCACGGACAGGCATCCCCGGATGAATGATGTTGCAGATAATGAGCGAGCTTTTCGGCGACGACGAATGCCCCGGAACCCGTTTGCCGTGAGATTGTCACTGCCCGGCGGACACTTTTTTTCGCGAATTCCCCGTGTTCGTCCGGGGTTTGGAGCTGGCTATGGATGAAAGACAAACATTGTTCAGCGCTGGCATTGGCGATCATAACGGCCTTTCATTTTCAAACCGGTGGCGGGCGCCACATGCGTCATCGCGGTTTCCACCTCAAAATAGCGCCGGCCCGACCGATTTCAACGGGGCCAAAAACGATTTGATGACAACTAATCCAGATGATTAACCATTAGCGGCGGGCTTACGGCTTGGCAAGCATTTCGTGATAGGCGCGCAAAACCGGGTCCAGCAACGGCGGCGGCGCGACCGGTTCGCCGTCCAGCGTCGTCACCGGCACGATGCCGAGCGCGCTCTGGGTGATGAAAATGCCCTCGGAATTCCGCAGCGCCTCGGGTTTGATGACACGTTTGTTCGTCGGCAGGCCAAGCGTCTGGCAGATTTCCAGCACCACCGAACGCGTGATGCCGGGCAGCACGCCACGGCGTGGTTGAGCCGCTTCGTGCCAGGCAACGGCTTCAATTTTCAAATTGGATTCCTTCATGACTGTCCCATCACGTGAAACAAAGGCAACCGCCACCTGGCCGAGTCGAACAAACAGTGGACGCAAGGGCTCCTCCTGCTGAATGGCGCGAGCAGACAAGTCATCAGCGCCTCGTGCTCTTCTGGTGAGCCGACAAAGCCAACACTGAACTCCTCGCAAGCGTCGCCGTACTTCTTGTACCACTGATAGAGAGTGTCAACCATCAATCCAAACTGTGTCTCGACACTATCCCCCGGTTGGAGGAGACCGTAAAGCCAACCCCTTGGAGTTCGCGTCCGTCCTTCTATATCGTCTTCCGTCCTGCTTTAACCATATCAAGGACGAGGCACAAAGCCCATTAGAGTCAGAATTTCCTGCCCGCGCTTTGACTGGACAAACTGGACAAAATCCCGTGTCGTCGATGATTCCTTCGTCGTGTCGGTGTAAAGGTGGAGCACACGCGCGTAAGGATATTGACCTCCATTCACCGACGCGATGGTGGGGGCCACGCCTCCGATTGACACGGCCTTGACGCCGTCCTTGCCGACCAGATCAATGCTGGCATAACCAATTCCGTTCACATCTTGAGCCACCTTCTGGATGATTCCCAGGTAATTGGTGAACGCTTTCAGGCCCAAGGCATAAGGCTTGTTTTCCATCGCCAATTCCCGGAAGCCCAGATAGGTCCCTGAAATTTCATCGCGGCTGCACAAATGAATCGGCGCATCCGGCCCGCCCACCTCTTTCCAGTTTATGACCGCTCCGGTAAAAATGTCCCGCACTTGATCCCGCGTCAGGTTCCC
>DLMG01000222.1 GCA_002479245.1 Verrucomicrobia subdivision 3 bacterium UBA7542 | reverse complement strand
CATGAACAAAAATGAAACACGGGCCTTCGCCGCGCCGGAGTGGCTTCGGCCACGCAGGCGGGTGCCGGCCAGGTTCGGCCCCGAAATGCGGTTCGAGCTGCGACCGGCTCCGCCGGCGCCGTTTCGCGCCACGCAGGAAACCGAGTTCGAACGGCTCAAAAGCCGTTTGCTCGCGCGGCAACTGGCCGAGGCGCCGACGCCGGAATTGAACCCTCCGTTGCGGCGCGCGGCCAACGACGCGGCGGCGCTGGCATGGGCGACACTTTACCCCTTGCTGGTGTTTCCGGTGCTGTTCGAGGAAATAACCCTGACTGCCCTCCGCCAGGCTGAACGCCAGGCGCGCATTTTCGAGAGCAGCCGCGAACTGCTCGCCGTATGAAACCGCGCCAGCTTGAAATGGGGACACAGGCCTGCCGCGTCGAAGCGGTTCGGCCGCGAAGACGGGCGTGTGCGGGGAGCCGTTGGCACGAGCGAAATATCTGACGCTCGCGCCAGCGGCTTCTCGCCGCGCCTTTTTGTTTCCGGGAAACCATCGGCTGTAAATACTCGGGACGCCTTTAGCGGTTGGCAGACGGGAGATTGGAAGGCGGAGGACAATCCTGGGAGCGCCGCCGTCCCGGCGCCGAGTTGGAGTTCAAGCTTTAGCTTGTTCCCAGGGGCACGCTAACAGCCCGTTAAAAATCTCTTTCTTTGTAGGAGACGAGGCCTGCCGGGGCGTAGCGTCCGGCGCGAAGACCGGTGACGAGTCTCAAATCTCTTCGGTTTCTGAAGGGCAAGGTAGAGACTCCTTACGTCGTCACCTACTTCTTTAACCGTCTGCTAAAGCGTGAACTCCAACAAAACACGCCGGCGGGACGCCAGCGCTCCCAGGCCTGTCGGCGCGGGCTTTTTCATTTGACGGTTGGGTGCGGACGTATTACTTTTCTTGTATGACAAAGACTGAAACCATCAGCTTTCGTTCGGTTCATTCCAAGCGGGAATTGCGGCGGCGGTTTGGCAACGTCTCGCAGGGGTTGAACAACTTGATCCAGCGTGAAATCAGCGGGCGTCCGCCGCGCGACTGGCGGGAGATTTTGGAGCGTCCCGCGCCGCCGGTTTCGGACGCGGTTTATGATTTATGCTTGAGACCCGAATAGCCTTTGCGGACACCAACTGGCTTTTTTCCACCTACTACCAGACGCGCGACCATGCGGCGGTGCAACGCTGGCGCGGTTTTACAGCCCCGCAGACCATCGTCATCAGCGAGGCGGTGCTGGCGGAATGCCGCTGTAATTTCTGGCGGGCGGGAGACCGGTTTGGCGCGCTGGAATCCGACCTGCGCGCCCGGCTGTTTGTGGATTGCGGCTACACGTTCGCGCAGATGACCGCGCTGGCGGATGAAATTTTCCGCAAGTATGCGCCGCGCTGCAACGTTGGCACGCTGGATTTGCTCCATGTGGCGGCGGCCAAGAGGTTTGGCTGCCGCTGGTTTTTGAGCTTCGACGGCAACAGTGGATGCCGCGCCGTGGCCCACGCCGAAAGCCTGAAGATTTTCCCCGAATTAAACGCCACCGACCGGCGCTGGCTCGCAAAATTCAAATGACGGCCAACCGGGCGGCTTCGGCTTCCCGCCGCGCCTTTTTGTTTCCGGTACACCATCGGCTGTAAATACTCGGGACTCATTTATGTGCCGGAAAATTTCGATCAAAAAACTTGCCGGAAAACAAAAAATGGTCTATGTAGAATCTGTATGAAGAATACATTGACCATCACCAAAGGGCAGGCGCAGTTCCCCGCGCTGTGCCGGAGTGGCAAAACGTCCGCCATCACCCGGAATGGCGAAGTCGTCGCCTTCATCGTGCCACGGAAGCGGATGGCGGATTTGCTGGAGCAAATGGAGATTCTGTCCAACCCGGCGGCCATGAAAGCCATCAATCAAGCCAAGGCTGGCAAAGGAAAATACCATCCCATCAGCGTGCTTGATGAAGATTGAAGTCATCATCGAAGAACAGCCGCTCGCCTTTATCCGCCGCCAATCGCCAGACGCGCGCAAGAGCCTCCGCACAGCCATCCACGACATTGAACGCGGTGCCGCCTTCCCCGAACCGCTGGAGGATGAACTGGAGGGATTCTACAAAGTGCGCGTGGAAAACTGCCGCCTGATTCTCAAACACGAAACTGGCGGCACCGCCCCGCTCTTCAAAGTTGTCTTTGCCGAACGCCGCAGCGTGGTCTATGAAATATTCCACCAGATCATTGGGCTGGAATAAAAACGGCTTCCCGCCGCGCCCTTTTGTTTCCGGGAAACCATTTCAATTCCTTCTGAAATCACGCGCGCTTTTACACCTTTCAAAGTTTTTTCAAAAAATCGTGTCCGTCACGTCCCACAACTTTCAAACCTTCTTTGATCTTTTCCGCAAGAATGGATTTTGTTTCAGCAAAACAAGATATGCCCCTGTAAGTTGGTCTTCGTGTTCGCCCGTTTTCGATTGGTAAGGATTAAAATAATTTAGTCGGTTCATGTTATTTTCTGTTTGTCAGTAATTTTATAAAAAGGGATCAATCCCAAGTATTTTGCAGCCTGTAGAATTCATTTTTCCTCGACGCGCTCAATCCGCGCGCCCAGCTTGCGCAGCTTCGCGTCCATGCTTTCGTAGCCGCGATCCAGATGGTAAATGCGATTGACCTGCGTTGCGCCTTTGGCCGCCAGACCGGCAATCACCAGCGCCGCCGACGCGCGCAGGTCGCTCGCCATCACCGGCGCGCCGCTCAACGGTCTGCCGCCTTTGACAATGGCGCTCGGTCCCTCAATCTCGATGTCCGCGCCCAGCCGCGCCAGCTCGCTCACGTGCATGAAACGCGACTCAAAAATCCGCTCCGTGATGATGCTGATGCCGGGCGCGAGCGCGAACAGCGACATCATTTGCGCCTGCACGTCCGTTGGAAAACCGGAATAGGGCAGCGTGGTCACGTCCGCCGATTTGAGCTGGCCTTTGCGATGTACGAGCAGATTGGCGCCGCGCCGCTCGACCGCCACGCCCGATTCATTCAATTTGTCTATCACCGCGCGCAGGTGTTCGGCGCGCGCGCCCTTGAGGGTGACTTCGCCGTTTGTTGCGGCGGCGGCAATCGCGTAAGTTGCCGCTTCAATCCGGTCGGGAATGACTTCGTGCTTCGCGCCGTGCAGCTTTTTGACGCCGGTGATCGTAATCGTTGGGCTGCCGGCGCCCGAAATTTTTGCGCCCATCGCATTCAGGAAATTGGCCAGGTCCACTACTTCCGGTTCGCACGCCGCGCTTTCGATGACCGTCACGCCTTCGGCCAGCGTCGCCGCCATCATCACATTCGCCGTGCCCAGCACGGTCGAGCCCGCTCGTCCGCCGAGAAACATCGGCACGCCGGTGAGTTGTCTCGCCGCGGCGCTGACATAACCGCCTTCAATCGTGATTTTCGCGCCGAGCGCCTCAAAACCTTTCAAATGCAGGTTGATGGGGCGTGCGCCGATGATGCAGCCGCCGGGCAGCGACACGCGCGCTTTTTTCAGACGGCCCAGCAGCGGCCCCATGATGCAAATCGAGCCGCGCATCTTGCGGACGAGTTCGTAATCGGCATAGCCGCGGACTTTTTGCGCGCGGACCGTCAGCGTGCCGCGCTCGAACTTAACCGTCGCGCCGAGCGACTCGAGAATCTGCGCCATGAAGCGCGTGTCGCTCAAATCCGGCACGCCCCGGATGATGCACGGCTCGCCGGTCAGCAACGCCGCCGCCATGATGGGCAGCGCGGCGTTTTTGCTGCCGCTGATGGTCACCTCACCGTGCAATGGCACGCCGCCTTTGATCAAAAAACTTTCCATGAGAAATTTCAAACGTGCTTCCGGCATCCTGCCGGAAGTTCACTTTATGTTTGTTCTGCCGACAAGATGTCGGCAGCACGTTAATCAAGCTTCGCAATCAATATTCGTTGCCGGTGACTGTAATCCTCCTTCACCGCTTCGACAATCCACTTTTCGGTCTCAAAAATATTCCGGATGGCGTCGGCCTGGCCGTCGCCAAATTCCAGCATGATTTTCCCGCCCGGTTTCAAAAACGGTTTCGCCTCCATTGCCAGCTTCCGGTAAAAATCCAGGCCGTCCGCACCGCCGTCCAGCGCCGCGCGCGGGTCAAAATCGCGCACTTCCGGCTGGAGCGTGGCGATTTCGGCGGATGGAATGTAAGGCGGGTTGCTGATGATGAGATCGAAATGTAGGACAGGCGTCCCGCCTGTCTCTAACTTTTTCTTTTCAGATGGAGACAGGCAAGACGCCTGTCCTACGTTTTGCAGTGCCGCAAAACCATTGCCTTGGACAAATTCAATCCGGTCGGCGACGTTGTTTCGCGTGGCGTTTTCTTTGGCCAACGCGAGTGCCTCCACTGAAACGTCCGCCGCCACGACTTTTGCGGACGGACATTTTACCGCGAGTGCGATGGCGATGCAGCCGGTTCCTGTACCGAAATCCAAAGCCACGTACCCCTCGCCCCGTCCCTCTCCCCGCCGGGCGGGGAGAGGGTGGCCTCCGGCCAGGTGAGGGGATTGTTCGAGTTTCGACAAAAACTCCCATCCCGACTCCGCCAGCAATTCGGTTTCGGGCCGGGGAACGAGCGCATGGCGGTTGACCGCGATTTCCAGTCCGCAGAACGAAGTCGAGCCGGTGATGTGCTGGAGCGGTTCACGCTGGCCACGGCGCTTGATGAA
>DLMG01000116.1 GCA_002479245.1 Verrucomicrobia subdivision 3 bacterium UBA7542 | reverse complement strand
CAAATCATGGTCGAGTGTTTGCAGGAACTTGGCTTCATGGTGAATGTCGCGCCCGACCCGGATGAAGTTTGCAATCGCACCATTACGGTTTATGGGCAAGGCGGGAAAGTCCCCGGCGGCGGCACGGCGGAAAATCCCTTGGAACTGTTTGTGGGCAATGCCGGAACGGCGGCGCGGTTCCTGGCAGTGCTGGTTTGTCTGGGCAAGGGTGTTTACCGTCTGCACGGCGTGCCACGAATGCACGAACGCCCTCAGGCGTCGCTTTTTAACGCACTGCGGGAGCTGGGTTATCACGTTGAATCCGAAAACGGGAATGACAAATTGCCGGCGGTGATTTACGGTAGGGACGCGTTCCACCGCGTCCCTGATCAAAGCTTTTCCAATTCCAAAAAAGAAAATGGGGACGCGGTGGAACGCGTCCCTACCGGTCATTGCACCGTGAGCGTCAAGGAAAGTTCACAGTTTGCTTCGGCACTCTTGCTATGTGCAAAGTATGGCGGTTGGAAAGTCGAAGCTTATGGTAAGAACGCAGAGGAATCGTCTTATGTGGAGATGACTTCAAAAATGATCAAGGTGTTTCCACATCGTGGCGGGCAATTTCAAATCGAGCCGGATGCGTCGAGCGGGAGTTATTTTTGGGGGGCAGGTTGGCTGCTTTGGCGAAATGACCTTGAGACTGCCTTTAAGTCCTCTTGGTCTGGACAAGAGATGCCGAAGGGGGAATCTTTTGGATCGCTTCTCGATAAGAGCCGGGTAACTGTTTTAGGCTGGCCGGATAGTGGTTGGCAGTTGGATGCTGATTTCACGCTGTTTATTAAAGGTCAATCTGAGCCTCCGTCAGTGATTTCCAGAGTTTACGATTTGGCGGACAGCATTATGACGGTGATTGTGTTGACGCCCGTTGGGTCCAAGAAAGTGCAATTTACAAATCTGGGCCGCCTGCGCGTGCAGGAATGCGAGCGCGTGGTCGCGTTGCGGACGGAATTGACGAAGTGCGGAGCGAAGGTGGTCGAGGAAGGCGACACGCTGACGGTTTATCCTTCCAAACTTCACGGCGCGGAGATCGAGACTTACAATGACCATCGCATGGCGATGTGTTTTGCGATTCTGGGATTGAAAGTTCCCGGCATCAAAATCAAGAATCCCGCGTGCGTGAAAAAGACGTTTCAGAATTTTTTCCAGAAACTGGCCGCGCCACCGCCGAAAGGCCTGGGCGCAACGATTTTGGATGCCAAGACGGGGCGGAAGTTGAAGGAAGAGGAATTGTTTGCGGATTGATTTCCGTAGCGGCGTCTCGGCAGAGCGCCGCCGACTGAATATATTTGCTGCGCTCTGCCGAGACGCAGCTACGAAGAATGAAACAACCGATTATCATTGCCATTGACGGCACGAGTGCGAGTGGCAAGAGCACGAACGCCAAGCTCGTGGCCAGGGCGCTCGGCTACGTTTATGTGGATACCGGCGCAATGTATCGCACGCTGGCGTGGTATTGCCTGAAAAGCCGGATTGACGTGCAGAACGCCAGGGCCGTCGCCGCTGCGTGCCGCAAATGGAAAACGAAATTGGAATGCGCGAATGCCGGCGGTCTTCGCGCGGTTCGCCTGCGCGTTGAAGATTATTTCCCCGAAAAGGAAATTCGCACACCCGAAACCGCCGCCGCCGTGCCGCACGTCGCGGCGATTCCCCGGGTGCGCAAATGGATGGTCAAACGCCAGCGTGAGTGCGTCCAATTCGGCAATCTCGTCATGGAAGGGCGCGACATCGGGACGAATGTTTTTCCCGAAACCAATTTCAAATTTTATCTCGACGCGAAGCTGGAGGAACGCTCGCGCCGCCGCGCCGCCGATGGCGTCCAGGAAAATCTCGCGGCGCGCGACCAGCGCGACAGTCAGCGCGCAACGGCGCCGTTGATGATCGGGCTGGGCGCCAAGGTCATTAATAATTCGAGCATGACTTCGGAACAAACCAGCACGGCGATTCTTGAAGAGATCCGCAAAAGGCTGGCCGCAAAATGAATTTCTCCTATCGCCTCGGCTGGATCGGTTTTCGAGCGCTGTACCGGTTTTATTTCCGCTGGCGCGTCTTCAATGCGGAGCGGGTGCCGCAAACCGGCCCGGTCATTCTTGCCTCAAACCACGCGAGTTTTCTGGACCCGCCGCTGGTCGGTTCGGGATTGCGCCGTCCGATCAATTACCTCGCGCGCGAAAGTTTGTTTCGCTTTCCGGGCATCGGCGCGCTGCTGCGGTCGTGGAATTCCGTGCCGGTGGACCGCGATGGCGGCGGTGCGGCGGGATTGAAGACGATTTTAGATCGGTTGCTTGCGGGCGGCGCGATTATTTTGTTTCCCGAAGGCACGCGGACGCGCGATGGCCGGTTGCAGCCCGCCCGCTCGGGCATCGGGCTGACGGTCATCAAATCGGATGCCGTTGTGATTCCGGTGCGAACCTTTGGAACTTTTGAAGCGTATGGGCGGAATCAAAAATTTCCGCGCCCGTTTCATGTCGCGGTGAAATACGGCGAACCGATGCGTTTTGAAAAATTGCGGGCCGAGGCAAAAAACTGTTCCAGGGCGCGGCTCAAGGAAATCTACCAGCAAACCGCCGACGAAATCATGGCGGCGGTTGCATGCTTGGAGCCGCAAGCAGACTGATTTATGATTTACGATTGATGATTGATGATTTTTAACAGCTTGCGGAAACGGGGGAAAATCGTAAATCGTAAATCATCAATCATAAATTCGGTCAGATTCCCAAGTTCGACAGGATATTGCTGATGGCGTTGACGATTTGGACGAGCCGGGGATTCGATTTCTCGAAGCCAGCCACTGACGAGCGCAAACCCTGAAGCGAATGGTGAAGTGATTGCGGATTTTGCTTTGTGCGCGTGGCTTCGTGCGCGGAAACCTGCGCGAACCCGGCGATGCTCTGGGCCTGTTCATCGTGCGTTTTCGCCAGCGTGCCGACTTCGGACTTGAGCGTGCCGAGCAACTGGATCAATTCGCGTTTGCGTTCTTCGTTCACGGCGTCTGCGCCGCGGATTTTCGCCTCAATTTCGCCAATCGTTTGTTCGATCATGTTGTAAAAATATTCGCTCCTGAAAATTCAGCAAGCGCGTTTACCAGCGTCCGATGCGCGGCAAAACCGGTCGGACGAGTTCCCAGATGTTTTCGCAGACAACTTCAATTGCGCCCGTGCCGCTCACCACGCGCACTCGATTCGGTTCGGCGGCGGCGATGGCTTCGTAACCCTGGGCCACGCGCTCAAAGAAATATCGGTCCCCTTCCTCAATCCGGTCGCGGACAAAGGGCAGGGTGGATTGACGCGACTGCAGGCGTTCGGCGCTGACTTCCGGCGGCACGTGCAGCAGCAGGGTCAGGTTGGGCCGCGTGTCACCGACGGCAAAGTCAATCACGCTCCTGACCAGCGCCAGATCCAACCCGCGCCCGTATCCCTGATACGCCGTCGTCGAATCGTAAAAGCGGTCGCACACGACAATTTCGCCGACGGCCAGGGCGGGACGGATGGTTTCGCGGACGAGTTGCGCCCGGCTGGCATTCATCAACAGCAATTCGGTTTCGTAGGTCATGGTCACATTCACCTTGCTGTGCTTGAGCGTGTGGCGGATTTCCTCGCCGATGGGTGTGCCGCCCGGTTCGCGCAACACGCGCACGCGATGTCCCAGTGCGCGCAGCCGTTCGGCCAACAGCTCCACCTGCGTGGATTTGCCGCAGCCTTCCGTGCCTTCAAATGTGATGAACAGGCTTTTCATTGAAAATGGAAAACATCCAACGCCGAGCATCCAACATCCAATCCCGCAAAGCGGGACCGGGAAAATTGGATGTTGGGCGTTCGATGTTGGATGTTCGATGTTTTTTTCAATTCTTTTTCAGCTTCGGGCCTTTCGGCGTGTCTTCGATGACCCAGCCTTTGGCCTTCAATTCGTCGCGGATCGCATCGGCGCGTTTGAAATCCTTCACTTTCTTCGCGGCTGTCCGCGCTTCGGCCAGCGCCAGAATTTCAGCGGGAATTTCCGCCCCTGATTTTGTGCCGATGCCGAGGACGGAATCAACTTTATCCCACGCGGCCAGCGCGAAAGCGGCGTCAGTTGCGCCCAGGGAATTTTCCGCCAGACGGCGGTTTGTCTCTCGTACCCATTCAAACACCGCGCCCCACGCGGCGGAAATGTTCAAATCATCGTCGAGCGCGGCGGAGAAGGCCGCCATCAGGTTTGGAGTTCCGCCTTCAGGCGGCGTCACCGGTGAACCGCCTGAAGGCGGAACTCCCAACGAGCCGATTTCTCGCAACTTGCCAAGGCATTCGTCAATCCGCGCCAGTGCCGCGCGCGCGCCCTGCAAACCTTCGAGCGTGAAGTTGAACGTCTCGCGGTAATGCGCGGTGAGCAGCAAATAACGGATTTCGCGACCGATGAAACCTTTCGCCAGCAAATCGCGCAGCGTGAAAAAATTGCCGAGCGACTTGCTCATTTTTTTGCCCTCGACCAGCAGATGCGCGCCGTGCAGCCAGTGTTTGACAAACGGTTTGCCGGTCGCGCCTTCGCTTTGGGCGATTTCGTCCTCGTGATGCGGAAAAATCAGGTCCTC
>DLMG01000412.1 GCA_002479245.1 Verrucomicrobia subdivision 3 bacterium UBA7542 | reverse complement strand
CCTCAAACAGCGCAAGAACCGCACTCACATGAGCCTGAACGACTTGGACTTCAAAGCCGAGCACGACCCGGATTTAATGGCCTTGATTTCGGACAAAACACCGCGCCGCGACGCCAGTTTGACGGAATTGCAGGAAAAATTGAACGAGGCGCTGCTGAAGTTGTCTGAACCTCATAGATTGGTCGTTGTTCTGCACGATGTGCAGGGCCAATCACACGAAGAGATTGCGAAGATTATGGACTGCAACATTGGCACTGTTCGATCGCGGCTGTTTTACGCCCGACAGCAATTACAGGCGTTGTTGTCCGATTACTTGAAGTAAGAAGTATGAACGAAAACGAAAATAACTTCGAGTCGTTGCGCCGCTTGCTGGTTCTCAAACGATACGAAACGCCGCCGCCGGGATATTTCAACTATTTTTCAAGGCAGGTCCTGCAACGAATCCGCGCCGGCGACACCGGAAAATCAGCCAACTGGTTGAACGAATTGTTTGGTCAGCCCTGGCTGGGAAAATTGTTGCAAGCGTTTAATGTGAAACCGGTATTTGCGAGCACGTTTGCCGGAGCGCTTTGTTTGCTGCTGTTTCTCGGAATTATTTATGGAGAACGCCCGGATCTCACGTCGCAGCCGTTTCTACAGGCCGCCACCACCACCGCTTCGCTGACCACCGCTTCGCTGACCGACGCTTCGCTCACCGCCGTGACGCCATCCCTGTCGCAGTCAACGGACCCAATGGGGATCGTTTCCAGCACCGATCCAGTGTTCAGCCTTCAGCCGGGCGCTTCGCTTTTTGGACAGCAAAATTCGCTCGCCCAGCCGGTTAGCTTTTCACTTCCCCGCAACTGATCCGATTTGAAATGCGTTGCGCGCTTGAAACAGCGCCGCGCTTGTCATTAAATCAGGCGGGTGCCAACCAAAGTCATCGCGGTCGCCAACCAAAAAGGCGGCGTGGGCAAGACAACCACTGCCGTCAATCTGGCTGCGTGCCTCGCCGCGCTGGGCCAGCGCGTGCTCTTATTTGACCTCGACCCGCAGGCCAACGCCACCAGCGGCCTCGGCCTGGAAAAAACCGAGGGCGCCAGCGCATATCGGGTTTTGCTGGGTGAAGGCAGCCTGCTCGACAAAATCAAAAGCACCGCCTTCGAGCGGCTGGCCGTTGTGCCGTCCGAAGTGGATTTGTGCGCCGCCGATCTCGAACTGGCACGGATGGAAAATCATCTGCTCCGCGTTGCCGGCGTATTGCGGCCCGTGCTGGAATCGCAACGATTCGACGTGGTCCTGGTGGACTGCCCGCCGTCGCTGGGCATTCTCTCCCTGAACGCCTTTGCCGCAAGTGACGGTTTGCTCGTGCCGTTGCAATGTGAATATTACTCGCTCGAAGGCATTTCCATGATGAACCGCGTGCTCAACCAGTTGCGCGACGCGGGCATCAATCCGCGCCTCGACATTTTCGGCGTCGTGATGACGATGTTCGATGGCCGGACGAAGCTTTCCAACGAGGTCGTCACCGAAGTCCGCAATCAGCTCGGCGCGCGCGTGTTTGAAACCGTGATTCCGCGCAGCACGCGCCTCGCCGAAGCGCCGAGTTTCGGCAAACCGATCATTCATTACGACAAATACAGTTCCGGCGCGGCGGCTTACGAGCTGCTCGCGCAGGAAGTCTTGAAACGGCTGGCGGGTTGATTTGTTGCTTCATTCTGTAATCTAAATTCCCCATTCTCAAATCATGGTTAAACGCACACCACTTTTTACCGCGCACCAGAAACTCGGCGGCAAACTCGTCGAATTCGGAGGCTGGGAAATGCCGGTGCAATATACCAGCATCACGGACGAACACCTCGCCGTCCGCAAAGCCGCCGGCATCTTCGACATCTCGCACATGGGCGAAGTCACCGTCAGCGGTTCGGGCGCGGCGGAATTTCTGAATTCTGTTCTCACAAACAACATCCACAAGCTCGCGCCTGGCGAGGGCCAATACACCTTGATGTGCAACGAGCGCGGCGGCGTCATTGACGACCTGTATGCCTGCCAGCTTTCCGATGGGGTTTATTTCCTCATCCTCAACGCCTCGCGCATCGAGCCGGATGTTGCTTGGTTGCAGGCGCAGGCCGCAATCCCGCCTTGCGGGACCGGTGAACTCAATCTTACCGACGCCTCGCACCAATACGCCGCCGTGGCTGTGCAAGGCCCGCGCGTGAAGGAATTTATAGACACTGTCATTCCCGGCCCGTCCGTCTCGGCCATGCGCGTCAAAGCCGTGACCGGATTGAAGAAAAACCAGATCGGCGAATTCCCTTTTGAAAAAGGTGGCGTTCTGGTCTCGCGCACCGGCTACACCGGCGAGGACGGATTTGAAATCGTCGGTTCGGACAAAGCCATCCGGCACATTTGGGACGCTCTGCTCACTGCCGGGCACGTGTTTGGCATCAAGCCGTGCGGCCTCGGCGCGCGCGACACGTTGCGCACGGAGGTTTGCTACCCGCTTTACGGCCATGAGCTGGACGAGCAAACCACGCCCATCGAGGCCGGACTCGGATTTTTTGTCGCGCTCGACAAGGGCGAATTCAATGGAGGCTCCGTTCTCGCGGAACAAAAAACCAACGGCACGAAGAAAAAACTCGTCGCGTTCAAGATGGTCGGGAAATCCGCGCCGCCGCGCCCACATTATCCAATCTGGGTAAACGGCATGAACGCCGGCGTCGTCACCAGCGGCACGCAAAGCCCGTCGCTCGGCATCGGCATTGGCATGGGTTACGTGCCGACGGAATTTGCGAAGCCCGGCACGAAGATCGAAATTGAAATCCGCGGCAAACCGTTTCCCGCCGTCGTCGTGCCCAAGCCGATTTACCGAAGAACATAATCGGACGGTGGTTTTCCCTGAACTGTAGCCGCGGACGTGAGTCCGCGCTGATTTCCTTCGCTGAAAGAGTGCGCCGACTGACGTCGGCGGCTACGGAGTTTAAGATAACCCTGCATCCTCGCGTGCTTGACTTTCTAATCAGCCATATTAGCGTCTGGCAGTGGCGGGCCGTGCGGCGGGAGTATCCGCAAAATTGATTTGATCGCGATCCATTCGACGATTTTTGCGAGGTAGGATGCGTTGCTGGTGCTTCCCAAAATATATGAACGTGCGATGGAAACATCCCAAAATCCTTATTTAGTTCTCGTGTTGCTGATGGCGGTGGCTGTGGCGTTTGCGCTGGGGCCGCTGGCGGCGGCGTGGGCCTGGGCCAGGTTCTTTTCGCCCAAAAAACCGGGCCGGGACAAGAACGCCATCTACGAATGCGGCCTGGAATCCAAGGGCGACGCCTGGATTTCCTTCCGGTCGGAATATTACCTGTACGCCATCATTTTCCTGGTGTTCGACGTGGAGACGATTTTTCTGCTGCCGTTTGCCGTTTCCTTTGGCGGACTTCCGGTGGGCGCGTTTCTGGCCATGGTGGTTTTTCTCCTGCTGCTGGTGGAGGGATTCGTTTGGGCGTGGCGGAAGGGAGTGCTGACATGGAAATGAAAACCGGAACGGAGCAGGGGAGTGATGCAACAATGACGAACGGTTCAACGCTCCAACCCTCCAGCACTCCACCCCCCCATTCCGGCGTGGATGAAGGGTTAAGAAGCGAGCTACAGAAACAGGGAATTTACACCACGACTTTGCAGGAATTGTACAACTGGGGCCGGGCTAATTCCGTGTGGCCGCTGACGTTCGGTCTGGCGTGTTGTGCCATTGAAATGATCGCGGCGTCCATGTCCCGGTTTGATCTGGCCCGGTTTGGCGCGGAGGTGTTCCGGCCGTCGCCCCGGCAGGCCGACCTGATGATTGTGGCCGGGACGGTCACCAAAAAAATGGCGCCGCTGGTGGTGCGGCTCTACAACCAGATGCCGGAGCCCAAATACGTCATCGCCATGGGCGCGTGCGCGATTTCCGGCGGTCCGTTCAAGCAGGGCTACAATGTCCTCAAGGGCATTGATCGGTATCTTCCGGTGGACGTGTCCATTCCCGGCTGCCCGCCGCGGCCAGAGGCGTTGATTCACGCCATCATGACCCTGCAGGAAAAAATCCTGAACCAAAAGCTCACCGGGCCGGACCGTCCGCGGCATCT